>JBPCLK010000158.1:0-10050 GCA_051003355.1 Chthoniobacterales bacterium | reverse complement strand
GGAGAGACGTCGCCACAAGATCGGGGCGCCAAGGCCCCTCCCCCATTTAGGCGCGCTCTTCGAGCGGCTCGACTTTTTTGCCCACCGGTTCGCCCACGTATTCGCTCAGCGGGCGGTAGAGGCGATTGTCTTCGAGCTGCTCGAGGACGTGCGCGCACCAGCCCGAACAACGCGCGATAGCGAAGACCGGCGTGAAAAGATCGGTCGGAATGCCTAACGAATAGTAAACGGTGGCGGAATAGAAATCGACGTTCGCGTTCAGGTTCTTCTTTTCCTTCATCAACTTCGCGATCCGCTCGGACATGTTGATCCATTTCGGGTCGCCGAGTTTCTGGCTCAGTTTCACGGCCATCTTTTGCAGGTGCGGCGCGCGCGGGTCGAGCGTTTTGTAAACGCGATGCCCGATGCCCATGATCTTCCTTTTCTGCGCGAGCGCGTCGTCGATGTAAGCGTCGACTTTGTCTTCGCTCCCGATTTCCTCGAGCATCTGGATCACACCCTCGTTCGCACCGCCGTGGAGCGGGCCTTTCAAAGTGCCAATGGCGGAAGTGATCGCGGAATAAATATCGCTTAAAGTCGCGATCGTCACGCGAGCGCTAAAAGTCGAGGCATTCATCCCGTGGTCGGCATGCAGGACAAAAGCCACGTCCAGCGTGTCGGCCGCTTCCTGCGACGGCGCTTCGCCGCTCATCAGATAAAGAAAATGCGCGGCCTCGCCGAGATCGTCGCGCACCGGCGGCAGATCCTTGCCCTTCCGCGCGCGATGAAAATACGCGGCAATCACACCGATCTTCGCCGTGATGCTGCGAGCGCGCCCCTTGTTGGTCTCCTGAGAGGAATCGGAAAGATCCTTGTCGTAAAGCCCGAGCATGGAAACCGCCGTCCGAATGACGTCCATCGGGCCGGCCTTTTTGGGCGCGTTCTGGATAAAATCGATGACGCCGTCCGGTAACTGCCGCTGCGAACGCAGAGTCTCGCGGCAACCCTCCAGCTCTTTCTTGTTAGGCAGCTTATTGTTCCAGAGCAGATAAACGATCTCCTCGTAGCTGACCTTGCCGGCCAATTCATTGATGTCGTAACCGCAATAAACAAGCTGACCCTTGTCGCCCACCACGGCGCTGAGCCGAGTGGAGTTGGCGATAATTCCTTCGAGACCTTTGGCTGTAACGGGCATCGGTTATTTCTGTCCTTTCATCTGCTTGATCAATGTGTCGGCCATCGTGGCAGGCGTTTCGGCCACTGCTATGCCCGCGGCCTTGAGGGCTTCGATTTTTCCGGCGGCCGTTCCTTTGCCCCCGGAAACGATGGCACCCGCATGGCCCATCCGGCGCCCCGGCGGCGCAGTCGCTCCGGCAATAAAGGCAGCGACCGGTTTCTGGCAATTGTCTTTGATCCAGGCAGCCGCTTCTTCTTCGGCGGTGCCGCCGATTTCCCCGATCAAAATCAGCGAGTCGGTCTGAGGGTCGTCGTTGAAAAGCTTGACGGCATCGAGATGCGACATGCCATTGATCGGATCACCGCCGATGCCGATGCAGGTCGATTGGCCGTAACCGCGGGAAGTGAGCTGCCAGACGGCCTCGTAAGTCAGCGTGCCGCTGCGCGAGATTACGCCGACGCTGCCCGGCTTATGAATGTAACCCGGCATGATGCCGATTTTGCACTCGCCGGGCGTGATGATGCCGGGGCAATTCGGACCGATCAGCCAGGATTTTTTCCCGAGCATCTCGGCTTTGACCCGCATCATATCGATGACCGGAATGCCCTCGGTAATGCAGATGACCAGCTCAAGGCCGGCGTTCACCGCTTCCAGAATGCCATCGGCCGCCCCGGCTGCGGGCACGAAAATGACCGAGACATTGCACCCGGTTTCCTGGCGCGCTTCCCAGACGGTGTCGAAAACCGGCACCTCGTCCTCAAACTTCACGCCGCCTTTGCCCGGCGTCACTCCGGCGACCACGTTGGTGCCGTATTCCATGCACTGCTTGGCATGAAAACCGCCAGTCTTGCCGGTGATTCCCTGCACTAACAGGCGCGTGTTTTTGTCGACCAGTACAGACATGAAAAATACTTTCGGTTAAGCCTGCCGGCGGTGGATCATGAGCGAGTTCCCATCCGGATCCAGCACCATGCTGAAGCGGCAGACCGGAGAATCCATCGGTGCCACCGCGATCACGGCGCCGCTCGCCTTCACTTTCTCCGTCAACGCGTCGACATCGTCGACTTCAAACGCCGCCAGCGTGCCGCCTTTGGCCGGCAACCATTGGTCGCCGTAGTTGGCAATCATGAGCGTGCCGCGGCCGACTTTGTACTCGACGTTCTTCTCCGACGCCTCCCCTTCCAGCTCGAGACCGAGCACTTCTTCGTAAAACTTCCGCGCCCGAGGCAGATCAGTCACCGGCACCCCAACAAAAGCGAATTCCTTGATCATTTTCCACCTCTCGCTGCTGCCACCGCCTTCTGCGCCGCATCGGCCAGATCATCCGCCGTGGTCACCGGCAAGCCCGAGTCCGCGATGATCTTTTTGCCGGCCTCGACATTGGTGCCTTCCAGCCTAACGACCAAAGGCACAGGCAACTTCACTGCTTTGACTGCGTTCACAATTCCCTGCGCGATCACGTCGCACTTCATGATGCCGCCGAAAATGTTGACCAGGATCGCTTCCACCCGCTTATCTGCGACCAGGATTTTGAAAGCTTCGGTGACCTGTTCCTCGGTCGCGCCACCGCCCACATCGAGGAAGTTGGCCGGGCTGCCGCCATAAAATTTAATGATGTCCATCGTGGCCATGGCCAGGCCGGCGCCGTTAACGAGACAGGCAATGTTGCCATCGAGGCCGATGTAATTAAGGCCGTGTTTCAAGGCCTCGACTTCGCGCGGGTCTTCCTCCGCCGTGTCGCGCATGGCGGCGATCTCCTGGTGCCGGTAGAGCGCGTTGTCGTCGAAATTGAATTTCGCGTCGAGCGCGAGCACTTCGCCTTTCTTTGTCACCACGAGCGGATTCACTTCCACCATCGAGCAATCGGATTCGATGAAGGTGCGATAGAGCGCGCTGAAGAGCTGGGAGGCCGGCTTGATTTGCTCGGAAGTAAACCCGAGCTGTTTGGCCAGCTTGCGCGTTTGGAAAGGTTGCAAGCCAGCCAGCGGATCGATCGACTCGCGTATAATTTTCTCGGGCGACTTCTCGGCCACGGTTTCGATTTCGACTCCGCCTTCCGTGCTGGCGACAATCAAAGGCGCTGCCGTCGCGCGGTCGAGCAACACGGCAAAATAAATCTCCCGATCGATGTCGGCGGACTCGGCCACCAGCACTTTACTAACCAGCCGACCGGCCGCGCCCGTCTGATGGGTGACCAGTGTCTGGCCGAGCATTTTCCCGGCGACATCGCGGGCTTCATCGGGCGATTTCACGAGGTGGACGCCGCCCTTGAAACCGTTTGCAAAAGTCCCCTTCCCGCGGCCACCGGCGTGCACTTGAGCTTTTACCACGAGTTCATCGGTGCCCAGTTCCCGGGCAATTTTTTCCGCTTCCTCAGGCGTCCCAGCGACCTTGCCGCGAGGCGTCGCAGCGCCGAATTTTTGCAGCAATTCTTTCGCCTGATATTCGTGAATGTTCATTACGGATGCGCGTTGCACTTAGCGCGCGATGCGCCGGCCAGCAAGAATTTTTCCCGTCCGGCATTGCCTTAGAGCATGGCCAGCGGGATTTTTTGCGCTGGAGGCGGAAAGGCCGTGTCCAGCTCGGATAAATCTTGCTCGGTCAGCACCAATTCCACGGCCGCGGCATTCGCTCGCACGTGTCTGGGGTCGGCGGATTTTGGAATCGCGATGATCTGCGGATGGCGGAGAACCCAGGCGAGGGCGACCTGCGCCGAAGTCGCTTTATGGCGCCTGGCGATCTCGGCCAGCGCACCATGTCCTAGCAAGCCACCTCCGTGACCTACGGGAGAATAGGCCATGAGCGGCATCCTGGTCCGCTCGCTCCAGGAAAGAAGATCGTATTCGATCCCGCGCGCCTCGAGGTTGTAAAGAACCTGATTAGTCGAGCACTCCGTCCGAGCCAGTTCTTCCATGTCTGCCACGTCAAAGTTCGAAACGCCCCAGCGCCGAATCTTGCCCTCCGTTTGCAATTTCTCGAACGCTGCGACGGTTTCCGCCAGCGGCGTGTTCCCGCGCCAGTGCAGCAGATAGAGATCGATCGTATCGGTGCGCAGGCGCCGTAAACTGCGGGCGCAGGTCGCTGGCAATCGGTCCGGCGAAGCGTTATGCGGATACACCTTGCTGACCAGGAAAACGCCGTCGCGTTGTCCTTCGATGGCATCGGCCACTAGTTCCTCCGCCGCGCCGTCCCCATACATCTCAGCGGTGTCGATCAGGGTCATCCCGAGGTCGATGCCGAGGCGGAGGGCCGACACTTCGTCACGCTTCTCGCGCTCACCGATGCCCATCTTCCAAGTGCCCTGACCGAGCGCGGGCACTTCGGTTCCGTCCGGCAAGGTTGCGTTCTTCACTCGATCAGACCTTGTAAAAGAAACATCTGTACGCAAAAAACGCGCTCGCTCCAAAGCGGAGGAAGCGCGCTTTCGCAGATCCAAAAAGACTATTTCTTAACGATTTCGGCGTTTTCGAGCATCGCAACACCACCGTTGGTCGCCATTTTGCCCTTCAACGTCACGGTCTTGCCGGCCAGCGGTGCCAGCTCATCGTTCATCGGCTTATGCGCGCCGACCACGAGGTAGGCTTTGCCGTCGCTCACGATGCCGACCGGGCCGCCACCCTTGATGCATTTCTCAGCACAACCTGCGTGCTTTTCGCCCATCGCGTTGTGATCCACGTAGCACATCATGTCGACGACCTCGCCGGTCACTTCTTTGGTGGCGGCGGCGTCGAGTTTCTCTTTCTCCTGCGCCAGCGCGATCGGCGCGGTGGCCAGCGCGGCTGCGAAAGCGAGCGTCACTGCCGCTTTCATAAATTTCGGAACTCTTTCAGTAGTTAAATACATAAGGATAACTTCCGCCCGATGCGGCGGCTGGTCAATCGTTGGTATGGGGATTTGCTGGAGGTCGCGGCGATCGGATTTTGTTCAGCGCAGAGGGCAAGGAGAAAGAGTCGTCTCTCACTTTCCCTGCTCTGCGGGCTCTGGCCCTCGGCGGTTAACTAACCCCCTGCTCGATCAAACGCGCGAACTCCGCAAAGAAATAGCTGGCGTCATGCGGCCCGGGCGCGGCCTCGGGGTGGTACTGCACGCTGAAGATCGGCAACTCGCGATGCCGCATCCCTTCGACCGTGCCGTCGTTTAGATTCGTGTGCGTCACCTCGATTTCATTAGGCAGAGATTCCGGATCGACCGCGAAACCGTGGTTCTGGGAGGTGATGGCAACTCTTCCTGTAGCCAAATCCTTGACCGGCTGATTCCCGCCGCGATGACCAAATTTGAGTTTGAAAGTCCGTCCTCCGTAAGCGTAGCCCAGCATTTGATGCCCGAGGCAAATCCCAAAGATCGGCACTTTCCCCATCAGATCGCGCACCGCCGCGTGAGCGTAATCGAGCACGGACGGATCACCGGGACCATTGGAAAGGAAAACGCCGGCCGGCTGGTGCGCGAGCGCCTCCTCCGCCGTCGCGGTCGCCGGCAGCACGGTGACCCCAAAACCATTCTGGCGCAGGCGGCGCAGGATGTTTTCCTTGATCCCGTAGTCGTAGGCCACAATGCGATGGCAAATCGGAGGCAGCTTTGTTTTACGGCTATTCTCCGTGCCCCAGAACGCGCTGGCCTGGTCGTCGGGATCCCATTGGTAGGCCGCGGGCGCAGTCACCTCGCGCACGTAGTCCATCCCGACGACGCCCTCGCCTTCGGCGGCCCGCTGCACCGCTTCCGCGGGCGACATTTCTGCGGTCGTTAGGCAAGCCTTCATCGCGCCGCGCGTGCGCAGATGGCGCGTGAGAGCGCGAGTGTCGATTCCCTGCACGCCCGGGATTTTCCAATGCCGCAGATAATCATCGAGCGAAACTTCCGAGCGCCAGTTGCTCGCCACCTCACTCAGTTCCTCGATGACGAAGCCGCGCACATGGGGCGAGCGGCTTTCGGCGTCGGTTGCGTTCGTGCCGTAGTTGCCGATGAGCGGGTAGGTCATGGCCACGATCTGGCCGCGATAGGAAGGATCGGTCAGGACCTCCTGGTAGCCGGTCATGGAGGTGTTAAAACAAATCTCGCCGATGGAGGTGCCGCGCGCTCCGAAAGACTGACCGCGGAAAAGCCGACCGTCCTCCAGCGCGAGCAGCGCGGACGTGGACGAAGCAAGTGGCGGCATCGCTTCGATTTAACCGTCAACCCTCCTCTCGTCAAAAAAAGCGCCCGGCTCATTCACTGAACCGGGCGCCAAAATATTACCCCGCAGATGCCGTTTAGGTGGATTTCCCGTTCCCTCTTGGTAACGGGCGGGTGACCGCCGCCGGGACGTCTGACTTCCAATGAAGGCATGCCATCTTTCCCTAACGACCTAGCCCCCTTCTACTACAAACATCGGTCCGGGATTCTCACCTGTATCTCGAACACCGCAGGGTAAATCTCAAAAGTTGTGGATAGAGAGCTGAAAGTAGACACGAGAAGGTCTTTGAACCCTCAACTCTCAAGCAACAACTCTCGAATCTTTCAAAGAACTACTCGCGCAACTCCACGCCAAACTCGTTTTTTAGACGCGCCCGAATCCGATCGTGGGCCGCGCTGACTTCCTCGGAACTGAGTGTCCGGTTTTTGTCCAGATATGTCAATGAATAGGCCAACGATTTGCGGCCTGCGCCGTTGGTTTCGGCATTTTTCCCGCTGAAAAGATCGAAGAGTTCCACTGTGGCCAGGAGCGGTTCTCTCGCGCTCTCGATCACCGCCACGATTTTATCGTGACTGAGCTGCTCGGGCGCGAAGAGGGCAATGTCGCGCTTGACCGAGGGGAACCGCTGCAACTCGCCGAACTTGCGGGCTTGCGCCGAGATCTCCTGGTCGTTAGGCAAATCGATCTCGGCCACGAAGATGGGAGCGTTAGCCGTGGCCAGGCCAGAAACGAGCTGGCCCGCAAAGCCACGAGTTTTTCCGTCCACCAAAACTTCCGTGGCGAGAGCAAACTCCGCCTTCTGCTGTCGGCGCAGAATCACATTTCCCAGTCCAGCGGTTTCCAGCGCACCTTTGAGATCGTAGAGATCCAACTTCCGAGCCGGACCGCTACGCCAATGCGCCTCACCCGCTGCCTCACCGCAGAGCAGGAGCGCGAGTCGGCGGATTTCACGACCGTCGGAAGGAAGAAAAACGCGGCCTACTTCGAAGAAACGCACGCTTTTGGCGCCCGCGCGCAGGTTGCGCTCCAAGGTGGCGAGCAAGCCGGGAATGAGACTCGGCCGCAGAGCCACATGGTCCTCGCTCAGAGGATTGCGCAAAACGACCGCAGTCTCCGCGAAACCGCTGCCCACCGTCTGGCGCCCGACCAGCGCGGAAGTACGCGTCTCCGAGAAACCGCGAGCAACCAGCCGTTGCCGCAGCTGCATTTCAAAGTCGTAACGCCGATCGGCCGAGGAAACCGGGGTGAACCGGCTGCGATCCGCGCTCGGAATGCGGCTGATTCCGAAAACGCGTACCACCTCCTCGATCAAGTCCACCTCCCGGCGCAGGTCCGTGCGATAACTGGGAATGCGCCAGCTCGATTGTTCCTCGGTGCCTCCGAGTTTGTGCAAGCCGAAGCCTTCCAAAATCCGGTCTGCTTCACACGGCGCCACCTGTGCGCCGAGCACGGCATCGCAGCGAGCATAACGCAGGCTGAATCCAGCCGGCGGCGCGGGCAAAACTCCGGCAGTCATGGTCTCCGCAGCCGGCGTGCCGCCCGCGATTTCGCGGATCAATTGGGTCGCGCGATCCGAGGCTCTCAACACCATGGCGGGATCGACGCCACGTTCGAACCGATAACTTGCGTCGCTCGGGAGATTCAATTCGCGCGCCGTGCGCCGGGTGCTGGCGGGCAGGAAGTAAGCGCTTTCCAAGAGCACATTCTTTGTCGTCTCGGTCACGCCGGTGTCTTCGCCGCCCATCACCCCACCGATCGCGATGCCGCGGACGGCGTCGGCGATGAGCAGGTTTTTGGAGTTTAGTTCGTAAATCCGACCATCCAGAGCCAGGAATTTTTCGTTAGGCTCGGCCAACCGGACGTTGATCCCGCCCGACAGTTTGTCCGCATCGAAGGCATGCAGCGGCTGCCCCAGCTCCAGCATGACGAAGTTGGTGATATCGACAATGTTATTGATTGAGCGCAGCCCAACGGCCTCAAGTTTGGCGCGCAGCCAGCCTGGGCTCGGCCCCACGGTGATCTTCTCGATCCGGCGCGCGGAATAATAAGGGCATTCGTTAGGCGCGGAGATTCGTAGAGCGGGCGCTCCGTCGGCCGAGCTGGAGGCCTCCACTGTCACTTCATCGAAACTGGGCAGGCGGGGCGCCCGCTCTACAACCAACGCCGCAATCTCGCGGGCGAGACCGTAGTGGCTCAGCAAATCGGAACGGTTCGGGGTAATCTCGACATCCAAGATGGTGTCGCCGGGATAGAGATCACCGATGGGAGCCCCAACTTTTGCTGCAGAAGAGAGGATGAGGAGACCTGAGGCTTCGTCCGCGAGACCGAGTTCCTTCGCACTGCAGAGCATGCCTTGGGACTCCACCCCGCGAAGCTTGCTCGCCTTGATTTTGAAATTTCCCGGCAACACCGCGCCCGGCTGCGCCAGCGGCACCTTGTCGCCGACTTTGTAATTCTTGGCGCCGCAGACAATTTGGCGGGGTTTCCCGCTGCCGTCATCCACTTCGCAAACGCTGAGGCGGTCGGCATTGGGATGCTGACTGGAGGCGTTGATCTGTGCCACCACCACATGCTCGAAATTCGCTCCCCGCGTTTCGATTCCCTCGATCTCGACCCCCGCGAGTGTGAGCAGTTCGGAGAGCTGCGCAGTGTCGTTAGGCAACTCGACAAATTCGCGGAGCCAATTGAGCGAAAATTTCATGATGCGAATTGCCTCAGGAAGCGGAGGTCGTTCTGCGAAAAAAGCCGGATATCCGGAATGTCGAAAAGGATCATGGCGAGCCGATCCATCCCGAGCCCAAAAGCGAAACCGGTCCACTTCTCCGGATCGTAAGCCGTGTCCCCGCGCGCGCGATTAACCTCCTCGTAAACCGCCGGGTGCACCATGCCGCAGCCGCACACCTCGATCCATTTCTCGCCACTCTTGAGCGCTTTCGATTTCACATCGATCTCAAAACTCGGCTCCGTGAAGGGAAAATAGTGCGGACGAAAACGCACCTCCGTTTCGGGTCCAAAAAGCTCGCGCAGGAAATACTCGAGCGTGCCCTTAAGATCAGCCACGCTGACCTGCTCATCGACGTAGAGACCTTCGATCTGGTGAAACTGCGCGCTGTGCGTCGCGTCCACTTCGTCCCGGCGAAAGGCTGCTCCTGGCGCGATCACCCGGATGGGCGGCGGCGCGGATTCCATCGTGCGAATCTGCACGGTAGAGGTGTGGGTGCGCAGCAACCGGCCGTCGGGCAAAAAGAAAGTGTCCTGCTCATTACGCGCCGGATGATCGGGCGCGGTGTTGAGCGCGTCGAAGCAATGCCATTCGTCCTCCACATCCGGTCCTTCGGCCAGGGCGAAACCCATACGGCGAAAAATGCCGATCGCGCGGTCGAGCATCTGAGTGAGGGGATGGAGCGATCCGATCTCGTGCGGTGTGCCGGGGAGCGAAATGTCGACCTCGGTCAAGGCGCCGGCTTCCTTCGCCACGCGCAACTTTTCGCCAGCTTCGCCGAGCGCTGCTGTAACCGAAGTGCGGGCCTGGTTAAGCAGCTTTCCGACGACCGGGCGCTCTTCTTTCGAGAGCGCCTTCATCTGCTCGCTCCAGGCGGAAATGCTGCCGCTCCGTCCCAGAAAACGAACTCGCACGACCTCAAGCGCCGCCTCGTCCGGCGCAGCTCCGATCTCCGCCAGAGCGGTATCGCGCAATTCTTCGAGCGGATGCGTCATAATGGAC
>JBPCLK010000157.1:0-5954 GCA_051003355.1 Chthoniobacterales bacterium | reverse complement strand
CTCCTTTTCCTTGTTCATAAAAGCCTCGCCGATGTCCGGATTGTGGCCATTCCGCAGGGCATTTCCGCGGACCAGCGCGGACCAGAACGAGATGGTTTTTTCCTTCTGCGTAGCCGGAAGATCCTCGCCAGTCGACAAGATGGGAGCAGCCGCCCCAATGGCGCTCACCGGAGCCATGTAGATATGTTTGGTGGCCAGGGCGATGAGCGCGCCCGCCGAGCCGGCATTGGAATTGATGTAGGTGTAAGTAGGTATGGTGGCGTGATTCAGGATAGTGGTGATCTCTTCGGCGGAATCCAGCCGGCCGCCATAGGTGTCCATGTTGAGAATGATGGCGGCCGCGCCGTTGCTTTCCGCTTCCTTCTCCGCGCGCCGCAGAAACAAAGAGAGCGAAGGCGCGACCTCGCCTTGCAGCGGAATGACCACCACATCGCCGCGCTGCACCACCTCCCGCGCCGCGGCTGCGCCTAACGAGGCTGCGCCAGCGAGCAGGAAGATCAAAAAGCGAGTCGCAAAGCGCGTCATAACATGATCATTTGGACGCCCCGGTGGGGCTGCCTTAATCTGACAGAGTAGCAGCATCCTCACGAGAAAAACATGGGCACCATTCCCGACCACGTCATCGAGCAGGTCGCCTCCGCGAATGACATCGTGGAAGTGATCGGTTCCTACTTCCCGCTCAAAAGAGCAGGAACGACGTGGAAAGCGCTTTGCCCCTTTCACCAGGAAAAATCTCCCTCGTTCACAGTCAACCCGCAGCGCCAGATTTTTAAATGCTTCGGCTGCGGCGAAGGCGGCGGCGTCTTTAAGTTCGTCGGGCTCTACGAGCACATCAGTTTTCCGGAGGCGGTCAAGAAATTGGCGGTCCGTGCCGGCATTCCGGTGGTTGAAGAAGGCGGCGGCCACAGCGCAGATGATCGCCAGCACGAAGCGCGGCGCACGCTTTTGCGCCTGCACGCGGAAGCCGCGGAATGGTTTCACGACAACCTTATGAAACGAGAGCTGGCCAAGCCGGCCCGCGATTACCTGAAAAAACGCGGCCTCACAAACGCGGTCGCGAAGTCGTGGCAGCTAGGGTTCGCGCCGGACAGTTGGGACGCCTGCCTTAAGTGGGCGCTGGAGCAGGGTTACAAGCGCAACACCATCCTCCAAAGCGGGCTGGCGAAGTTGCGCGATGAGGAGCGGCCTGAGAGCGAAGTTTACGATCGGTTCCGTGGCCGACTGATGTTCCCCATCTGCAACGATGTCGGCGAAGTCATCGCCTTCAGTGGAAGGATCCTGACGAACGAAACGGAGACCGCGAAATATCTGAATTCGCCGGAAACGCCGCTCTTCCGCAAAGGCAGCATCCTCTTCGGCCTGCAAAAAACGAAACGCGCGTTGATCGAAGCCGATCGCGCGATCGTGTGCGAAGGCCAACTCGACCTGATCGCCCTCTTCGAGGCCGGCGTCACGAATGTGGTCGCGCCCCAGGGAACCGCTTTCACCGAGAGCCAGGCTCGCATTTTGAAGCGCTACGTCAGCGAGGCCATTCTTTGTTTTGACGCCGATGCGGCGGGTCAGAAAGCCGCCGAACGCTCGCTCGAACCGCTCTTGGAAAACAATCTCGTCGTGCGGGTGGCCGAGATGCCACCGGGGGAAGATCCCGATTCTCTCATCCGCAAGGAAGGCGTGGAGGCATTCGGCGAAAGACTCGCCGCCGCGCCCGATTTCTTTGATTTTTGGATCGAACGCCAAGTCGCCTCCACGGACCTGACGAATCTCAATTCCAAGATGCAGATCGCGCGTGAACTAGCCGGAACTGTGGCCCGGGTGCACGACCCGTTGATGCGCAATGAGGTGGTAAGCAAAGTCTCCGCCCGGCTCGGAGTCAGCGCCGCTGATTTCGCTAATCTCCTTCCGAAACCGCAACGCCAACGATCGAATTCAGATGGACCGCCACGGACCGTGGCGCCCGCGCCACGACACGAACTCGCCCTTCTCTGCCTGCTGGCGCTGCGTGACGCCGACGCTCGCGATTTTTTGCTTTCGCAAGACTGGCCCGAAGTGGTCGAGGAAACTCCCGGCAGCGAAATGCTGGCGCGCATCCTGACGAGCAATCTGCGACCCGACGATCCGGCTTCGCTTAACCTTTTCCTCTCCTCGCTCTCCGCCTCCGAGGAGTCGTTAGTTTCAGGCTGGCTCGTGCAAAAGATGCCGCCGCAGGCCGGCGCGGTCGCGAGAGATTGGTGGCAGGGTTTGCGGCAACCTGCGCTGCGCCGACGACTACAAGCCGCCGAGAGTCGCTTGCGACTTCCGCGCCTCAGCGCCGGCGAAGTGGCCGCCCTTCAGAAACAGGTGGTTGACCTGCGCGGGCAACTCGACGACTTTTCACGGTTTTCGCCGGCCCGCGCGCTGGAGTCGTGAGAGGGTGAGCTAGCGCGGATCCTGCTATTCCGTCTATCGCAACAGCAAATCGTTTTGGCAAAAAAATCGAAAACCTCTGGTCGTCCTAAAAAGTCCATGAAAGCGGGTGCGGAACCTCCTAAGAAGAGGGGTCGTCCGCCCAAACTCAAGGCTACGGAAGCCGCTGTTTCTAAAGTCAAACGGCCGCGGGGTCGTCCACCAAAAGCAGCGTCCGCCACTCGGAAACCAAAGCGCGGACGCCCGGCCGGCAAAAAAGCGTCTTCCAATGGCGCCAACCAGCCCTCCGCTGTGCACCAGAATGGGGAAACCCCCGGGACCAATGGCAATTTGGCTTCCGCCCTCACCGGCGACACGCAGGGGAGAATCCGAGAGCTGATCAAGCTGGCCAAAGAGCAGGGCTATCTCACTTTCGAAGATCTGAACGAAGCGCTGCCGCCTGAGCTGACCGATCCGGATGAGCTCGATCTCATCCTCATGCGTCTGCGCAAACTCGAGATTGACATCATCGAGGCTTCCGAGGTCGATCGTTACAAGGACGTTAAAAAAGATCACGAAGAGGAAGAGGAAAAACCGGAGCCGAAGCTGGATATCCTCGATGACCCCGTGCGGATGTATCTCAAGCAGATGGGCCAGGTGCCGCTGCTGACGCGCGAACAAGAAGTCGAAATTTCCAAGCGCATTGAGGAAGCCGAAGTGCGTGTGGCCGAGCATGTGCATCGTTTCGGTTTTGTCGCGCAGGCTCACCTCGACCTGTCCGCCAAACTGGTCGAAGGCGGCGAACGTTTTGATCGCGTGATCCTCGACAAGAAGATCGAGAGTCGCGAGCGCTACATGAAGTTACTCCCGCGCCTCTGCAAAAAAGTGGAGGTGATGAGCGCGGAGTTGGCGCATGATTACGAGCACCTGACTCATGGCGGCCACCGCGACGCGGCACATCTGCAAAAATTTGAGAAGGCTGTCGAAAAATTACAGGGTCTCTACCCCCAATTCTTTTTTAAGCAGCGCGTGACGGAAGAATTCGTCCACCTGGCCGACGAGCATTATGCGCGTATGCGCACTTTGCAGGAGGAAATCAAGAAACGGCCAAAACATCACGGGCCTTGTCCGCTAACCAAGCGACTCCGTGAAATCGAAGTGGCGCTCTGGCTTTCTCCCTCAGATTTCAACGACCGCTATCAGGAATTACGCGGTTGGCTGCGTAAGGCGCTCCGCGCGAAAACGGAGATGATCGAAGCCAATCTGCGCCTCGTCATTTCCATCGCCAAGAAATATACCAATCGCGGCCTCTCCTTCCTCGACCTCATTCAGGAAGGGAACATGGGGCTCATGAAAGCGGTAGAGAAGTTCGAGTACCGCCGCGGCTACAAATTTTCGACATACGCGACCTGGTGGATTCGGCAGGCCATCACCCGCTCGATCGCCGACCAGGCCCGGACCATCCGTATCCCGGTGCACATGATCGAGACGATCAACAAGCTCATGCGGGTGCAGAAACAACTCTTGCAGGAATACGGGCGTGAGCCGACTCCCGAGGAGGTGGCCGAGGAGATTCTCTTGCCTGTCGACCGGGTGCGCGCGGTGCTAAAGATGGCGCAACAACCCATCTCGCTGCAGGCCCCGGTCGGTGAAAGCGAAGAGACGAACTTCGGTGATTTCATCGAGGACAAAGGGGCTGAAAACCCGAGCGACATGACCGCGATCGCGCTCCTCAAGGAAAAGATCAAGGACGTGCTCGAGACTTTGACCGATCGCGAACGTCAGGTGCTCGAGCAGCGCTTTGGCCTCGTAGACGGCTACAGCCGCACCCTGGAGGAAGTCGGTCGGCAGTTCCGGGTCACGCGCGAGCGCATTCGCCAGATCGAAGCGAAAGCGCTGCGCAAGATGCGTCACCCGACGAGAATTCGGCAGCTCGAGGGATTCCTCGAAGCTGCCGATCTCCAGATACCCACGGCGAAAACGCCGAGTTCGATCGCCTAACGAGGGCGGCGATGGCGAATGGCGCGGTGTCCATTGCGGAGCACCACGATGGGTCGCGAATAAACTACCGGACGGGCGTAGCCCCGCGGGTAGTAACCGTAGGACGCGTAATACGGGGCGTAGCCGTACGGAGAACCGTATCCGTATCCATAACCCCCATATCCATAGCCGCACCCATATCCGTAGCTCGCATAGCCAACGGGAAAGCCGATGCCGATACCGATCCGCACTCCGGCTTCCGATCTCGGAGCAGCCGCAAAGGCAAACGCCCCAGCGACGGCTGCGATCAAGAAAAGCTTTTTCCAGCTCATAATCTCACCTCCTTTCGATTCTAAGAATCGTGAGTTCTGACGCTGCCTGGAGAAAACTATTCAGAAGTTTATTGAGGCCGCTTCGGATAACCGACCACCCGTAAATCTCGCCCGATTTTCTCGTAACGCATTTCCGCCAAATGAGTGCCTGAAGCCGTGCTATTTGCGCCTTTGCCTGCGACTGCCAGCACCGGACCTCCCGTGAGCAGCGGCGCGACAAAAAACTGCACTTGATCGACCAGTCCCGCATCGAAAGCCTCGCCCAGAACTTCGCCTCCCCCTTCGATCAAGACGCTCGTCACCTCGCGCCGACCCAGATCTTCCAGAACCTTACTCAGCTTTTTCTTTCGATAAATCAGGGTCCGGTCCGCGAATCGATCGGTAAATAGAAAGGCCTCTGGAGGCAGCTGATTCTTCCGCGTCAGCACGACCCGCCAGGGCTGTTTTTTGCTTCGTAGTCCGCGAATCGTCAGACGCGGGTTGTCTTGTCGGACAGTCTCAGCGCCGACCAGGATGGCATCCACTTGCGCGCGAATCTGCATGGCCGCGCGCCGGGAGGCCGGGCTGGTCATCCAGCGGTCCTTACCCGGCCGTCTCGTTAGGCGGCCGTCCAGGCTCATCCCGCATTTGGCGATCACAAAAGGCAGGCCGGTCACAATCCATTTGTTAAAGGCCTCGTTCAGCCTGCAACATTCCGCCTCCAGCACACCGGTGGTCACTTTGGTGCCAGCCTCCCTTAGCCTCTGCAGGCCGCGACCGCTATGGGCCGGGTTCGGGTCGTTCGCTCCGATAACCACCCGACCCACGCCCGCTTTAATGATTGCTTCGGTGCAAGGGGGAGTGCGTCGCGTGGTCGAACAGGGCTCCAGAGTCACATAGAGAGTCGCTAGACGGAACGACCCTCGCGGTGCGGCGGAAAGGCACTCGATTTCCGCGTGCGGTTGACCGCTCGCACGATGGTAGCCGTGCGAAATGACTCGACCATTTCGCACCAGCACGGCGCCGACGGCGGGATTGGGACTCACGCTCCCAACTCCTCGGCGAGCCTCGGTCAAAGCTTTCTCCATCAGAGTTTCATCCTTCGTCCGCGCCATTCTTCGATCCTAACCAGCGCGAACCCGCCTGCAATTCATTCGCTATTCTTCGAAACAGGTAGGGTTATCGCCGGCCGAAGCGGGAGGCGCGTAGTTTTTCGTGGATCGATGCTTTTCTACTTGGCGCGAGGTGCAGCCCGACGTACCTAAAAGGCCCGCTTATGGC
>JBPCLK010000156.1:0-9127 GCA_051003355.1 Chthoniobacterales bacterium | reverse complement strand
CTCTACAACCAGATGCCCGATCCGAAATACGTCATCTCGATGGGCGCCTGCGCCATTTCCGGCGGACCTTTCAAACAAGGTTATAACGTGCTCAAAGGGATCGATCGCTACATTCCGGTTGATGTTTATATCCCCGGGTGTCCACCGCGACCGGAAGCGCTCCTCCACGCCTTCATGGAATTGCAGCGCAAGATCGACGGCCAAAAACTAAGCGGCGCTGGCCAGGCGGAATTTCTCAAAAAGAACACTCCGAGCGAATATCCGGTACCGGCTTTCGGTCCCCACGATCTGGAACCGCCCTCGAATCCGGACCTCTTCCAGCCACCCGCGATCGACCGTGCCTAACGATGGAGTCGCTCGAGGAAATCAAGGCGCGCGTCGAGCAGGCGATTCCCGGCGTTGACCTCGAAATCCTGGGGAATCCGGGACCGGCCAATCAGCCTTCATTCGTCCTCGGCCAAGAACAAGCCGTGAGCGTTGCGCGCTTTCTCCGCGACGACCCGGCTCTGCTCCTCGATTATTGCTCAAACGTCACCGGGGTCGATTGGCTGGATCGCACAGTGAAGAAGAAGGTGAAGGTCAGGAAGGTGTTCGAAGGGGAAGAAAAGGAAGTCGACGAGATGCGGGAGGAGTTCTTTCCAGGTTATCTCGAAACGGTTTATCACCTCTACTCGATGGCGCTCAAGCACGGCCCGGTCGTCGTTAGGCTACGCACCGCGGATCGCGCAGAAGGCGCGCCGCTGCCTTCGCTCACCCCGGTCTGGCGCAGCGCCGAATTTCAGGAGCGCGAGATCTTCGATCTCTACGGGATTCATTTCGACGGTCATCCAGATCTGCGCCGCATTCTGATGTGGGACGAGTTCACCGACTTCCCGATGCGAAAGGATTACGTCGAGCCGGACGACTACGAATACGAGCCGACCGCGCATGACGATGTGCTGAAAAGAGCAAAAGAACATGCTGCCCGGCCAGTGGCGGACGGCGCGGAGAACATCACCGCACCCTTATGAGCACGACTGGTTTCCAGGAACTCGCGAATGCGCCTACGCCGATGAGTTCGCGCTTCGATGGCGAGCTGCTCGAGATCTCGATGGGGCCGCAGCATCCTTCCACTCACGGTGTCTTCAGGATGAACGTCGCGCTCGACGGCGAGATCGTGCGCAAACTCAAGCCGGTCTTCGGTTACCTCCATCGTAACCACGAGAAGATTGGCGAAAACTCGAGCTACCTCGGCTCGATGCCTTACACTGATCGGCTCGATTATTTTTGCTCCATGACGAATAACTGGGCCTACGCGCTCAGTGTCGAAAAACTGGCCGGGATCGAAGTGCCCGAGCGCGCCGAATATCTGCGCGTCATTCTCGCCGAGCTGACCCGCGTGGTGAATCACACATCGCTTCTCGGTTTCCTTCTCAGTGACATGGGCGCCTGGGGCACTCCGCTCATGTATGCCTTCCGCGAACGCGAACGCATGCTCGATCTATTCGAGTCGCTCAGCGGGTCGCGCATGATGTGCGACTACATGCGTTTCGGCGGCTGCCGGGTCGACCTCCCGCCTGGGTGGTTCGAAGTCGCGCGTAAGCTCGTCGATGGCTTCCCCCGTTTCCTCGATGAGTTCGAGAAACTCATCACCGGCAACGAAATCCTCATCGCCCGCACCCACGATGTCGGCCAGCTCTCCGCCGAACTGGCGATCAGCGCCGGGATCACGGGCCCCGGCCTCCGCGCCTCGGGCGTCAATTACGATATCCGCAAAGTCGACGGTTACGGCATCTACCCGCGCTTCAAGTTCCGGGTGCCGCTAGGCGACCACGGCGATTGTTACGACCGGCTCATGATGCGCGTGCTCGAGTTACGCGAAAGCCTTAGCATTTTGCGCCAGGCGATGGATCAACTTCCCGAAGGCCCGATCCAGAATCCCAAGATAAAAATCCGCGCCTTTAAGCCGCCGATTGGCGAAGCCTACGGCCGCATCGAAGCGCCCAAAGGTGAACTCGGCTTCTATCTTATCAGCGACGGCACCGGAAATCCCTACCGCTATCGCGTTCGCCCGCCGAGCCTGATCAATCTCACGATCCTGGAAGATATGTGTCTCGGTCATACCGTCGCCGACGTCATGGTCATCCTCGGCAGCATCGACATTGTGATGGGCGAAGTCGATCGGTGAAGGTCAGCTAGCAGAGTTCTCAAAGGTACGGCACGCATCCGATCGATCCTGAGGGTGAGGCAATGCTGGAAATAAGACCCAACTGTGAGTGTTGCGACCGCGATCTGCCTAACGGCGATCCCGAAGCTCGCATCTGCACTTTCGAATGCACCTTCTGCGCCCGCTGCGCGAAGGAGATTTTTCACGGGATATGTCCCAATTGCGGCGGAGATTTTGTGCCTCGCCCAAAACGTCCGGATGCATATTTGGAAAGTGCTCCGATCTCGGAAGAACGCGTGCTGAAACACCATGCGGCATGCGGCAAGTTTCCAGAGGACGAAGTCTGCGCCAGGGAACGGGCGCCCAAGCTGACTTAGTTGGTGCTAATTTTTTCGGACCTGCGTGGCTGCTGAAGAAAGATCCGCGCGCAACGCAGGCGTCACTTCTTGAGCGAACCTGCGCTTTAGTGCACTCTACCCGACCATGATCGGCTCAGGCATTCTCAAGGGCATGGCGGTGACGGGGAGAAATTTCCTCGGGAGCTATTTCGAGAAAGATCGCCTAACGACGGTGCAGTATCCAGAGGAGCGCGATGTTCTTCCGGAGAATGCGCGCAACTTCCCGTTCCTTGTTTTCGACGGCAACGAGGCGGAGGCCGGCCTGCGCTGTGTGGCTTGTCAGATTTGCGAGAAGGAATGCCCGCCGCAGTGCATCTACATCGTCAAGAGCAAGGACAAGAAACCGGACGCGGTCGGCAAGCCGCAGTTTTATCCGGCAACCTTCGATATCGATATCTCGGTCTGCATGAGCTGCCAGATCTGCGTCGAGGTTTGCCCGTTTGAGGCGATCAAGATGGACAAGGTCTACGAACTCAGCCGGCGCGAGCGTTTCGATGCGCTCCTCATGAACAAGAGCGAGCTGGCGAAATCGAACGACTACTATCATCGCATCCACCCGCGCGAGGCAGAAGCGGTCGATGCCGGACTCGCGGAAGCAGCGGCGAAGAAAAAACCGGCACCGCCAGCAGTCGCTCCCACGCCGACCCCGCCTGCGGCAACTTAATTTTCGACCAAGCCCCCCGGGAGACGAGCCGCGCGATCCGTGTTTCAGTGCGAGCAAGACATGCGCTCTAAACCCGTTTCGTATTTCCTTCTTGTTCTCTCGCTAGGCATGGCCGCGGTCGCAGCCGCTCCGCCGGAACACGATTTTTCCGACCTTCTGCGCTGGCGCAACATTGGCCCTTATCGCGGCGGGCGGGTCCGCGCGATCTCCGGCGTGCCCTCGCAGCCGAATCTTTTCTACTTTGCGCAGGTCAACGGCGGCGTCTTCCGGAGTAACGATTACGGGCGCACCTGGCAGCCGATTTTTGACGATCAACCGACCGGTTCGGTCGGCGCGCTCGCTGTCGCTGTTTCCGATCCGAACGTCATCTACGTCGGTAGCGGCGAAGGTTTGCATCGGCCCGATCTTTCGGTGGGCGATGGCATTTACAAATCGACTGATGCAGGGAAAACCTGGATCCACCTCGGCCTGCGTGACGCGCAGCAGATCGCCCAGATTGCGGTCGACCCGCGCAACCCGGATCATCTTCTCGTCGCGGTGCCCGGTCACCCGTACGGGCCTAACGAGGAGCGCGGCATCTTCCTTTCCACCGATGGCGGGAAGACCTTCACCAAGACGCTCTACAAGGACGAAAACACCGGCGCGGCCGATGTGCAGTTCGATCCAAGCAATCCGCAAAACGCTTATGCCTCGCTGTGGGAGGCACGCGAAGGTCCGTGGGAGAACGCGGAGTGGAACGGAACAAACGGCGGCATTTTCAAGTCGACCGATGGCGGCCAGACCTGGAAGCCACTGACGAAAGGTTTACCTAACGACGTCGTGCAGGCGCAGCTTGCGATTTCTCCGAGCCAGCCGAACACGCTCATCGCAGCCGTAGCGACACTCGACGCCGGCAAACTCTATCGGTCGGACGACGCGGGCGAGAGCTGGATCCTGGCCACGACCGACGAACGTCCCGGCGCGCGCATCGGCGGCGGCGATCTGCCTGTGCTCCGGATTGATCCGCAGAATCCGAAGGTCGTTTACGCGGCCAGCGTGGTTTGCTGGAAATCGACTGACGGCGGCCAAACCTGGGAAGGTTGGCGCGGCGCACCGGGCGGCGACGATTATCAGAACGTCTGGATCAACCCGACCAACTCCAATCTCATCCTGCTCGCGAGCGACCAGGGCGCGATCGTAACTGTGAACGGCGGCGCGACCTGGAGCTCCTGGTATAATCAATCGACCGCGCAGCTTTACCACGTGAGCGCGGATAGCGCGTTTCCGTATCGCCTCTACAGCGGCCAACAGGAGAGCGGTTCAGTCGGTATCGCCAGTCGCGGCTCGGATGGCGCGGTCACGTTCCGCGATTGGCATCCGGTCGCGGCGCAGGAATACGGCTACGTCGCGGCCGATCCACTCGATCCCGACATCATCTACGGCGGCAAATTGACTCGCTACGACCGCCGCACCGGCCAGGCCCAGAGCATTCTGCCGAAGCCCTTTCAGTCCGACGAATCGCGCATGATCCGGACAATGCCGATCCTCTTTTCGCCGCTCGATCCTAAGCTGCTTTTCTTCTCCACCAACCATCTCTGGAAAACCCGCGACGGCGGGCAGAACTGGACACAGATCAGTCCCGATCTCACGCGAAAAACTTTCGAACTCCCAGCCAGCGTCGGGAAATTCCGCGATCGCCCGACTGCCCAACCGCGCCAGCGCGGAGTCATCTACACCATCGCGCCGTCGCCGTTGGATAAGAACCTCATATGGGTTGGCACGGACGACGGCCTGATCCATCTCACGACCGCCGGCGGGAAAAACTGGACCGACGTGACGCCACCCCAGATTGGCCCCTGGTGGAAAGTCTCGCTCATGGACGCGAGCCACTTTGACAAGAACACGGCTTACGCGGCCGTGAACACGATTCGGATCGACGACCTGCGCCCCCACATTTACCGGACTCGCGATGCAGGGAAGACTTGGGAAGAAATCGTCCAGGGAATTCCGCCTAACGAGAACGTGAACGTGGTGCGCGAGGATCCGAAACGGCGCGGGCTGCTCTTCGCTGGCACCGAGCGCGCGGTCTACGTCTCTTTCGACGACGGCGACCACTGGCGCTCCCTGCGTTTAAACATGCCGGCCACATCGATCCGCGACCTGATTGTGAAAGACGACGACCTTGCCCTCGGAACGCATGGGCGCGGCTTCTGGATCATGGATAACATCACGCCGCTCCGGCAACTTGCGCCTAACGAATTCTCTACGACCTTGCTCTTCCAGCCTCAGACCGCGCTGCGGGTGCGCTGGAATTTCAACACCGACACGCCTCTCCCGCCCGACGAACCGGTCGGCGAAAATCCGCCGGAAGGTGCTATGACCGATTATTCGTTAGGCGCAGACGCGACTATGCCGGTCACCCTCGCGATTAAGAACGAAAAGGGAGAAACGGTGCGTCGTTATGCCAGCACCGATCCGGCGCCGACTCCGGACCTAAAGCTGAAGATTCCGCGCTACTGGGTGAAGCCGCCGCAATCTTTGTCGGACAAGCAGGGCTTGCATCGGTTCTTCTGGAATATGCACGGCACGCCGATCCCGGAGGTGACGCCGCAATACCCCATGACCGCGATCTTGCACAAGACTGCCCCCGAACCGACCGCGCCCTGGGTGGTTCCGGGAAATTATTCTGTCGTGCTGACGGCCGGCGGCAAGAGTTTCACCCAGCCGCTGCCGCTGAAGACGGACCCGCGAATAAAGGCGACCACGGCCGATTTGCAGAAGCAGTTCGACAGTTCCACGGCTCTCTGCGGTCTCCGCGCCGAGCTGAAACCCATCGGTAAAAGCTTCGAAATGCTGGCAAGCGAATTGAAGAAATCAAAGGAACACGCCGGCCCGACTCCGCTCCGAGAAAAGGTCGAAGCCTTGCAAAAGCAACTGGAGCCCTTGGCCAATCCAGCCGCTGTGCGCGCGGACGATCCGCTGGAACTCGATGTGCTGAACAAAATCGAAAAACTCTTCAGCGATCTGCAGGATGTGGACGCCGCTCCGACGCCCGCGCAGCTACGCGCGCTGTCCGACCTGCAAAGCGACGCCAAGGCGGCGATGGAAATGTGGAAGACGATCCCCGAGCAAGTGACCGCGCTGAATACTCAGCTCGCAGCGACCGGACTGGAAACGATCAAGATTCCTCGATAACCGCGTCGTGTCTTCGGAGCCTTCAACCTGGTCATGCGGAAGCATGACCTCCCGGCAGGACGAGCTTCCGCTTGTCCAGTTTGACGCACCTTACCCGCTCCATGCCAACTGCTGATCTCGCTAGATATTTGCGGGTCGCTCATCGCATCCTGATTTTCACCGGCGCCGGGATTTCGACCGGGAGCGGAATTCCCGATTTTCGTGGACCGCAGGGCGTTTGGAAGAAAAGAAAACCGGTCTACTACGACGATTTCATGTCCTCGGAGGCGGCCCGGCTCGAGCATTGGGATTACAAACTCGAAGCCTGGGATTCGTTCCGGCTCGCTCAGCCTAACGAAGTCCACCATGCCATCGTCAGGCTGGAAAAAGCCGGCAAGGTGCGAATGGTCGTGACCCAAAACATTGATGGGCTGCATACGCTGGCGGGCACGAAACCGGAGCGGCTAGTGGAAATTCACGGGACGAATTCGCTCGTCGAATGCCAGAGCTGCCTGGAACGGAGCGAGCCGCAGCCGCATTTCGACTCCTTCCGTGCCCATGGCCAGCCGCCGCTCTGCGCTTGCGGCGGTTTCCTGAAGCCGGCTACGATCAGTTTCGGACAGGGCATCGACTCGCGAGAGCTGGAGCGGGCGCAGCGGGCAGCCGTGGACGCGGATCTCGTCGTCGCTCTTGGTTCGACCCTGTCCGTCTATCCGGCGGCTTCGTTCCCGCTCCTCGCCGCGCGACAGGGTGCTCCCTACATCATCGTCAATCGCGGTGCGACCGAGCATGACGAGCAGGAATGCGTCGCCCTCCGCCGGAAGGCGAAGTGAGGGAAATATTTCCTGCAGCGGTAGCGGCTGCGCTAGAGTAAACAGTGCGAATTCAACGATCGTTAGGCTATTTCATTTCTGCCTTGAGCCTCCTCGCTTTGCGAGCCGAGGCCGCGGACGAGGAATTTCGCGGCGCCTGGGTCGCGACGGTTTACAACCTCGACTGGCCTTCGCGGCCAGGTCTTCCCGCAGCAGAACAAAAGGCGCAACTGCGCGCCCTGCTCGACCGCGCCGCGGCCCTCAAGCTCAACGCTATTCTCCTGCAGGTGCGTCCGGCGAGCGACGCGCTCTACGCCTCACGGACTGAGCCGTGGTCGGAATTTCTGACCGGCAAAGCGGGCGTTTCGCCAGGTTACGATCCGCTCGAATATGCGATCTCCGAGGCGCACTCGCGCGGACTCGAGTTGCACGCCTGGATCAATCCGTTTCGCGCTGCCATTCACGCGGGCGAAGCCCTGCCGAGCAATCACGTCGCGAAGCGGCATCCGGAATGGGTCCGTCGATTTGGGAAACAGCTCTGGATCGATCCGGGCGATCCCGACGCGCGCGACTACGTGATTGACGTGGTCAAAGAAATCGTTAGGCGCTATGGCGTCGATGGCGTTCATATCGACGATTATTTTTATCCGTATCCGCTCAAGCCCGGCGCGGCTTCTTTTCCGGATGAGGCGACTTGGAAGCGTTACGGCGTCAATAGCGGGATGAGTCGTGACGATTGGCGACGCGACAACATCAACAATTTCGTCCGCGACCTGTACCGCACGGTGAAAACAATCCGCCCGCGCGCGCGGGTCGGGATTAGTCCGTTTGGTATCTGGCGTCCCGGGGTTCCACCGAGCACCAAAGCTGGCCTCGATGCCTACGGCCAACTCTTCGCCGACGCGCGGAAGTGGCTCGCGGAAGGCTGGTGCGACTACATGGCGCCGCAGCTTTACTGGAGCATCAGACCAGCGGACCAAAGTTTCCCTGTATTGCTCGATTGGTGGCGTTCGCAGAGCCACGGCATCCCCATCTGGCCCGGAATTGCAACGGAGCGAATCGGATCGAAGCGCCCGGCGCGCGAGATCATCGATCAAATCGCGTTGACCCGACAAGGCACGCGTTCGCCCGGTCAAATTCATTGGAGCATGAAGGCGCTGATGCAAAACCAAGGTGGAATCGACCGTCTGCTTGAGAACGGACCATACGCGCAGAGCGCCGATTCTCCGGGGCGTTAGATAAACGAATCGCGGTTGGAGCGCCGGCGCAGCACTTGATCTGGGGAGCGCACGCGCCTCCCGTGCTGGCGCCCTCGCCTGCGCGAACTTTTTCTTGTTCTCGCAGGGTGAGCCTGTTTCGGCGAGGCGCCGAAACTGCACGCGAGGCGCGTGCGCTTCCTAACGAAACTGCGGATGTTGCCGGATGCGTTCGGCAAACGCCGGGCGCTCTTTCTCAGGAACTTCGGCGGGATACTGGGCCTGCGATCGATTCCAACGCGCGATCCACTCCGGACCGATAAGGGAATGGCGCGACCCAGCGGCCGCTGCGGGTGTGAGCGCGATGGTGGTTTCTTCTTTGGCGCCGGCCGAGCGACCCTTGGCCACATAAAAACCGGCCGCGAGCAGGGCCGCCCGTGCGGGAGTGGAATGGCTGTAAGTGAAGAGCTCGGTCGCTCGGCCCCTACAGCTGGCGAAGAGCCGATGGAAGAGCTCGAGCGTCCACTGCTCCCGGTGAGTTTTACTAGAAAACATGTCGTAGAAAATGAGATCAGGCGGGGCGGGAGCGTGCGTGATGGTCTCGAGAAAATCGCCTGCGACCACCTGCCAGCTCAGGCCGGGGAAGCGCTTCGATTGCCAGTTGCCGCCGGCGAGGATCGCGACCGGTCCGCCGTGCCGGAGATAGGGAAACTTGTCGTCGTGGCGCCAGGCCAGCCGGAGAGAATCGAGATCGTTCT
>JBPCLK010000155.1:0-4722 GCA_051003355.1 Chthoniobacterales bacterium | reverse complement strand
GCTTTCCGCGATGGCCGCATCGTCGATATCGGCGGCCGTTACGGGCAGGAAGGGAATTTCGATTATGCCAACGTTTCCGTTTGGAACCCATCTATCTTTCCGCGGATTTCGTTAGGCGAAAAAATCTCCTTCATCCCGATCCTGGCGGAATGGATCGGCGAAGGCGGCCAGATCGGCGGGGCGGTTTTGGATCAAGGCCGATGGTTTAATCTCGGCTCGCGCGCAGAATATCTCGCGGTGCACCAGACCATCATCGAGGACAAATGGCGGCCAGACTACGTGGCGGATTCTGAGTGGCCGATACAAATCTCGCATGCTGCCGTCATGGAAACCGGTGTCGAGGTGAAAGGCTTTGCTTCTGTGAGCGCTGGCTGCCGGATCGGCGCCGGAGCCGTGGTCGAGGACTCGATCCTTTGGCCCGGGGCGCAAATTTCTTCAGGCGCCCGGGTAATTCGCAGTATCGTCCGCACCGGTGGCATGGTAGAAGGCGCGGTCACGGACGCCGTCGTCTAGCCGCCGGATGGATGATCGTGGCGCGCCCGACTTTTCCTGAGCGATGATAATTCCCGAAACCCTGCTGCGTCAGACGCGCCTCCACTTTCCCAATCTCGAGGAAGCGCAGGTCAAGATCTCGCCGATCGAAAAAGGTGGCTCAGGCAGGAGATTTTATCGGATTCAGTTCTCGCCCGAGCAGACGATCGTGCTGGTGAAATACACTCGTGAGCAGGCCGAGAACCAGCGCTATGTCGAAATCGCCAATTTCCTCGGCGACCAAGGAGTGCGCGCCCCGAAAATTTATTTTCACGATCCTGATGAGGGCCTTATCTGGATCGAAGACCTGGGCGAACGCGATCTCTGGAGTCATCGCGAGGAAGACTGGAGCGTGCGCCGCGGCTACTACGAATCGGCCCTGGAAGAAGCCGCCAGGTTGCACAGCATTTCGGCCGCCGATTCTGGGGAAATCCGGCAATACCTCCCAGCGCAATTCGACGCGGCTCTCTATCTTTGGGAGCAATATTATTTCTTTGAAAACTGCCTTGGCCGGCGTTTTGGCGTAACCCAGGCTGGACTCCAGTCACTCTCCGAGCTCGAGTCGCTCAAGCAGATTGCCCATCGCCTGGCCGCTCTTCCGCGTGCGCTGGTGCATCGCGATTTTCAATCGCAAAATCTTATCGTGCGCGACGGTCATGCTTTCCTGATCGATTTCCAAGGGATGCGCCCCGGGCTCGGCGCCTATGATCTTGCCTCTCTTCTTTACGATCCCTACGTGACGCTCACCAGCAGCGAGCGAAGCGATTTACTGGCTTTCTACCAGGAGGAAGCCGAAATCAGTGACCCCGCGTTTGTGGAAACCTTTCGGCTCTGCGCGATGCAACGCCTCATGCAGGCCCTGGGTGCCTACGGTTACCTGGGATTGGCCAAGGGAAATGCCAGTTTCCTCAACCACATCCCGCCTGCGCTGGATTCGTTAGGCGAAATTCTCGACAAAATCGATGGCGTGGCGCCCTTGCGCGAACTGGTCCGCGGCTTCGCCCACGGAATTCGCGAGTAGCAGAACTCCAGACTTTCCCCTCAGGCCGGGCGGACGAAGGGATTCCCGCGCCGTTCCTCGCCGATCGTGGTGGCAGGACCGTGGCCAGGCAACACAGTGACGTCTTCGCCTAACGAATAGAGCTTCTCCCGGATGCCTCGGAAAAGCAGGTCGCCGTCACCGCCCGGCAGATCCCAGCGGCCGACGCCGCCGGCAAAGAGAACGTCGCCTCCAAACAGGAGCTCATCCTTCTCCGAGTAAAAACAGAGACTGCCCGGGCAGTGACCCGGCACCTCGAGAATGGCAAACGTCATCCCCAGAAAAGCCCGCTCCGGACAAGCCTCAATCAGGATATCGGGCTGCACCGATTCGATCTCGAATTGGAACCCAAAATCACGAAAGAAGTCGCGCTCGGAAATCATCGGGGCGCTCTCCGGATGAACGCCCACCGGACAGCCAAAGCGTTCTTTGATTTTCGCCACGTCCTGAATGTGGTCGATGTGACCGTGGGTGAGGAGAAGCAACTTCGGCTCGATCCCTCGCTCGACGAGCCAGTCACACGCGCCCTCCGGGGCATCAAAGAGGATCCAACCCTGCGGCGCCTCCAGGGTGTAGCAGTTGGTTTCAAAGAGGCCGCCGGTAAAACTCTGATAGTCCATCATGGCAAAATGCGCAGAGGCGAAACTAGCATGGCGCCCGCTCGCGGGAACGAAAAATGCACTACCGGAGCGCTGGCCGGCGAATCTAATTTTGAATCTTCACCCCAGAGCGTTGTCTCACTCTTCACATCAAGCTTTTGACTGCTCGCCTACCTTGCTTTCAAAGCGTTTTCTGCGAGCTTTTTTATCCCGATTTATGAAAATTCTACCTCGTCAAGCTGTCGCTCTCATACCCTTGCTGGCGGTCGCGCTCGGTGGGTCGCCGGTGCTGGCGAAATCTGATTCCGAACAGATCGGCCTCTCCGTCGGTCGCCTGCTGGAGGAAGGGCATTACACCCACCATCCCCTCAATGACGAAATCTCGCGCAAACTGCTTAACGGTTACCTGGAAATACTCGATTTCAGCCACCTTTTCTTCACTCAGAAAGACATCGACGGCTTCACGGCCAAATATGGAAACAGCCTCGACGACGATATCTTACTCGGCAATCTGAAGCCCGCTCATCAGATCTTTGACGTCTTCCAGAAGCGAGTGGAAGACCGCGTCAAAAAAATCAAGGAATTGGTCAAGCAACCGGTCGATTTCAAGTCGAACGATACCGTCCTGCTCAGCCGCCAAAAGGCCCCGTGGCCGAAGGATGAAGCGGAGGCCGACGATCTTTGGCGCAAACGCATCGAAAACGAGCTCCTCCAGGAAAAGTTGAGCGAACACCCGATCGAGCCTGGTCCGAAGCTGGTCGAACGGCGTTATGATCGAATGCTGCGAAACATTCACGAAGAGGACAATGAAGAGCAGGTCAAGCTCTACCTCGACGCACTGGCCCAGGCTTACGACCCGCATTCCGAATACCTGAGCGCGTCGGATCTCAAGAATTTCAGCATTAACATGGGCCTGTCTCTGGTAGGCATTGGTGCCATGCTCCGCAGCGAAGACGGCTACGCGAAAATCGAAAGCCTCGTCCCGGGCGGCCCCGCCCAAACCAGCGGGCGCATCAAAGTTGGCGATCGGATTAGCGCCGTGGCCCAAGGGCCGAAAGACTTCGTCGATGTGCGCGATATGCGCCTCGATAAAGTGGTCGAGCAGATTCGGGGCAAAAAAGGCACCAAAGTTCGTCTCCTCGTCATCCCCTCCAGCGCGACCGATCCGGCCCAGCGCAAAACAATCGAGCTCGTGCGCGACGAGATTAAGCTGAAAGATCAGGAAGCGCGTGCGGATATCATCATCAAGAAAGACCGCGAAGGAGAATCGGCGAAACTCGGCTGGATTACGCTCCCCTCTTTCTACGCGGACATGGATTCGCATAAGAAGAGCACCACAGAAGACGTGCGGGCGCTGCTCAAGCGGCTGAAAAAAGAAAAGATCGCGGGTCTCGTGATTGATCTTCGCCGCAACGGCGGCGGTTCGCTCGAGGAGGCCATCGCGCTCACCGGGCTCTTCTTCAAATCAGGTCCGGTCGTGCAGACCAAAGGCGCCAACGATCGCGTAGTGATCTCCACGGATCCTGATCCCGGCATTGCCTACGACGGTCCGCTCGTCGTGCTGACCAGTCGCCAAAGCGCTTCGGCCAGCGAGATTTTCGCCGCCGCGCTGCAGGATTACGGCCGGGCGGTGATCGTGGGAGATAAAAGCTCCTTCGGTAAAGGCACCGTGCAGACCATTCTGGAGATTGGCCGCTTCACTTCCCTGCTCGGCTCTCGCTCCCAGGATGACGGGGCGCTCAAGCTCACCATCCAGAAATTTTATCGTGTGGCTGGCGGTTCGACGCAGCTCCACGGAGTCAGCTCCGACATTGTGCTCCCGACCCTGACGGATCTGCCGGAATTCGGAGAAAGCGCGCTGAAAAACGCTCTCCCCTACGATGAGGTGCCACCGGCCAAATTCACCAAATGGTCGGATTCGCATCCGCTCTTCCTCAATGAACTGAAGATGAGTTCCGCGGCTCGGGTCGCGGCCGATCCGGAGTTTCACTACGTGCTGGAAGACATGGAGCGACTGCGCAGGAAGCTCGACGATAATCGCATTTCTCTGAACGAAGACGTGCGGCGCAAAGAAGTGGCCGAGCAAAAGCTACGAAAAGAAAACCGCAGCAAGGAACGCCTCGCGCGGAAAGAAGAAGAGCCCAGCATTTACCGCGTCACTCTTGAAACGATCGACGCGCCCAAACTCGAGCTCATCATGTATCCAGGGAAGGTGGCCGAAGTTAAAAGCAAGGGTGGTTCGGCCAAGGTGGCACCCGAAGCCGCGCCCGACTCGGACGACGACAATCCAGATCTCGGTGACGGACTCGGCGACGACTCGAAAGCTGCGGCTATCGATCCGGAGCGCGACGAGACGCTCAACATCCTGGCCGACCTGGTACACTTGACGGCGGGCCCCAAGACAGCCAGCACCGCCCGGTAGGTTAGGCGTAGCCGTCGTCGCGTTTCGCACGCCAGAGCGCTAGCGCGGAATGCCGACGCCGTGGCTCGCAAAGGCCGGGAGCGCGACAAAACCATCGACTTGCGAGCGGCCGGCTTGGTATAGTCCCGACC
>JBPCLK010000154.1:0-6082 GCA_051003355.1 Chthoniobacterales bacterium | reverse complement strand
TCGGCGATCGTGTTGATCACGAACCAAAACATGCTCCCCACTTCGCGCAGAATGGAGCGGCTCTTCTCGCCGACTTCCGCGACCAGGTCGCCGGGCCCGTGAATGGTCGTCCCTTAGGTGCGAGGTGGTTGGGATGCTTTCACGGCGTTTCGCAGGAAGTTGCCTTAGTTCCAGGGAGCGGCAAGTTTCCGAGTCGACGGGGCCGTCACTCCGCGCAGGAGGCGCCGCAGGCCCGAATAGCAGGTATGCTCCGAATTTATCTCGCTCTCTCGTTTAGCATTTTGCTGGCCGGATCACTCAGTGCGCAAGCAAAGGAACAAATGAAATTTGCTCTCGTCATCCATGGCGGTGCCGGCACCATCGAGCGAGGTCAGATGACGCCGGAAAAAGAGAAAGCCTATATCGCGGGTCTGGAGGGAGCGTTAAAAGCAGGTTACGAGGTCCTGCAACGAGGTGGTCCAAGCCTTGACGCAGTCGAAGCGGCCATCCACATCCTGGAGGATAACCCGCTCTTTAATGCAGGCAAAGGCGCCGTCTTCACTCACGAAGGCACGAACGAACTCGACTCCTCGATTATGGATGGCAAAACCCTTAACGCCGGCGCCGTTTCAGGACTAAAGCACATTCGCAATCCCATCAGCCTTGCCCGGATGGTCATGGAAAAATCGCCCCACGTCATGCTCTACGGAGAAGGTGCCGAGGCATTCGCCAAAAACATGAGTGTCGCCATGGTCGATCAAAAATACTTCTTCACCCAGGAGCGCTGGGACGCGTTGCAAAAGATCAAGGTGAAGCCCACTCCATTGAGCGATAAAGATCGTCATGGCACAGTCGGAGCGGTGGCGCTCGACCAGGCAGGAAACCTTGCCGCTGGCACTTCCACCGGCGGGATGACCAACAAGCAGTTCGGCCGCATCGGTGACTCTCCCATCATCGGCGCGGGCACCTACGCCGACAACCGGACTTGCGGAGTCTCCTGCACCGGCGACGGCGAATATTTCATTCGCTCCGGCGTGGCCCGCGATGTCTCAGCTCTGATGGAATACAAAGGGCTTTCCGTGCGGGAAGCCGCGCAGGGCGCCCTCGACAAAGTCGGCAAACTCGGCGGCACCGGCGGTCTCATCGCCATGGACGAGCACGGGAACATCGCCATGCCGTTTAATACCTCCGGGATGTATCGCGGAAAGATTGGCCCGGACGGCAAGCCGACCGTCGAGATTTACAAATAGCGGTTCAGCCGCGCTCTTACTCCACGATTTCCAGCGTCGCCTTCTGCCCGTGCCGGGAGGCTGAGCTGGCCAACAGCGCGCGGATCGCTCGAATCGTCTGTCCGTTTCGTCCGATGATGCGCCCGACGTCGGTCTGCCGCATCTGAATCCGGAAGATGGTCATGCGGCCATCTGGGATTTCCGACAACATCACTTCGTCGGGAAATTCAACGAGTTGGCGGATGATATACTCGAGGAATTGTCTCACGCGCCCGAGCTTAGCGACGCGACCGGGGGTTGTCCAATTCTGGAGGGAGGAGCGCCGGGTCGCGCCCGGCGCGACTTATTTCGCGGCGGCTTCGGTCGGCGCGAGCTCCGCGTCCGCAGGCGCCTCGGCAGCGCGGGCTTTGTTCTTCTTCAGCAGGCTCCGCACGGTGTCGGATGGCCGAGCGCCGCAGGCAATCCAATGTTCGGCGCGATCGACCTTCAGGGTGCTGTTATCGCCCTGCACTTTCGGATCATAGGTGCCGATGATCTCGATAAATTTTCCGTCGCGCGGGCTACGGCTATCCGCCACGACGACTTTATAATAAGGACGATTTTTCGTGCCTTCTCTGCGTAATCTAATTGAAACGGCCATGTGAAAGTTAAGAGCTGAAAGTTTTCCGCCCAGGCGGATTGGGAGCTCCGGGGGAGGGAACGAATCGCCTAAATCGAGCAAATCGCAAGTCAGCTCTTCATGCGCGACATCTGGGCCATCATTTTTTTCATTTTGCCCGCGTTCTTCATCATCTTGCGCATCTGATTGAAACGCTGAAGTAAATCATTCACCTGGGTCACGGTGCTCCCGCTCCCGCGAGCGATGCGCTGCCGCCGGCGGGCATTCAAAATGTCAGGGCGCCGCCGTTCCTCGTCGGTCATCGAGAGGACGATCGCTTCAGTCCGATTGATCTGTTTCTCGTCCACATTCAGATCCTTGATATTGCCCACGCCAGGGAGCATCCCGAGGATATTCTCGAGCGGACCGAGCTTTCGCATCATCTTGAATTGGGCGAGGAAGTCGTTGAAATCGAACGACGCCGTTCGAAGCTTTTTCTCCATCCGCGCGGCTTCTTCTTCATCAATCGCTTCGGCCGCCTTCTCGACCAAACCGATGATGTCTCCCATCCCGAGAATCCGCCCCGCCAATCGGTCGGGCACGAACGCTTCGAATTGGTCGAGCTTTTCGCCCACGCCCGCGAACTTGATCGGGCGCTGCGTCACCTCGCGCATGGAAAGGGCCGCACCGCCGCGCGCGTCGCCGTCGAGCTTGGTCAGGACGATGCCGGTGATGCCCAGCGCTTCGTGGAAATGCGTGGCCACGCTGACCGCCTGTTGGCCCGTGGCAGCATCGGCCACGAGCAACACTTCCTGCGGCTTGAGGAATTCCTTCAGGCGCTTGATCTCCTCGATCAGGACTTCGTCGATTTCCTGCCGGCCAGCGGTGTCGAAAATCTGCACGTTGCCGCCTTGCTCGGCCGCCCAGTCGAGACTGGCGGTGGCTGCGCGCTTTACATCTTTCTCGTTAGGCTGCGGGGTAAAAACCGGCACACCGACCTGACGACCTAACGTGGCCAGCTGCTCGATGGCCGCCGGGCGATGCAAATCGCAGGCGATGAGCAGCGGCGCGCGGCCCTGTTTCTTGAGGTAAGCGGCCAGCTTGGCGGAGGAAGTGGTCTTGCCGGCGCCGTTCAGCCCGACCATCAGGATACGAGCTGGTTTCTCGAGATTGAGTGGCTCGGCATTGCCGCCGAGGAGCGCGGTCAGCTCGTCGTGAAAGATCTTCACCACCTGCTGCCCGGGCGTCACGCTGCGCAGAACATCTTCGCCCAGCGCCTTGTCCTTCACTTGGGCGACAAATTTCTTTGCTACCTGGTAATCGACGTCGGCTTCCAGAAGTGCGAGCCGGACCTGCCGCATGGCGTCGGAAATGTTCGACTCCGTGATCGAGCCATGACCGCGCAGGTCCTTGAAGATGTCCTGAAGTTTGTCGCCGAGTTGTGAAAACATGAGTCGTTAGGCGCGGTCATCCGCGGGGAGCTTTCTCTAACACGAACGGCGAAGGCTTTCCACGGGTATCCTGACGAGCAGCCGGCACCCATGCGGCGCTGAAAGCGAGCCAGCCAGCCCGCGACTCCGTATTTTTAATGCCGAGATTTGCCCATGGAAAACAGGCCGGCGATTCGCAATTGCGTCCGGTTCGCTTCATGTTGCGGGCGACTGCATGAACAACACCGTCCTTCTTCATATTGTCCAGCGTCTGGAGGGATTCCTGGGCAAGCTCCCCGAATCCATTCGGACCCCAGTGCTCAGCGAATTAACCCCGCTGAAGGAGCTTTTTCTCGAGCAGCGGCCGCCGCGTTTTGTCCTGACCGGTTCGCATCCAATGCCCTTGCTGGAATTTGCCGCGCAGATTTTTACCGCCGACGCCGGCGCTGACGCCGCTCCCGCCCGTGAGATCCTGACCGGACTTTATCGGTGGCAGAAGATTTCCCTCAGCCACCACGGCTCCATTCAACTGCTCGATGCTCGGGGAGCCGATGAAGCCGCGCTCAACCAGGTCCGTGAAGAACTGAAGAGGCAACCGGCCGATTTCTTCTTTTTCTTGGCAGCCGAGAAGGACGCAAAAGTCGCCACTCGACGCGAGGCCGAGCGTCTCGAGAAACTGCTCAACTGGAACCACGGCTCTGCCGCCGGGGCCAAGTTGCTCGAGCTGCGGGTGGCCGGAGCCGAGTCCGCCTGGCCGCTGGCTGAGGCGCCCGATTCCCCCGCGATCAAGGCTAGCCTGCTCGGCGTCTACACGCTGGGCCGAACTCTGCTGGCCACGCTGGCCAGCGAATTGCCTAACGAGGCTCGGGTGGAGATGGTGCGCATCGGCGGCGATCGTGAAGCGCAGGGCCAGATCGCGGAGATGCTGGTTAAATCGACCAGCGCCATTTGTGCGGCGGTCGGCGCCCAGCCGATTCCGCTGGCCGACCTCCCGGTCCTGACCACACTGCAATTAGTCATGGTCTCGGGAATCATGTACATCAGCGGCCGCGAACGCAGCATGCGCGCGGCCACCGAATTCATCGGAGCGCTCGGCGCCAACGTCGGCCTCGGCATGGTCCTGCGCGAAGGCACGCGCGCGGCCCTCAAGTTCTTCCCGGGTTGGGGGAATGTCGTGTGCGGAATGGTCGCCGGCGCGGGCACCTTCGCCATCGGACGCGCGGCCACCGTTTATTTCATCGAAGGAGCCAGCCTGCGCGACGCGAAACGGGCCTTCGTGCTGAACAAGAAAAAACGGGTGGCGGTGCCGGGACGCCGGAAAAAGGAACTGCCGCAAGGCAGCGCCAAGTAATCACAGGTCGCGGCGGGCGGGAAGAGGCGTGTCATTCGCTGTTTCGGTGGCGCCGTGTAAAAGACTCGCGGCTCAGAAATGTGATAGGAATAACTTGTGAATAAATGGTGGCGTCCAGAGCATATTGTTCACAAAAATTTGTGAACAGCTCTGTCTTTTCTTTCGTGGTCGCGGGCGAATTCTGCCTTCTCGCATGAAGCTTTCCGAAATAGGCAACACGCTGCGCGACATTCGCGTTGTCCCGGTGAAAACGCTTGGACAGAATTTTCTCCACGATCAGAATTTAGCGCGTTGGATGGTTGGAGAGGCGAATGTTTCGGCGCTTGATTTCGTGCTGGAAATTGGGCCCGGGCTGGGGGCGATCACGGAGCCTGCGCTGGACATGGGAGCGCGGGTTTTGGCGGTCGAAAAAGATGGCCGCCTGGTAGAATTCCTGCGCTCGCACTTTGCTGGCCGGCGTTTCGAGATCCTGCACGCCGACGCGCTGGAATTTGATCCTGGAATTCTTTATCCCCAGGGGCCGGTGAAATTGTTAGGCAACCTGCCCTACTACATCTCCACCCAACTTCTGCTGCGGTTTCTGAGTTTTCCAACGCCTATATCACTGGCTGTGTTGCTTTTACAACGAGAAGTCGCGGCGCGTCTCTCAGCTGCGCCGCGTTCCAAGGACTATGGAATTCTTACTCTTGTCGTACAATCACAGTGTCGGGTGGAATATCTGCGCACGATTCCGGCCACGGTTTTTGTCCCACAACCGGAAGTCGATTCGGCCTTTGTGCGCTTGGTTCCGCGTCAGCCTAACGAACTTCCGGATCACGACCGTCAACTGTTTCTCAGCCTCGTCCGGCTCGGCTTTTCTCAACGCCGAAAGCAACTCGGGAAACTGCCGAAAACTCAGGTGGCCGACTGGCCGGCCGCAGCCGGCAAGATTGGCGCCTCTGTCACCGCACGAGCCGAGGAATTGTCCCTCGAGCAGTGGATCGCGCTGACGAACTTTGCCGGGCCTGTGGGAGCGCAGAAGGCCGGGACCGACCCGGCCGAGCTCTTCTCGGTCGTAGACGAAAAGGATCAGGTGATCGGCTCGGCACCGCGCCGCGAAGTGCATGGGAATAACTCTCGTCATCGCGCGGTGCACCTCTTCATTTTTAACGCAGCCGGTGAGCTTCTGCTGCAGAAGCGTTCGCGTTGGAAGGATCGGCATCCGCTCGTTTGGGATTCCAGCGCCGCGGGGCACGTCGGGGTTGGGGAAGACTACTCGGCCACGGCGCAGCGGGAACTCGAAGAAGAGTTAGGAGTGGCCGCTCGACTCAACTTCGTGGCGAAGTTACCCGCTTCGGAAAGGACGGGCTGGGAGTTCATCGAACTTTATCGAGGGGAGCAGGAAGGACCTTTCACCCCGGCGCGGGGCGGGGTGGATCGCGTGCGCTTTTTTTCTTCTGGGGGGGTCAATCTCTGGATCGCCCCGCGACAGCAGGAGTTTTCCCCTTGCTTTTTT
>JBPCLK010000153.1:0-7110 GCA_051003355.1 Chthoniobacterales bacterium | reverse complement strand
GGTTTACATGGTGAAACATCCGGCGCCGGTGCCGCCGAAGGTGGCGGCTTCCGCGAAGCCGGTGGCCACGGCCGCGGGGACGGCCGCTCCCAGTTTGCCAGCGGTCGCCCCCGGCTCGACCGAGTCTCGCCCCAGCGAGGCGAGCGCTGCGCCTAACGATCCTGCGGCCGCTCCGACGCCGAGCGCTGCGACTTTCGTCGAGCAGACCGCCATGCTCAAGAATGCTGACCTCGAGTTGCTCATGACCAATCGCGGGGGCGGCATCGCGGAAGCGGTTCTTCCCCGACATAAGGCGGAGAATGGCGCCCCGGTGAAGTTAAACGCGCGCCAGCGCCTGCCCATCGGTGCGCTGATGGAGAAGCCGGTTGCGCCGCTGCTGGAAGAGTTCTCCATGGTGCCGGGGCAGGGGAGCGTGCAATTCGAGCGGGCCCTGCCAAATGACGTGCAGCTGCGCAAGAAGTTCACCCTGGCCGCGCCGCCTAACGAAAAGGACAATTACGTCGCGCAGTTAGAAATCGATTTCCAGAACCGCGGCGCGGGCATTTACACCAACCCCGGCTACTACCTCGCGCTCGGTTCGGCCGCGCCCATTCACCACAACGATTTGCCTAACTACACCCGCATTACCTGGTGCATCGACGGCAAAGCCAAGAACACCGATGTGAGCTGGTTTGCGGAGCAGAATTACCCGTTCATCGGCGTTAAGAAACGCGCCGCCCAACAGTATTTCGACGAGAAGATCAACAATGCTGAGTGGCTCGGCGTGAGCAATCAATTCTTCGCCACACTCATCACGCCGCTGACCGCGAAGTCGACCAGCATCTGGTCGCAGCGTTTCGAATCCTACAAGAAACCGGACGGCACGCCGGAGTACGGCATCGAGGGCGCCATGGGTATGCCCGGGTTCAAGGTGCAGCCGGGCCAGACCGCGACGCTTAAGTTCCAGCTTTACGTCGGCCCCAAGCTCTACCATCGCCTCGCCCAGCTGACTCACGACGAAGCCGAGATCATGGATTTCGGCCTCTGGAAATTGGTCAGCGAAGCCCTCCTCAACATGATGAACTTGCTTCACCGGTTCGTCGGAAACTACGCGGTCGCCATTCTCATCCTGACCGCGATCATCAAGCTGATTCTCTGGCCGCTGCAATCGAAGGCGAACAAATCGATGCGGCGCATGGCCGCGCTCTCGCCCAAGATGCAGGAGCTGCGCGAGAAGTTTAAGGACGACCCCACGAAGATGAACGCCGAGGTCATGCGGCTCTACAAGGATTACGGCATCAACCCGGTGAGCGGCTGCCTCCCGATGTTGATCCAGATCCCGATTTTCTTCGGTCTCTTTACCATGTTGCGCCAGGCGGTCGAGTTGCGGAACGCCAACTTCCTCTGGGTGCACGATCTTTCCCAGCCCGACACCGTGGCCCACATTCCGGGGCTTGGTTGGCCGATCAATATCCTGCCGCTCATCATGGCTGGAACGAGCTTTTGGATGACGAAGGTGACCCCCAAGAGTGGCGATGCGACTCAGCAACGCGTCATGATGTTTATGCCGATCATCTTCGTGGTCTTTTGCTACAATTTTGCAGCCGCCCTCTCTTTGTATTATACAACTCAGAACCTGTTCACGATTTTGCAGCTTTACCAGAACCGGAACCAGCCGTTGCCGAAACTGGAGAAGGTCAATCAGCCTGCAAAACGGAAGGGTAAAGCACGCTGATGAGCACCGAGGACGAACCGAAAGCCAATCCCCAAGAGCTGCTCGATACGATGCTCGGCTATCTCGGTTTCGTCGTCGAAATCGAGGAGACGAAGGGCGAGGGCGGCAATCCCACTCTGCAAATCTACACAGAGGAATCCGATCGACTGATTGGGCGCGAAGGCGAAACGCTGGATGCTGTGCAATTTCTGCTTAATCGAGTGCTTCAGGCGAAAGATCCCGAGGCGCCAAAATGGATCGTCGATTGCGAGATGTATCGCTCCATGCGGCAGGATAAGATCGTCCATCAGGTGCGCCAGTTGGCCGAGCGCGTCCGACTCTCGGGCCGGCCGCTTCAGCTCGAGCCCATGAATTCCTACGAGCGGCGCATCGTCCATGAAGCTTTTAAGGACGATCCCGAAGTGGGAACCTGGAGTCCGTCCGACTCCGCGCGGATCAAGCAGATCACGCTCATTCGCCGACCGGCCAGTAAAGATTCTGCCTAGGTGGTTGTTGCAGAGTTAGTTTGAAACGCTGCCCTGCTAAAACCTTGCCCAAAAAAAGATAGGCGCGCGGCCGAAGCCGCGCGCCCGCGCACCAACCCGGACGAAATTTTCTCTTCGTTCGCCAATCCCGACGGGGATATCCTAGGAATACTATTGAAGAGTCGCTGGGAAATTCTCCGTCGCGGAAAAGTCGGCGGATGCATTCCGATTATTTTTGCCTTTTGCAGGTCTTCGGGCCGGAAAGGCCCGGGGGAGGTCTGGTTTTTGCTGATTAGGCCACTGTCTTGGCTCAGCTTTTTCGAACTTTTCCCGCCTTTGCCGCCGGTCCCAACCGTTGCGCTAATCCGAATCCTTTGAAAGGGACCGGCTCCAGTCCTTTGTCCGGCGACTTCGCCTCTCGTCAAAGCTTGCAATTCGAGACGTTTTCTGACATTTATGGAGGCTCTTCTTACCTGATCGACCGGATTTCCACCCGGGTTGTTATAATTACTAGAAAAGTTTTGATTGCTCCCCTGAGCGCATTATCTCATAATTCGAGTCCAATGTTCGCCAGCGCTAAAGCATTCCTCTCGCTCGTTCTCCTGTTCGCCTTGGGCGCTCTTGCTCAGGCCGCGCCGGATTGGCAGATTGTGAAAATCGGAGGTCGCGAGTATCTGACCGCCGATAACGTGGCGCAGTTTTACGGACTTCCCACCGGCGTCTCTCCGGTGGAGAGACATCTCCGTCTCGATAACGGCAAGAATTCCATCGAGATCCAGCTCGATAGTCGCGAGATGATGATCAATGGCGTGCGCAATTGGCTCTGTTTTCCGGTCATGGAAAAGGACGGCCAATTGCTGATCTCGCGTGTCGATCTCGCCAAAACGCTTGAGCCACAGCTGCGGCCGCAGATGATTCCCAACCTCGGACAATTCAAGACAGTCATCCTCGATCCCGGCCACGGCGGTTACGACAAGGGCGCGATCAGCCCCTACGGCTATGAAAAAGATTTCGCGCTTGATGTTGCGCGCAACATCAAGCCGCTGCTCGAAGCAAGGGGTCTGACCGTCAAGATGACCCGCGACAGCGACATCTTCGTGCCGCTCGAACTCCGCGCCCGCATCGCCAACGCGAGCAAGGACGCCATCTTCGTCAGCATCCATTTTAACGCCACCGATGCGAATCCGACGGCGCAGGGCTTTGAAATTTTTTCACTTACACCGCGCGGCGCGCCGTCCACTGCTGACGACGCGCTCGCGCTACGGTTTATGAACATGCAGGCCGGCAGCCCGGTCGATGCGCCCAGCCTGGCGCTTTCCATGAGTGTGTTCCATTCGGTGGTCGGCCACTTCTCCGAGGTCGATCGTGGGATCAAGCGGGCGCGTTTTGCGGTCCTGCGCCTCACCCAGATACCGGCCATCCTGGTCGAGGGCGGCTTTCTCACTGAGCGCGGCGAGAGCCGTCTCATTGCCCAGAGCGCCTGGCGCGCGAAGCTGGCGCAGTCGATTGCCACCGGCATTCTGGGTTACAAGGATCTGGTCGATAACAAAAAGCGGCCGATGATGATGGCGGATTACCGCAATCAGCTCGAAGGCCAGCTTGTGCTCAAGGATGCGACTGCTCCGGCCAAACCGGGATCGTCTCCGGCGCCGGCCGTTATTCCGACCAGCAACTAGCGGTCGCTACGTTCGCGTGTCTTTCCTTTAGCCGTTAGGGAAGGAGATGCCGTTTCTCCTCCGGGTCACGGTGCTCGCGGCGCTGTTCTTCTAGATGGAATTCCGCTCAACGATCCATTTGCAGGCTACGTCCTCTGGAATCAGGTGCCGCCCGCGTCGCTCGGGTCGGTCGCCGTCATTCCCGGGCGGGGCCCTGGGCTTTTCGGCGACGCCGCGCTCGCCGGCCCCATCTTTCTTCTCTCGCGCCCGATCGATGGCGAGGCGGCCCTCGCGGAGCTATCGTTAGGCGACGAAAGACTTTTGACGCGAGTGTGTCCGCCGACATCGTGCACGGTTCAGTCGCGGCCTCCCTGTTTGCGGAACGTTTCGCGACCAGCGGCTATCCCGTGCTGGAATCGGGACAGCGCGGTCGGGTAGATAACAACGCGAGTTCCGACTTCGTTCTGCTAGCTTTGCGCACCGAATGGCAGCTCGCGCGCGATAGCTCGCTGCAACTGGTGGCCCGCGGATTTGAAGAAGAGCGCGGCAACGGCACCACCCTCACGCATAACGACACCGTGGGCCTCGACCTGAGCGCGGTCTGGACGACAAAATTTCCTGAGCGCGATGCCGAATTACAGGTCAGCGCCTGACGGGCAGCACCGCAAATTCCGCAGCACTTTCAGCTCGGTCAACGCGACCCGTGAGGTCGAGACGCCTGCGCTCGACCAATTCAATGTGACGGCCGACGCAGCGGGCGGCAGCATCGTCTGGAACTGGGCCGGACGTTGGCGCTGGGAACGAGCTATTTGTTTACCAGGCCGACGGTCGAGCGCGCGGCCACCCCGAACTCGTCGGCAGACGCCTCGCCCAAACGCCGCTGCACATCCCTGAGCGGTTCCGTCAATTGGATACCTGCGTCGCGCTGGAACCTCCTCACGCAAGTGCGCTACCTCGGGGAGCAATTCGACGATGATCAAAACTCCCGCGTCTTGGCTGCCTTCACGGTCGACCTTGGCCTGACCTACGATTTTTCGACTCACGCTTCCGTTGGCCTGCGGGTGGAAAATCTTTTCGATCAGGTAATCGAAACCGGCCAAACCGCCGACGGCCTCGTCTCGATCGGCGCGGCTGATCACACTTCGACTTCGTTGGCAGCTTTGATCAGCCACGCCGCCGTCCGCCGGCTCTGCCGGGCGCATTCTTTGCAACGAAATCCGAAAGAAGTTTGACGCGGTTCGGCGGAATCCTCATGCTGCATCTTCAACTAACCAAAGGAGTTAAATGAAAAAACTGTTGAGCTACTCAGTGATTGCACTGCTGACGACGATGGCCGTGGCGAGCGCCGCGCCTAGCAATGATGAAATGATGTCGAAGGAGACAGCCGCCTGGCAGGCCTTCAAAGACAAGAATGCCGACGCCTTCAAGGCCGTGGTCGACCACGACATGATTGGAGTTTATGCCGACGGCATCGCCGACATGGCGAAAGAAATGGCCGACATGCAGAAGTGGGATATGAAATCGTTTAAGATCAGCGACTTCAAAGGCCACTCCGACGAGAAAGACGTGTTTGTGACCAGCTACAAGATCACGATCGAAGGCACCATCAAAGGGAAAGACGCTTCAGGCATCTACAACGCCGGTTCGGTCTGGAAACAGGAGAACGGCAAATGGCTGGCTATTTTCCACACCAATGTGAAACAAGCCGCCGCCATGGTTCCCGACGCGCAGAAGAAAGAATAGCGCGCCTGACGACTTCGGAAGCAGCGCGCCGACCCGGCGCGCTGCGATCCCTGCGATGAGTTCCCCGTCCAAGGCATGGGAACGCGGGAGATCTGAATGAGCATATGACTCGATTTGTTTTCGCACTTCGCAGCGTCGCCGCTGTCCTTGGCGGTTACCTGATCGTTGCGGGTGGAACGATCCTGACCTTCAACATCCTGGTCGGCCAGGTCACGGTCGATTCCCAGCCGCGACAAATAATTCTCGGAACCATTGGCGCTGTGCTGTCCGGATTGACGGGCGGGATCGTGGCCGGAACGATTGCGCCGCGATTGCCCTTCGCCCACGCGGCTGGCGTTCTCCTCTTCCTCGCGCTCGATACGGCATCCTTGCTGTCGAAAGGGAGTGGGCCGGCCTGGTTTGATCTCGCCGGAAGCAGCGTCCTCGCGGTCAGCGTTCTGATTGGTGGCTGGATCATCAGTAAATGGAGGTCACAGCGCCTGGCACGAACCGCCACTCGACCGGCGGTCTAGCTTACATTCTCCCTCGCTTGGATTGACTTCGCCGATCTGGATTCTATTCTGAAACCGACAGAGCGGGGGAGCCATGTGCTGAGAGTTCGGTGCCGCGGGAGCGGAATCGGAGACCCCTTAAACCTGATGCGGGTAATGCCGCCGTAGGGAGCGAGGAGTTCCATTTCAGCCATGCGTTTACCACGCATGGCTTTTTTATTTCATCATGATCGCAGACAAAGACAGCCTCGAACCGAAATCGTCGGATTACGTCATGCCCAACTCGCGGCGCGTATACGTGGAAGGCCAAATCCATCCCGAGGTGCGCGTTCCCTTCCGCGAGATCAGCCTCGCGCCGACGAAAGATTTCAGCGGGAACCTCGAGCCTAACGAACCGGTCCGCGTCTACGACACGAGCGGGCCGTGGGGCGACCCGAGCATTTCGCCCAACTCCGCTGAGGGCCTCGCGCCGCTCCGCGCCGAGTGGATCAGCGGGCGAGGGGACGTCGCCAATTACGAAGGCCGCGAGATCACGCCTGAAGACAACGGCTACCTCACCCGCGGCCACGAAGAATTCGCCAGCCAGGCCGAGCGCAAGAACCGTCTCGACCATTTTCAAGGCGCCAAACGGAAACCCCTCCGCGCCTCCGCCGGCCATCCCGTCACACAACTCTGGTATGCGAAGCAAGGCATCATCACCCCCGAGATGGAACTCATCGCCATCCGGGAGCAAACGCGGAATGCGGAACTCGGAATGCGGAATGAAGAAAACCGCGCCGGCTCTGCTGATTCTCCAGATTCCGCAATCCGCATTCCGCAATCCGCATTATCCCATGCCCACCCCGGCGAAAGCTTCGGCGCTGCGATCCCGCGCGAAATCACGCCCGAATTCGTGAGAAGCGAAGTCACCCGCGGCCGCGCCATCATCCCGGCCAACACCAACCACCCCGAGCTCGAGCCGATGATCATCGGCCGCAATTTCCTCGTCAAAATCAACGCCAACATCGGCAACAGCGCCGTCGCCAGCTCGATCGAAGAAGAAG
>JBPCLK010000152.1:0-9619 GCA_051003355.1 Chthoniobacterales bacterium | reverse complement strand
GGATCATCATCTATTCGAGTGGTATGAGAACCGCGACGGGAAATACGTAAAGACGATGGAGATCGCCTACACGCGCGATCAATAAGAGACTCTAAGTGCGTAGCCTTCCGTTTTTCGCATGACTATTTCCGGGCGAAACTTGCCAGATCGTTAGGGACCGGCGCGGCTGCCACGGAGGCGCGGCCGGCCCTGACTCTTGCGAAGACGTCGGCGCTCGTTCGCGCGAGACCGGGCTCAGACGGCGTGCGCCTGAGCTCCAACGGGAATCCCTGCGGCCCAGACCCCGGCGATCGACCAACTGCGTAAGAGCCAGTCTTTAGTCAGCATCAACATCTGGCGCTGGTCGCGGCGAGGCCAACCTGGCTGATCCAGCGCTAGTACGAGATGATTTGCGCTGACTAACGAAGCTAAGACTTTGATGACGGTTCAGCTTGAGAAAATGGGCTGTCCTCCAAGACCGTCGCAGGCCAATTTCATCATGGTGGACATGAAGCGCCCGGTCGTTCCGCTGATTCAGGCGTGGAAAAGTGGAAGTAGGTCGATTGTTTCCGTCGAATCATTCACGAGCCACGATCGGCAAAAAGGGGAGATGGCTTCCTTTCTTCCAGCTTTGACAGCATTCCCCTACCCCGTTCGGGTCTAAAAGATACTTCCAGCAAACTCACTCCGTCGCGGGTTGCGATGAAAGAGAGTTGTGATGGAACGCGCCGCCATGCACGTTCCGGCGACGCTGGAGCCGCATCGATGGAAACTCATTCCGAATTCATATCCCTGCTGCTGATCACCCTGCTGGCTGTGATCGTTCCAGTCGTCCTGAGCCGTGTGCGGGTGGTGCGGCTTCCGCTCGTCGTGGGAGAGATCCTGGCGGGAATCATCATCGGCCAGAGCGGGTTTAACCTCGTGCACAAAACGCCCACACTCGATTTCCTTTCCGAGTTTGGCTTCACCTTCCTCATGTTCCTCTCCGGCCTGGAGGTGAGCTTCGGGATGCTACAGCATTCCCTGCGCGACGGGAAGAAACGGCTGCGCGCATCGGGGCCGGTGCCTCTGGCAATTGTCAACTTTGGCTTGACGCTCCTGCTCGCGACTGGCATCGGGTTTCTCCTCAAATATTTTGGCATGGCGCGCAACGGCGTTCTCATGGGCCTGATCCTGAGCACGACATCGTTAGGCATTGTCGTTCCCATCCTGAAGGAGCGCGGTTTGAGTGCCACGCCCTACGGACAACTGCTCCTCGTCTCTTCTCTGCTCAGCGATTTTGCGACTCTGCTCCTGCTCAGTCTCACCATCGGCGTCGTGAGCCACGGATTCAGCGTCGAGATTTTGCTCTTCCTCGTCCTGCTCGCCGCCTTCCTCGCGGCGGCGCGGCTTGGGCAGTGGGCCAAGCGCATTCCGGGTCTGCTCCGGATGATCGAAGAGCTCTCGCACGCCACGGGTCAGCTGCGCGTCCGGGGCGCCTTCGCGCTCATGGTCATCCTCGTGGCACTGGCTCAGGCGCTTGGCGTGGAACTGATCCTGGGCGCCTTCTTGGCCGGAGCGATCACCAGTCTGCTGGGCGGCGACGACAAGACGCCGTTGCGGGAGAAGCTTGACGCAATCGGTTACGGCTTTTTCGTGCCCATCTTTTTCATCAGCGTCGGGGCTAATTTCGACCTGCGGGCGCTGCTTTCGTCGAGCAGCGCGCTGCTCCTGGTTCCCATCCTGATCGCGGCCGCCTACACCGTGAAATTTGTCCCGGCCCTTATCTTTCTCCCTGCGAATGGCTGGCGCAAAACTTTCGCTGCGGGCGCGCTGCTGTCATCGCGCCTCTCCCTCATCATCGCGGCCTCGGCCATCGCGCTCAAGCTGGAGCTTGTCAGCCCCGCGACCAATTCCGCGATCATCCTGCTGGCCATTGTGACCTGCACGGTTTCGCCTGTTTTGTTCAACAAGATCCTGCCCATGCAAGGAGGCGCCGCGGCACGGCGTGGAGGCGTTCTCATTCTCGGCACCGGGCAACTGGCGATGCTGCTCGGCCAGCGGCTGAAACAAGCCGGGGAAGAAGTCATCCTCATCGGTCGCGACCAGGAGCAGTTGCGGCATCTTTCGACCATCGGTCTGCGCAGCGCGCTGGGCGATCCTTCCGACCTCGAGGTGCTCCGCAAAGCCGACATCGCTGAGGCCCGTGGTCTGATCGCGGTGACCGGTTCAGAGGAATTAAACCTCGCCGTTTGCAGAATCGCGCGAAAGGAATTCAACGTCCCAGTGATCGTCTCCCGGGCCGACGACCCGGCCATGATCGCTCAACTTACCGAGCTGGAGGTCAAGGTCGTGCAACCGGCCATGGCGGTGGCGCTCGCCCTGGAAGGGGCGCTGCATTTCCCGGCAGCCTTCGGGATGATGATGAACCAGGATGACAACGTCACGATGCTCGATGTCACGTTGCGCAACGAAAACCTGACCGGACAGCCTCTCCGCCGCATCAAACTGGAGGGAGACGCCCTCGTCGTCGGTATTCAGCGGAAGGGCGCGGTGCTGGTGCCGCACGGAAGTACTGTTCTGCGTCACCGCGACATCCTGGTCGTGGTGGGAAACCCGGAATCCTTGCGAGCCGCGCGCCAGCAGCTCGATCCGGAAAAAGCCTGACCAATGGGCCTGTCGAGTGCGCTAGGCCGCGTGACGGCGCACGCTGGAGCGCCGTCGAAGCTCGGACAGGCGCACTTTGATTGCGTGACAACGGAGCCGTTCCTGGGCCGCTTCGGCCTCCGGAAGCGATTGAGCCTGGTAGGGCGAGCGTGACGAGCGCAGACAATTTTCGGCAAACTCATTGGCCGCCAGGGCGCGACGCAAATTTGAGTTAGTTGGCGTGCCCTCCGCCTCTCGCAGAAGCCGATCGCGGGCGGCGAGGTAAGAATGGATTTCAATCGACGCAGTAGCGGAACCAGCGTCGCGATTCTTCTCGAGGACATTCACATCAGAATTCATGGCGTTTTGGTGAAACCAAAAGTTGGTTTGATTTTGGAGACAAGCAGATCTCATGCTGAACAGTGACACCGGCCGTGTTCTCGAAAACGACACGGCGGAATCCCGGAGGCGGGACGGCTCGGCCTTTTTCCAGCTTAAGAAGAAGAACTTAAGTAACTTGTTTAGAGTTACTTAACGAATAAATTCAAGATGGCATGCGCTGTGCAAAGGGATCAGACCGCCGGTCGATCCGCGTGCCGGCATGCGTCACCATGAATTCCATTCCCGAGCAAGAAGTTAGTTTGACTTCCGGGCCCATTTTTTTTGTTCCCGCCGCGCCCCATTTTTCTGAATCCAAACCGCTCCTTCCCCGCATCTCATCAGGAGAGCGCAAGCCGCGACTCGCTTTCTGCGAAAACCATTAACCCGCTCACTGCCATGCTCTTTGAATCATTCTTTCAGGATATCCGCATCGGTCTCCGCATGCTGGTCAAGGATAAGACCTTCACCGTTCTCGCCATCACCGTCCTCGCGCTGGGTATCTGCGGCGTCACGACACAATTTACCATGGTCAACGCTGTGGTCTTGCGCGGGTTTTCGTTTCCCCATCCCGAGCAGCTCATGAGCGTGGGCTTGATCGATCCGCAGGCCTCGGCTCAGAACAACAATTTTGGCAATGGCAACATCCCGTCCGCCCAGGATTACGAGGATCTGCGCGCGGGCCAGAAGTCCTTTGCCTTGATGAGCGCCTACCTCAACGGCTCCACCATCAACCTCACCTACCAGAAGAATCCGCAGCGCTACACCGGCGGCTACGTGACCGAGGATTTCTTTAAGATCATCGGCGTCAAACCGATCCTGGGTCGCGACTTTACCGCGGAAGATAACAAGCCAGGCGCAGAGAAGGTCACCATCCTCGGTCACGAAATCTGGAAGCGCGATTTCAACAGCAACCCGAACGTCGTCGGCCAGGCGATTCGGATTAATGGCAAAGCGGCCACCGTGATCGGTGTCATGCCGCCGAACTTCAAATTCCCCATCAACGAAGAACTTTGGGTGCCGCTTTACAACGAGTTTCCGCTTAAACCGCGCGGCGATCCCGCGGGCATTGGCCCGGCGATCATGGGCCGATTGAAATCTGGCGTCACCCCCGACCAGGCGAATGCGGAATTCATCGGCCTGGCCAGGCGCATCGCCAAGGACAACCCGAAAACCAACGGCCAGCTCGTTTCGGCTAGCGTGGTGCCCTTGCACCGCACGTTCACCGGACAGCAACTACGCCAGATCATGTACTCAATGCTGGCTGCCGTCATCCTCGTTCTCCTCATCGCCTGTGTGAACGTGATGAACATGCAATTCGGTCGGGCCGCTTTGCGGGCGCGCGAACTGGCCATCCGCGGGGCCCTGGGCGCGACCCGTTGGCGCATCGTTAGGCAAATGCTGACCGAAAGTTTCCTCATCGCTCTGCTCGGGGCCATCGTAGGCGTCGCGCTGGCCTTCTGGTCGGTTGATTTGCTCGCCGAGATCACTGGCACGCCGCAGTTCCAGTTGCCTTATTGGATTAATTTTTCGATCGACGCCAAAGTCCTTGGCTTCACCCTCGGCGCCGTCTTGCTGGCCACCATGGTTTCCGGCTTCGTGCCAGCTTATCTCGCGGCCCGCGGTAACTCGGCCGAGATGATGAAGGAAGGTGGCCGCGGCAACAGCGGTCGCCTCGTCAACATCATCACCCGTGTCCTCGTCATCGGCCAGATCGCCATGACCGCGGCGCTCCTGATCGCCTCGGCCCTGCAGATCCGCTCCATTCGCAACCAGGTGAAACTCGATTACGGCTACGACGAGGCGGGCGTTTACAGTGCGCGCCTGGCTTTGTTCGAAGGCGATTATCCTTCGGAAGAAGCGCGACGCGAGTTCTTCAAGAAAGCGGTGCGCGCTCTGCGTGCCGACCCGTCCTTCGCAGGCGCGGCCATGAGCAGTCGCTTCCGCATGACGTTCGCAAACTTCGGGCAATATGAAGTCGACGGGAAAAGATACGTGACCGATCGCGATCGCCCGCAGGGCAACTCGGAGGGCGTCTCGGATGGCTATTTCGAAACGCTGGGATTAAAAATTCTCGAGGGTCGCGATTTTACCCCCGACGACAGCGATGCTAACCAGCCGGTCGCGATCGTGGACGCGAGTTTCGCGCGCAAATACTGGGGCAACCAAAGCCCACTTGGGCGGCGCATTCGCAACTTCAATCCCGCACAATCCGAGCCCTGGCGCACCATCGTCGGCGTCGTGCCGGACACGCTCATGCAGGGACCTTTCAATACGCAGACCGACAGCGCGGGCTTCTACGTGCCCCTCTTGGGCGCGAGCCCTGCGCCGCAGTTCTGCACTGTTATCGTGCGCCCGCATCCCGGGCAGGCGGCGGAGAATCTTGGGCCCGCTTTGAGCAAGTCTATCGCCCGGCTCGATTCGAATTTGCCGATCTATTTCCCCGGCACACCCGCCGTTTCGCATTACGAATTCCTCAGCGGACCGCGTCTCGTGGCCTCGCTCTTCAGCATCTTTGGCGTGGTCGCGTTCGTCCTCTCGGCCGTCGGGCTTTACGGCGTGATGAGTTTCTCGGTCAATCAACGCACGCAGGAATTCGGCATCCGCATGGCGCTCGGCGCGGATGCGGCCCGTATCTTCAAGATGGTCATGACCCAGGGCGCATGGCAGCTGGCCATCGGGCTGGGGCTCGGGATTGGTTTCGCCGCGCTGTTCCTGGGTGTGCTGGCCGCGGGAGCCTTGGAGAATATTCTCTTTAAGGTCAACGCGCTCGATCCCTTCATCTACACCTCGGTCGCGGCCCTGCTCACCGCCGTGGCCGCGGCGTCGTGCCTCGTGCCTGCGAGGCGCGCCACTCGCGTGAACCCGATGATCGCTCTGCGAGCGGAATGAGGTAGCGCAACAACTCTCAAGGGACGGGGCCGTCTCGTCCGTGTCTTGCCCGACCGCGCCGAGCACCGCAACCGGATTTTCGTTTGCACCGGCCCCCATCTCTGTGAAAGAAGGTCGTCATGAAGATCGCGGTAGCTCAGCTGGCCTGCGCCCTCGGGGATGTCTCCGCCAATGTGTGCAAGATGCGCGACTTCGCGGAGCGCGCTCACGAGGCCGGCGCCAACCTGATCCTTTTCCCGGAAATGTCGGACACCGGCTACAACATGGGCGTGATCCGGCAGGAAGCGCGACCTTGGAGCGAAGGCGCCGTGCCCGAGTTGCAGGAGATCGCGCGCCGTCATGCTCTCACCATCGTCAGCGGCGTCTCGGAAAAAGAAGGCGAACTGATCTACAACTCGCAGGTCGTGATCGACGCGGAGGGAGCGATCATCGCGAAGTATCGTAAGACTCACCTCTTCGCTCCGGCGCCGATCGAGGAAGACAAGTGTTGCACCGCGGGAATTTCCCTAACAAATATAGCATTGACCGGTTTTCAGTGCGGACTGGCGATCTGTTACGACCTTCGCTTTCCCGAGATCCTTCGCGCCCTGGCCGTCGATCAAAAAACCAATGTCTTCCTCGTCTCCTCCGCCTGGCCATACCCGCGGGTGGAGCATCTGCGCATCCTGGCCACCGCGCGCGCGATCGAAAATCAGAGTTACCTCGTCCTCGCGAACCGGGTCGGCACGGACGAAGGAGTCAAGTTTTGTGGCTCCTCGGCCGTGATCGATCCGGCAGGCGTGATCATGGCCGAGGCCAGGACAGATAGTGAAGAGTTACTCGTGGCGGAACTCGCAGAGTCAGAGGTGAAAAAGGTCCGCCGCGCCATGCCGGTCTTTAGTCATCGACGCCAGGATCTCTACACGTCGCGACCGAAGGCGACCGGTTAGTCTCTTGCGGCAGCGACGCAGTGACTCCGCGGTATCGAACACGCCCAAGACGCCTAGTAACTGTCGCGCTTGATCAGCGTGCCGACGTCGGCTGCCTTGTCGGGATTCCGCAGATGCCCAAAATCAACCGCTAACTCATAATCGCCCGCCACGGGTTGGCCATTACTTTGAGCCGGGATGAACTTTTCTTCATCGACCACGTCGAGCAACAGGCGCCCGTGGCCTCCGTTGGGCGGCGCTTCGGATTTGATCTTCTTGCTCATCACTTTGCCTCGCGCGTCGACGTGCACGATCACCACCGCGCCAGGATTGAGAGTGGAGCGGAGATTGTATTTGTCGCGCAGGGCGTAGATCTTTCGCCGAAAAAGGGCGTCGGAATCAATCATCTGGGGCTGCACATAGTTGGACATCGTGGCGACCTTGTCACTCTCCACCGTGGCAAGACTAACGGCGATCGTTGGGTGTCCGCCAGACTCAACGAATAACACCGTGCCGCCGAGCATGACCGTGGCTGGTTTGCCATCCACCATGGCCGGGTCAAACCTTCCGTGATAGAGCGCATGCTCCACCGCCGATCCGAAACGCGATTGCCCTTTGCCGTAAAGCGTCGAGATATGGCCGGCTTTGCCCTCCGGGCCGACCTCGCAGTAGAACTGAACGATTCCCTCTTTCTTCGCCACCTTCTCCCTCGGCGGATAATGTAACTGCATGGCCACCGAGCCCGCGCCTTGTCCGATCATGGCGGGATGATTTGCGGCCATCGCCAAGGGCGCCGTGCCGAGGAGAAGAAGAGTTCCGGCGAGGCGGAGGAAACTATTTTTTGACATGCGGGAGCATTAGGAAATCCGCACGAAAAAGGCAAGAAAGTTTTGCAGCATTAAGGTCGTATTTGCACGGCCGTGGCTGTTCGATCCAAGCGTCAAGGGTCATAAAACTCAGTGCCGGCAGTTTACCATTCAGGTCAGCGGCGAGTTAGCTCTGCCTAGCGAACACCGGGCTGCGCGCGGGTCTTCTCGAGGGCCGTAATGAAGGCACCCGGCCCACCTCGCATGAAACCGAGTTCGCCGATTTTCTCACCCTCGGGATAATTATTTTTCCTCGAGCACTGGTTTGATCTGGGCTTCGAATCCCTCCACATTCGTCGCGCCTTGCAAGGCGCTGGCCACGTTTCCCTTTCGATCGATGATGAAGGTTGTCGGGACGACCTCGATCCCGTCGTAGGCTTGAGCGATCTCTTGATTGCCCATGACCACCTGATAGTTGATTCCCATTTTCTTTACAAAACTGGCCACCTTCGCAGGTCCGCCCTCATCGAGCGAGATTCCCACGACAACCAAACCCCTGGCTGCGTAGCGCTTTTGCAGCGCGACCAAATCGGGAATTTCTGCGCGGCAAGGCGGACACCAGGTCGCCCAAAAGTTCAAGACCACGACCTTGCCTTTGAAATCGGAAAGCTGGACGGTTTTACCTTCCAGATTTTGCAGTTTCCAAGCCGGCGCGACGCTGACCTTCTCGGCCGCAAGCGCCGCGGGCGCCGGAAGGAAATAGCCCGCCATGGCTAACGCGAGCGGAAGAAGAATCGGTCTGAGTTTTGTGATCATAGGAGTATGAAACTAATACGTTAGGAACCATCGCTCCGGTTCGCTTCCCGCTAGCGCATGATCTCAATTTTTTTCGGAGCGACCAGGCTGCCACTCATCATGTCATCCAGAAATGAGAGGCGCGTCCTCACCTTTTCTTCCGTGTGGTCGATCTCAATGACCATCGGGCGATCCATGGAAAGCCGAGAAAAGCTTCTCGGTTTGGATGAGCTGGCTGCGCCGGAAACCGTCAGCCCGCGTAGAACGGTCGTGTCGGGCCAAGTGGCGTTCGTGCGCTTTTAGAGCAATCCCTTCGTGTAGCGCTGCTCGGGCCAGGGCGCTTAGGCCGGGAAAGATGCTCAGGCCAAGGCCTCTTCTGGAAGGTGCCTGCCGTTAGCCTAACGATGCACCAGCATAACCGCGAGGGAACGCCCGAGCCAGACGGCGACAAGGCAGCAGACCAGGGAAAGAACGGTGTTCAGCCCCGCTCTAAACCAATCGCCGCCCCGGGCCAGCTCGAGCGTCTGTAAACTGAACGACGAAAACGTGGTGTAGCCGCCCAGGATTCCGATCATGACGAACTCTCTCAGTCGCGGAGCGACCAGGAAAGGCCCGCCCGGCTCCGTCAAAGCTACGAAAAAGCCGATCACGAAACATCCCGTGACGTTCACAAACAAAGTCCCAAGCGGAAATGTTTCGCCCAGTCGATCTGCGACGAGCCCGGAAGCCCAGAACCGAGCGCCGCTCCCGAGCGCGCCGCCTGCCATGATCCAAAAATACGTGAGCATACAAAACGTCCGACCGCTGCTTTATACCTGAACCGCTAACAGGAGCCAGCAGCTTATGCGGAACGCTTGACCTGATACGGCCGACATTCCTGTCGGAGCGAGCCCACACCTCAGAGGCAGCTTGGTCCGTTTATCTCTGCAGAATACTCGGGAAAATAAGATCCGGATGCGGTCCGGAGATTTCCGACCTTGGGGCACTGCAGAAGTCTCTAAAGACGAATGAGAATGGCCAAAAATAGAGAGCAAATTCTCGAGGAACCGAATTCCGCGACATACAAAAAAAGGCACTAGAATTGCTCTATGATAGTTATGGAATTTACACTCAATCGTCTCTCTTTTTCCCGGCGGTGCCAAGGTTTTGCATTCTCGCTCGCCCTTTGTTTTGTCGCTCATCAGGCCTCTGCCGACAGCCCTCGTGGGGTTTATTCCATCCCTAATAAGGGTAAAA
>JBPCLK010000151.1:0-7386 GCA_051003355.1 Chthoniobacterales bacterium | reverse complement strand
AAATCTTTCGCCGGGCGCGTCCTCTTTGAGGACGTCTCGCTCCAGGTAAATCGTGGCGATCGGGTGGGAATGGTCGGGCCTAACGGCGCCGGGAAGTCGACGCTCTTCTCGCTCATCCTCGACGAGGCGTCGCCGGATGAGGGCAAGGTGTCGCTGGAGAAGAATGCAACGCTCGGTTATCTCCCGCAGGAGACGGCGGCGGCAGGCGAGGAATCGGTGCTGGAGCTGGCCTGCGGCAAGTCACACCAGGAACTGGAGGAAGAGCATGATTGGGAGATCGAACCGAAGGCGAAGCGCATTCTCTCCGGGCTGGCCTTTCGCGAGAGCGATTTCGATCGGCCGGCCAAGGCGCTGAGCGGCGGCTGGATCATGCGCGCGCATCTGGCGCGGCTGCTCGTGATGGAGCCGGATCTGTTGCTCCTCGATGAACCGACCAACCATCTCGATCTTGATTCGTTAGTCTGGTTTCAAGAATATCTGAAGAATTATCCGGGCGCGATTCTCATGATCTCGCATGATCGGGAATTTCTGAATGCGCTCGTCGGTTCGATTGTGGAAATCGCGCATGCGAAGCTGGTCCGTTATCGCGGCAATTGGGACGGCTACGTGGAGCAGAAGGCGGCGCGCGAAGAGCAGCAACTATCGGCTTACAAGAATCAGCAGAAAGAGATCGCGTCGCTCCAGCAATTTGCCGATCGCTTCCGGGCCAAGGCGAGCAAGGCGTCGCAGGCGCAGAGTAAGCTGAAGCAGATCGACCGGATGGAGAAAATCACCGCGCCTACCGCGCAGGCGAAGACGATCAAGTTCCACTTCCCGCAGCCGCCACGGAGCGGTTTGCGCGCGATCTCGCTCAAAAATGTGCGGCATGCGTATGGCGATTTGGTGGTCTATCGCGATCTGAATTTCGAGGCGGAGCGCGGGCAGCGTACGGTCCTGGTCGGGCCGAACGGCGCGGGTAAATCGACCCTGCTCAAGTTGCTCGCGGGCGTGCTGGAGGTGGAGGAAGGGGAACGCGCCCCGGGGCACAACGTGCGGGTTGGGTATTTCTCGCAGCATCGGGTGGAGATGTTGAATGTGGGCCACACCGTGCTGGAGAGTGTGCTTGATGTGCCGGAGCCGGCCTCGGAGCAAACTGCGCGCACAGTGCTGGGTTCGTTTCTCTTTAAGGGCGACGATGTTTTCAAGACGGTCGGAGTGCTGAGCGGCGGAGAGAAGTCGCGTCTCGCGCTGGTCAAGCTGCTCCTCTATCCGCCCAATCTTTTGCTCATGGACGAGCCAACCACGCACCTCGATGTCGGATCGATCGACGCGCTCATCGGGGCGCTGAAGCAGTACGAGGGAACACTGATTTTCATCAGTCACGACGTGCATTTCATCCGCGCGATTGCGCAGAGCGTCCTGCACATCAACGCCGGGCAGCTCACTTCCTACTTGGGCGATTACCAGTATTATCTCGATAAATCGAACGCGACTTCAGCGCGTGCCGCGCTGACCGCGGGCGACAACGGCCTAACGAACGCCCAGCCGGTGAGCGCGAAGAAGGCAGAGAGCAATTCCGATGAGCCCAAGCTCGGCATGCGCGAGCAACGGGAACAGCGGCGAGCCGATGCCGAAGCGCGGAAGGCTGAGGCGAAAGCGAAGCGCGAACGCGAGAAACGAGTGCAGGAGATCGAGATGCACATCGCCACTCTGGAAGGTCAGCAGAAGGAATTGGCGGTCGAGCTGGAAGATCCGACGGTCTACGAAGCGGGCGGCCGGGCGGTGGCAATCAATCGCGAACTCTCCGCGGTCTCTGATGAATTAGAACGCCTGACGGCGGAGTGGGAGAAAGCGACTGCGGCCATGGCGTCAAGCGCGTAGGGGAAGGTGCGATTAACCGCAGAGAGCGCAAAGGAAGGTCTGAGTCGCCCCTCTCTTTGCGTCCTCTTTTCTCAGCGGTTGAGTATGATCCTATTCGCTCGCCGCTTTTTCCGCTCCGAGACCAGTGTTGGCGCGGACCGTTAACTCGTCGAAGCGCGCTTCCGCTCCCGGTTCCCGAGACAAGAGCGTGCCGAGGATGGCGGCGAGGAAGCCTAACGGGATGCTGACGATGCCGGGATTCTCGAGCGGGAAGATTGGCGCATGCTGAATGAGGTGGCGCGCGCTCGCCGCGACGGTCGGCGGATCAGTCGTCATGATGGTGGGGCTGATGATGATGATGCCTATGCTCGCGACGAGTCCGACGATGAGGCTGGCGACAGCGCCCGCGGTATTAAAACGCTTCCAGAAAATAGAGAAAAGGATCGCGGGGAGGTTGGCACTGGCGGCGACGGCAAAGGCGAGGCCGACGAGGAAGGCGACATTAGCCGTGGGACCGAGGGCAATGGCGAGAAGAATGCTGACCGCGCCGACGAAAAAGGCGGTGATACGCGCGACACGCACTTCTTCGCCCGGTTGGGTTTCCCTGCCGTGATGGATGACATTGGTGAAGAAATCGTGCGCGAAACTGGTGCTCGCGCTAATCGTTAGTCCAGCGACTACCGCGAGGATGGTGGCGAAGGCGACCGCGCTGATGAAGGCGAAGAAGACATCGCCCCCGAGCGCCCGGGCGAGCTGTGGGGCAGCCATGTTGCCGCCGCCGTTCCGGCCGATGAAATCGGGCCCGAGCACGCTGGCCGCGCCGAAGCCGAAGAAGGTCGTCATGATGTAGAAGATGCCGATCAAGGCCATCGCCCAGACGACGCTGGAGCGGGCGGTCTTGGCATCGGGGACGGTGTAAAACCGAACGAGAATGTGCGGCAACCCGGCGGTGCCGAAGACGAGCGCCATGCTGAGCGAAACGAAGTCGAGCGGGTTCTTGAACTTCATCCCGGGAGTGAGGAAATCCTTCGTGACCTCGGCACCGGCTTTGTCATGATAGGTAATGTTCGTTAGGGCATGGAAGAACTCGCTCAGGCTAAAATGGAAATGACTCAGCACCAGCACGCTGAGCAAAACCGATCCGCTCATGAGCAGGATCGCCTTGACGATCTGCACCCAGGTGGTGGCGAGCATGCCGCCGAAGACGACGTAAACGATCATGAGCACGCCGACGCCGCAGACCGCGACGTTATAGCCGATGCCTGGGAGGAGGACTTTGACCAGGCTACCCGCGCCGACCATTTGCGCGATCATGTAGAAGGTGCTGACCGTGATCGTGCTCAGCGCGGCGAGAGCGCGGACGGGGCGAGGCTTTAGTCGGTAGGCGAGCACGTCCGCCATGGTGTACTTGCCGGAATTGCGGAGCGGCTCGGCCACGACCAAAAGGACGACGAGATAAGCGACCAGGAATCCGACCGAGTAAAGGAAGCCGTCGTAGCCGGAGAGTGCGATCATGCCGGCAATGCCCAGGAAGCTAGCCGCGCTCATGTAATCGCCCGCGACGGCCAGACCGTTTTGCCAGCCGGTAATGCGACGGCCGGCTGCGAAATAAGCGCGCGACCCGGAGGATTTCTTTGCGCTGTAAAAGGTGATAACGAGCGTTGCAGCGACGAAGCCGACGAACATTGCGATCGCGGTGGGATTGGTGGTGGCGGCGATCATTCGGCGTCAGAATCGTTCAACAAACGCTCAGCGGATCGATCCCATGCACTGGCTTTTGCGACATAAAGTCCGGCCACAATCCAGGCCATGAAGAATTGCGAGAGCGCGAAGAGATAGGCGAGGTTGGCGCCGTCACCGATTTTCTTCTTCATCAGCTCGGGAAACCAGCCAACGAGCACCGGCAAAGCAAAATAGTAGAGAATAGAGATCACCATCGCCGGGACGATAAAGCGACGCTTGGAGCGGAGCAGCTCCTTGAAGCGTTCACTATGCGCGATGCGAGCCCATTCCGGTCCGCCTTCGCTCGGAGTGGGCTTTGCCGGCAATCTCGGTTCGTCAGGCGCCATCGCTTGCGATTAAGCGCGATCAGGCGGTCGCTCGCAAGCAAAAGCGCGCGCAATTTACAGCCGGGAACGATTTTTGGACCGGCGAGCTGGTTTTCGAGGGTTAGTCGTTCTGGCAGCGAGCGGACATTTTACCCTGGTTGCCCAGCCAACGACCCCCGGCGGAGGTAACCGCCTAACGTTGTCTGACCTTTATTTCTTGTCGGCCTTGGCGTCCACTTCGGTGGCGGTCATTTTATACATGATCGTAACCTTGGAACCCACCTTGGCATCACCCTTGACCTTTGTGCTGGCGTCGCGCGTGATCTCCCAGCGTTCTTTGCCTTTCTGCACCACGATCATCGTATCGGTCATTTCCAGGACGGGTCCGGTCACCTGATAACTCTTTACCGAATCCGCGGTGGCTGCGCTGCTCAAGGCCAGCACTCCCGCCGCCACGATTCCGCACCAAGTTGATAATTTAATCATGCGCGACTGAATGCCGTGGCCGACGCGGTGGCAAGAACAATTTCTGCCAGCAAAACACAGGCCACGGAAGATCAGGATTAACCCGTGATGCGGACCCTCAGGTCATGATCCGAAATTTCTCCAGCAATTCCTGACGGAGTTCCATCGCCAATGTTGGATTATAGCGACTGAGCATCTTTTTTCGTCGCTCCGGGTCCATGCTCGCCAACTGCCGGAGAAGATCGTTCCGCGCCTTGTATTTAGTGAATCGGCCCCAGCCGATCCCTAGAGCAAGCAGAGAGGATATTCCCCAGACGACGAGATCTCGTTGCTCGATCACGCGGCTACGATAAACCCTGGCCGTCTGGCCGCAATGTGGCCCAACCCATTCTCGGGGGAGATGCGATTGCAACGGGATGAGATACTTCTTCCTGCTGCTGGCGCTAGGCGTTTTCGCCCTGGCGAGTTGTTCAACCAATCAACCGAGCCAGAGCGCGGCTGGGACGCGTGGGGAAGGGAGCGGATTGTCCGACGCCAGCCAGGTGAATGGTGGGACGGGCGCGGGCGCCGCCGCAGGTTCGCTTGGCCATCCGGGCAACTAGAAGTCGGACGGCCGAGCTGGTCTCTGGCCGGCCTGGAGAAATTTCAAGTTCGTGACGCGCACCGATGCGCTTCGGACGCTGGACAACGCGCATCAGCAAATCGACAATCCCACGGTTTGCGACCGTCCCCGTAGTTCAACGGATAGAACGAGGGTTTCCTAAACCTTAAATGTGGGTTCGATTCCCGCCGGGGACAGGCGGTCATTGAACAAGTTGTCCGTTCGCTCGCGCCCTCGCTCATCTGAGGGCTTCGTCGAGGACATGCTGTGCCCCGGGTGCGGGTTTAGACGAACAAAGTTTTATTCGACTGGACGCGATTAGAGCTTGGCAGCGGGCGTGGGAGACGATTAATTTTAGTCAGGTCTCTCTCATGAAAACAATCACCGTTGACGCAAAGTCGGTTGGTATCGCCGCTGCGGTTTTGATTGCCGCGGTCGGTTTCACGTGGGCTCTCGCTCAGAATGCGAGGAAATCTGACATCCGGGGTTTACGAAAGCAGGTCCTGGCCTGCGAAGAACGCTCTTCGGCCAGCATGGCGGATAGCGCTCGATCGATGCGTCTAGTCCACACTTCGATGGCGGAAAAAGAGCAGGAGATCAGCGGGTTGCAGGCAATCAAGGCGGAGAACGAGAAGCTGCGCAAGGATAACGAAGAAAAGGATCAGCAGCTGGCGGAAGCGAAGGATGGGGCGGACTCTCGCGGCGGTCTGCATGCGTCGCACAAGACCTCCAGCACGCCGATTCAAACTTTTGCTCTCGGCCCAGGTGAGGAACGTGATCTGATTCCCCGTGTCTTGAAAGTGAAGATCGATACTTTCGACCAGCAAACGGTCGCCGTGACCTATGGCGGCCACGATCGTCATCTCAAGGTCGGGGAGCAGGCGATGATCAGCTACCTGGGACGTCGATGTGTGCTGGGTCTGACCAAGGTCGAAGGCAGCGGCGATTCGCAGAAGGCTTCCTTCTCTTTCTCCGTGATGGAGCCCAACCGTTGGCGGGGCAGGGCGCTCGCCACCACGAACGACCCCGATGCAGACCAATAGCCTTTGCTTGCCTGGTTTTCGTTAGGGCCGTCAGCCGGCGAAGCTCTCGATCCTCGTCCGGCGGAACCGAAACTCGGCCCCCTGGAAACTACGCGGGATCGTTAGGGAATGTCGTAGGCTTCGACTAGGCCAACGCCGGCGCCACCATTATTGCCGCGGACGATAGCTGTGTACTTCGACGGCGCCAGATCCATGACAATGGCCGATTCGCGGTCGTCGGTGGGAGCGAGGCCGGTCGCCGAGATATCTGCCTCCTGCGAGTCGCGCCAGTTGTTGTTCGAGAAGAGAAGTGCGCCATTCTGATCGTGCAATTCCAAGGTGGGATCGAGTAGGGGATTCGCCACGCCGGATGTTGACAGGGACGGTCCAATGGCGCGGACGAGCACATGCCGCGTATCGGTTCCGCCAATGATGAATCCTCCGATCATGACATTGTCGCCGGTCTGGACCAGACCGCGGCTGGAGATGTTGAGGGGCTTGGCTGTGGCAGTGTTATCAGGCGCGTAGAGTTCCACGAGGCCGATGCCCGTCCCGCCCTTGGAGCCGCTCAGGATGGTGGTGTAGGCGCCGGGCGCGAGATCGGTCAGGATCGCGGCTTCGAGGGAGTCGGTCGGCGCCAGTCCGAGGTTGGTCAACTCATCCTGCTGGTCGCTGTTGACCCAATCGTCATTGCTGGCCAGGAGCGTACCTTTGCTGTCATAAAGCTCGAGTTTTGGATTCGGCAGAGCGCCTGGGAGAGATGCTTCACCCGAGGTGAGGGAAGGCCCAATTCCGCGCAACACGACTTGCTCGCTCGCGCTGCCGCTGATGATGAAACCACCGATGAGCACAGTGTCTCCCGTGCCGACATTCAGGCGCGTCGAGAGATTGAGAATGGCGGGCTTCGCGGGAATGGAAACCAGTTTATAAACGACGCCACCTACGCCTGCGCCGTCCCCCACGACGTAGATATCGCCGGCATCGTCCCGCCCGAAGCCCTTGATCAAGATTCCCAAATCGTGTTCCGGATCGCCCAGTGGCAGTTCCTGAATGACCCCGCTGGCCACATCGGAATAGAAGAGTCGTCCACTGCTCGTCCCTGGGGCGATGAAGTCGCCGAAGACGTAAAGGCCGCTGAGGGCCGGCACACTGGAGCCGTGCGCGACGAAACCGCCGATGATCGCTACTCCGTCTTCGTGGCTGTACTCGAGTGAGGGATCGGTCAAAGAGGGGTCAGGGGAAGTGTCGACGCTGATCGTGCCTCCGACGGGATTGAAAAGGAATGAGCCTTCTTTTCGATTCCAGCCGTAGTTCTTGCCCGACGTCACGATGTCGACTTCCTCAACGTTGCCCTGTCCGACGTCACCCGCGAGCAACTGACCGGTGACTGAGTCAAAGGAGAAGCGAAAGG
>JBPCLK010000150.1:0-35601 GCA_051003355.1 Chthoniobacterales bacterium | reverse complement strand
CCAGGCGATGTTTGTCCGCGCCTCGACCTTCTTTGAGCTGGGCGGGTTTGTAGAGGCGGATCAATTCGAGGATTTGGATTTTTCGCGCCGACTCCCGCGCACCGGACGCGTGGTGACGGTGCCATCGTCGGTGACGTCGTCGGCCCGCCGGTTTGATCGGCAAGGGCCCGCGCTTACGACGTTGAAGGATCTTGGCTTCACGGTGCGTTATTTGGTCTATGGGCTCCCTCGCAAGTCCACAGTCCCTCTGTCTCCAGCGAAGACTGCCATTTGAGTGGATTGAAATAGCCTGCCGCGGAGACGTTTCGGAAGATTTTCTTGACATGTTTAGCAGGCTTGACTTCTCCTGTGCTAACCCGGTAAGCTCGGCCTCGAATTGAACGAAAATGTGACAACTCTGCCTACGACGGTGGGAGCTTTTATGACTACGCACTGGAGCGTGGTGAGCGACTTTTCGTTGGATGATACCGCGCCCGACCGCGCGGAGGCCGCTCTTACCCGCTTGTGCCGGGACTACTGGCCGCCTCTTTACCGATTCGTGCGCCGTCGTGGTTATAGCCGCGCTGACGCGCAGGACTTGACGCAAGGTTTCTTTGCTTATCTCATCGAGAAAAAAGCGTACGCTACCCCCGATCGTAGCAAGGGACGATTCCGCACGTTCCTGCTCGTGCTTTTGAAGCGATATCTCGGTGCTGTCCAAGCGCATGAAGGGCGGCAAAAGCGTGGCGGAAATAAGGCCATGATCGCGTTGGACTATGAGCGATTCGACGGTGCTGATGGCGTGGAAGACGACGCGTTGCTCACCGGCGCGCCCCGAGACGAGGAGCGTTCATTTGAGTGGAATTGGGCGATGGCGCTGGTCAATCGAGCGATGGACGGCCTGCGTGAGGAATATGCCGGCGGGCAAAAGTTCCGGGTCCTTTCCGAGTTGCGCCCGTTCCTGACGGGCGGAGTAGGATTGCCGACCCATGAGGAAGCGGCAGAGCGTCTGGGCATATCGCGTGAGACATTACGCAGCCATCTCTTTAGACTGCGAGCCCGCTACCGGGCATTGCTCCGGGCTGAGGTCCGGCGGACTGTGGCCAAGGAAGGCGATATCGACAGTGAATTACGCTACCTCTGCCGGGTGCTGCTCGCCGGAGCGCGCCCGTAGATTCGGCCCCCCAGTGGGACCATGTCTGCGCCTGTCGAGAATATAACACTGACCTGCGAGCAGTGTGGCCGGCCATTGCAGAGCCGGGCTGGTGAAGCGGATTGCCTGCACTGTCTGCTCAGCATGGGCTTGGAAGAAAGTGCTCATCTCCCAGCCGGGCCTAACGAATGGGGTGGTCGCGTTTTTCAGCACTACGAGATCATGCCGCGGCCCGACGGGACTCCGTGGGAGTTGGGGCGCGGCGCGATGGGTGTCACCTACAAAGCCAGGGATACAAACCTGGAGACCGCGGTCGCGCTCAAGGTCATCGGTGCATCCTTCTCGGTCCGGTCTGATGCGCGGCGCCGGTTTCTGCACGAGGCCAAGGCGGCGGCTGCTCTGCGCCACCCGAATGTGGCGAGCGTTTATCACTTTGGCGTGATCAACACGCTGCCGACCCCGGAAGGCAGTCGAACAAGCGCCGAGGAAGCCGCTGACATGGGCGACTGTTTCTATGCGATGGAGTTTATCGAAGGCGAAACTTTGGAGGCGCGAATTCGTCGAAGTGGACCGCTTCCTGCGACGGCCGTTCTCGAAGTGGCGAGACAGGTGACGCGTGCTTTGGCGGCCGCGGAAAAGCGCGGATTAGTTCACCGGGATTTGAAACCCTCAAACGTCATGCTCAGTGAGAATGAATCGGGCGATAAGCTGGCGGCAGGTGATCAGACGTGGATCAAGGTGATCGACTTCGGCCTGGCCAAGGTGGTGCACGATGGGAGTGACTCGCTTAAGTCGGAACGTTTTCTGGGCACAATTGCTTTTTCCAGTCCGGAACAGATGTCCAACGGAGCGGTCGATATCCGTTCAGACATTTATTCGTTAGGTATAACTGTCTGGTATGCCTTGACAGGCGAGGTCCCGTTTCCCAATCGTTCACCGGGTCGCCTGGAAAACGAGACACTACCGTTGGCACGCCTGGCTGCACATCAGGTGCCGACCCCGATCGTCGCCTTGCTCAGGAGCATGCTCGCGCCAAGTCCTGAGGAACGGCCCGCCTCTGCGGATGGCCTAGGACAAGCCATCCAAAAGTGCGAAGAGGAATTGTCCAAGGCAAAGCTTTCTTCCGGGCGGTGGGCAGGGCGTCACCGCTGGTCGGCTGTCGCAGCCCTCTTCATGGTGGCCGTTCTCTTGGGCATCGCGTTTTATGCAAGATTCTCTGCGGCGGGCGAGAAATCAGTCGCGGTCCTTCCTTTTAGAAATCTGAGCCAAAATCCCAGGGACGCATTTTTTGCGGAGGGAGTGCAGGACGATTTGCTCTCTCGCCTGGTCAAAATCCATGATTTGAAGGTGATCAGCCGTCTGAGCGCAGCGCGCTATCTGGCCACTCTTCCGCGCAACGTTCGTCTTATTGGACAAGAACTGGGCGTGCGCCATCTCCTCGAAGGAGATCTGCGGCGATCGGGTGGTCGAGTCTTTCTCAGCGTCGCGCTTATCGATACACAGGACGGCCACGAAGTTTGGTCAGAAAAATATGATCGGCGGTTGGCCGATGCCATCAATCTTCAAGGAGAATTAGCCGGTGCAATCGCCGAGGCGCTCGACGCCACACTTAGTCCTTTAGAGAAAGCCGGAGTGCGCGCGACGGTCACGCGAAACCCGGATGCGTATGTCTTGTATTTGCGCGGACGTAAGTTCGAGAAGAGTCCGAATTTTGCCATATCCGACTTTGAAGCAGCGCAGACTCTCTATCGCCAGGCCATCGCCCTTGATCCTGGATTTGCCCTGGCGCATGCTCGCCTCGCTTCAACCCTGTCGTTCCTATACCGATTTCGCGGGCCAAACGGGGATCTGAGTAACCGAGCCTACGCCGAAGCGCGAGAAGCTCTTCGTCTCCAGCCAGACCTCGGAGAAGCGCGCCTCGCCAGTGCTCTCTGCGCCTACCGCATTGATCGGGATTTTGATCGGTCGATGCCCGAATTTGTTGAAGCCAGCCGGCTGCTCCCTAACGATAGTGAGGCAGCGAGCTACGTGGCTTTTGTTCAGCGGCGACAGGGACACTGGCAAGAAGCACGCGACGGGTTGGAGCGATGCTTGGCGCGAGATCCTAAGAGCGCTACTTACGAGGAGGAACTGTATACGACTTGTTATTTGTTGCGAGATTGGCCATCGGCCCGCCGGCACGCGGCGCGAGCCGAGGCACTCGCTCCATCCCTGCCGCTGCTCAAGGTGCAGCATGCTCTGGTGGACCTCTGGCAGAATGCCGATCCTTCTCACCTGGCGAGAGTGTTTGCGTCTCTCCCTGCCTACGGAGACCCGGAAGGAAATCTCACCTGGATGCGTTGGGATGCTGCCATGATCGGGCGGGACTATGGAAAGGCTCAGGCGGCGCTGGACGCCTTTCCTTTCGAAACTCTTTCGTCAGTTTACAGCGCTCCGATTCCGAAGAGTTATCTGGAGGGTTGTATTGCACTGGCTCAGGGTGACTCAAAAGGCGCTCTTGAAAAATTCGAAATCGCTCGACCCGCGCTGGAGGCGGAGAGCTTTGCCCATCCCGCGGACCCGCTACGTCATGCTCGTCTCGGTTTGCTTTATGCCTACATGGGAAAAAAGGGAGAAGCCATCCGGGAAGGAACGCGCGCGGTTGAGTTGCAGCCCGTCTCGGAAGACGCGTTTGATGGTCCGGAGAACCTGGCCACGCTGGCCTTGATTTACGCTCGGGTCGGTGAGAACGGCAAAGCAGTCGAAATAATCGAGAGCCTCTTGCGCTCACCGGCGGGCGTCTTTTTTTATGAGGCGAGTGTCAGCCTCTCGGAGTTGCGGCTGCGTTGGCAATGGGATTCGCTCCGCGAGGACGCCCGCTTCCAAGCGCTAATTGCAGGTTCGGAGCCGCTTACTAACTACTGAAAACACCTTGCTCATAGATCTCGTTCGATGATTTCAACCGGATAATGGCTAAGTCGTTTCAAGACAATTTTCCGACCTGCGAACAGTGCGGCACGTCTCTCGCGGGTGCCAGTCCTGATGAGGGATGTTTGAACTGTCTCTTAGGCACCGGGCTCGAAGCAGGGAGCAGCGATATAATTACGGTCCCTAAGAGCGCTAGCGATCGAGAATTCCAGCACTACGAGATCCTAACCCACCCAAACGGTAGCCTATGGGAAATCGGACGTAGTGCGGTAGGTTACAGTTATAAAGCGCGAGACATCAATCTGGACGTCCCGGTCGTGCTCAAGGTGGCCCGGGCGCGTTTTCTGGGTGGCCCGCAAGAACGACGGCTTTTTCTGAGTGAAGCGCGGACAGCCGCACAGCTGAGGCACGCTAATGTGCCGGCGGTTCTGCACTTTGGCACGACCAAGGCAGAGAATGGGGAGGAGGACTGTTTCTACGCGGTGGAATACGTCGAGGGGGAATCTCTCGAGGCGAGTCTAAGGCGAAATGGGCCCATGGCACCAGCGACAGCTCTCAACTTGGGACTGCAAGTTGGGCGCGCGCTGGCTGCGGCAGAAAAGATTGGTTTGGTGCATGACGCGCTCACTCCTTGCAACATCATTCTCGAAACAGATGGCGATGCCGCGGCCAAGGTAATCAATTTCGGACCCTCCAAGCTGATGGAGGAGGAGATTCCCGGTGAGAGCTTGGTCAAGACACGGACCTTCGCCAGCCCTGAGGAGAGCGAAGGGCGAGAGAGGAGCACGCGGTCAAATATATACTCGTTAGGCAAAGTGCTCTGTTATTCGCTTACAGGGCAGATTCTGGACAGAGTCTCCGACCAGGCGTTACTATTGGTGCAACTTCAGCAAAGGAAGGTTTCCGAGAGAGCGATCACTCTTCTGACCTCAATGCTGGCGGTGCGGCCCGATCATCGGCCTAGCCCTATGGAGGTAGTCCGCGTCCTGCAAGGATGTCTGAAGGAACCAGGGAGCGCCGAAATTGCGGGCGTTCGCCCGTTGGCGTCGCGAGCGAGGTGCTGGGCCTGGGCTGGTGGTCTAGGTTTGATCACTGCAATAGTTTGCCTGGTCCTATGGTTCATTGGCAGACCGCCTCTGCCAGAGAAGTCGGTAGCGGTCCTGCCGTTTCGCAATCTAAGTGCGGAGCCCGGCAATGCATTCTTTGCGGAGGGAATTCAGGACGATATTCAGTCCCGACTCTTGAAGATCAGAGACTTAAAAGTAATCAGCCGGCTGGCAACGGCTCGCTATCCGGCGAATGCCCCACGTGATTTGCGTGCGATTGGCAAGGCACTGGGGGTGCGGCACGTTCTGGAAGGGAGTTTGCGTCGTGATGGAAACCGAATTCGGATGCATGTCGCGCTCGTCGACACCCAGAGCGGCGTGGAGGTCTTGTCGGAAGCATTCGACCGCGATCTGAAGGATGCCATGCGGTTGCAGGGAGCCTTGGCGAATCAGATCGCGTCGGCTTTGAAAGTTAATCTTAGCGCGGAAGAAAGGGTAAATCTGCTTTCCCAGACGACGCGCAATCCGGACGCCTACGTTTTGTATCTGCGGGCTCGTAAACTGGAGAATAATCCCGCCTACTTTATTTCGGCCTTCGAGGGTGCGGAAGCGTTATATCGGCAGGCCGTGGCGATTGATCCTCAGTTTGCTCTCGCGCATGCGCGCCTCGCGACCAATTTGGGACTGCTTTATCGCTTTCGCGGGCCGAGTGAGGATCTCCGCAATGAAGCCCACGCAGAAGTCCGCGAGGCCCTGCGTCTTCAGCCGGACCTCGGGGAAGGCTATCTCGCCAAAGGACTTTGTGACTATTGGATCGAGCGAGATTTCGAGCGAGCCATTGTGGAGCTGGAAGTGGCTGAAAAATTAATGCCTAACGACACCGAAGGGACGATGACGATCGCCTTTATTCGCCGGCGGCAGGGTCAGTGGAAAGAGGCGCTCGCGGCCCAAGTGCGGGCGTCGACCCGCGAACCCTTGAATGTAGAATATGAGCACGAACTCAACGCGACCGCGATCTTGACCCGGGATTGGAGCACTGCGGCCACTCATATTACCAAAGCTGTCGCTCTGGCTCCGAAGGTCGCTGCATTAAGAGGAGAAGCGGCCGCCGTTAAGTTTTGGCAAACTGGAGTACTGGCGCCGTTGCAGCGATTCTTCGCGGAGTTTGATTCTTATGGCGACCCCGGCGGGGTGCTGGCTTGGGGACGCTGGGATTGTGCAATGATGGCGCGCGATTTCCCGCTGGCTCGGGCGGCGATAGAAACTTTCCCGCATGACACCCTCCCTTCAGTTATCGGCGCTCCCGTCCCGAAAGCGTATCTGGAAGGATGCACCAGGCTGGCGCAAGGCGAGAAGAAGAAAGCGCAGGAGCGCTTCGAAGCCGCGCGGCCCTCCATGGAGGCGGAAGCGCTTTCGCATTCGGATGATGCTCTGCGCCACGCGCGACTAGGTTTGCTCTATGCCTACATGGGAAGGAAAGCGGATGCCGTGCGTGAGGCGGAACGCGCCGTAGAGATCACGCCCGTGTCGAAGGATGCAATCGATGGCCACCAATGGCTTTGCCATCTCGCGCTCGTTCGCGCCTGGGTCGGCGACAAGGATGAAGCGATCAACATGATCGAGCGTCTCCTCCGGGAGCCGGGGTGCGTCTCACCGGTTAACGAGGCCAGTATGACGCTCTGGGAGTTGCGCTTACGTTGGCAATGGGATCCTCTTCGCAAAAGCGCCCGATTCCAGAAGCTGCTGGCCGGATCGGAACCGCAGACCATTCTCTAGGCGGACTTCCCGCTTTTTTCGGTGCGGGCGATTTTTTTCCGCAACGGAGTGGCGGATTTAGGCATGGAAAGGGTAGAGACACTAGTTCTCTGGTACCATGGCTAGTCCCCGGATCTCCGATCCGACGTGTCTGAAGGTGCGTGTGAGCACCTTCAGGCACGGACAGATCGGAAAATTACGCCGTGACCAATTCCTGCCGCGGCCTGGCCGTCTTCGTCTCGAAACGGCTGCGCCAGAGAGGGAGCGGCAGCAGGCCGACCATCATAAAGGCGACCTGACTTGCGCAGAACCCTATCAACCATGGGAATGCGCTTTCCATAAAGCCGTAGGAATGCAAACCGATGCCGAGCATGTTGACCCCAAACCACGACCAACTCGTCACGATGTTACCAAAGACCGCCATGATCATGAGGCCGCGCTGTCGAACGAGACCTCCCCAGCGGGCATGCAGGATGATGGCGTTCCAGAGGACAATGAGCAGCGCGCCGTTTTCCTTGGGATCCCAGCCCCAGAAGCGGCCCCACGACTGATCGGCCCATATTCCGCCCAGGATCGTCCCGACAAAGCTGAAAAGCGTGGCAAAGCAGACGATGCCGTAGACCATTCTCGTGAGGGATTGGGCAGTGAGTCGATCAAGCGAAGGGGTAAAAACACCGCGCACGATGTAGATCAGCGCCAGGAAACCGGCGAGGAAGGTGGATGCGTAGCCGAGGGTCACGCAGACGACATGCGTGGCGAGCCACCCATTCGTATCGAGAACCGCCCGCATCATCTCCATGGTATCGCCGTCCATCGAGAGATGATGGGCGATGAGCAGGGTGATGAAGCCGATCATAGCCGCAGTGGCGGAGCCGACACCGTTGCGGAAGAACCGCTCGAGGAAGATGCCCAGCAAAACCGATCCCCACCCGATGAAGACGGCGGAAGAATAGAGATTGGTCACCGGGGGTCGACCCTCCAGATACATGCGAGTGATGAGTCCTGCCGAGTGCAGAGCGAAGGTCACCAGAAGGAGCGCAAAGGCATACCGGCCAAGAGTCTCCGGCCAGATCAGCCACGAACCCGCCGCGAGGACGAAAATCAGCACGTAAAGCACCATCGCGCTGTAGAACGGCTGCATCTTGTTGAAAAAGGCCTCGACCTTGGCTTTCCATGCTCTCTTCGGCAGGTCGTGTTTCAGCTGCGCCGCGTAGTCATCCAGGACCCGGTTAAACGTCGCCGGGTCGTTGGCGCTAAATGCCGTGGTCATCGCGGCCCAGGCTGGCACAGCTGGGTGCATCTTCCCGTCGGTCAGAAAAGTGAGCAGGCTCTCGCCCATCTTCCGCCATTGCAATGGGTCATCGTTAGGCGGAAACGGCGGGATCGGAAAGAAATAACCCGTCTGGGCCAGGAAGCCGATATTCTGCAGTCCCTCGGAGGAGATGCCACTATTCATGGGTATCGGGGCCGGATGGACGTTCTTCGCCAGATCGTCGACCTGACTTTTGAAATCCGTCGTCCCCTTGACCTCCAGACTGTTTCCCAGCCGATGATAAAGCGTCAGGCGATCGAACAGCTTGACGATGTCTCGCTGGAAGGGCGAACGGATCTGCGCGTCCACTTTCTGCGCGAGCGCCGCCTGCCGCTCGATTTCCTGGAGATGTGGAGCGAAATCTTGAAAGGAAAAGTTCTCTCCCGGCTCCGATTTCATCCCCAGGACGGTGAGCGTCTCGGGATTCCAGGTGACGAAGATCTTCCTTTGATCCGCTTCCTTCGGCTTCATCAAGACGTCCGCCAGCCAATCCATCGGCGTCAGAATTCCCTGATCCGTTTCTAACGTCTGCTTTCCATGGATGATGAGCAGCGAATTGCGCGCGATCGTGTCGAGCGGCTTGATTCGGCCATTAAGGAGGACCGGAACCCGGCCGAATTTTTCCATCTGGAAGCCTCCCTTGCGATCGCGTTGGAAAAGGGGAGCGGCCACGTAAGCAAGCGCCGCGACCACGACCAGCCAGAGGATCCAGGTATGCTTGCTTTTCATCGCCTCCGTTTCTTCAGGAATCCGAACAGGTGCATTGAGAATTGAACGGTGAGTCCCAGCGCCACCAGCCCGCAAGCAATATAGGGCAGCAGCATCGCTGGGTTCTTCACCACCTGCAGGATAGTGGTCGTGTCATTATTATCGAACCCCGCCTGGTAAAAAGTGAACCCGCGATAGCGAAGCGGATCGTTCATCGAGATTTGCACCTCGCGATTCTCGTTTCGCTCGGGGTCGATCAGCCGGACGCGACTGGAGAAGTTTTTGGGAATATCCGTGCCGGCATAACGATCGTGCGCGAAGTGGAGCAAAGTGAGCGCGAACTGTTTGTAAAAACGCCGCTGGCGCATGATCAGTTCGTAGGTGCGTCCGTTGACGGTGAAGGCTTGCGCGTTTGGAATGGCGTTCGAAACCAGCCACGTGCCTAACGAGCCCTGCGGACTGGTCACCTCGACGTAGGCGGCACTCAGGTCTCGCTCATCGTCTTTCACCACGCGCGTCGCCGGTTCAGCCACGATCCTGGGGCCGACCCCCTGCGTGGCCAGGGAAGTCGGGCCTTGAGAGTCTTGAGTTCGCATGGCCAAATGCGAATTCGGCATGAATTGTCGAATGCTTAGCGCGAACGGCAGCGTCTGATTCTGCATCGTCCCACCCCGTGCCAGGACCGCTTCCGGAATCGCCACCACCTGGTCAAAATTCGGATCCGAATGGTCGACGACCGCCAGCTCCACCTCGCGCGGCGCTTCCGAATATCCGGCCGTCTGGCCTTCGTCGATTCTCATCTGTGTTTCGCGAGCGAAGAGGCCGGTCAAGAGCTGCCCGATGAGCAGCAGGATCACTCCGAGATGCAGGAGGATGATGCCCAGTTTTTTTTTGGTTAACTGGAAGCGAACCGCGTGAGCCGCGATCAGATTAATCAGCAAAACCGTGCCGAGCAGATAGCCCCCTGGAAGAATGGGAATCTTCCAAGCCGCGCCCGGCGGAGACCAAAAAATGAACAGACTCTGAAAATATCGGGACTGGACCGCGTGAATGCCGAGATGGACCTGAGCCAGAGTCCCGAGAAAAACCAGGAGCAAACCGAATCCGAGACAAGCCACAGTCAGCCGCAAGGAAGAAAGGACGCGGAGCGGCGACGTGAGCGGAAAAGGGCGGACGACGGCTTCGGACATGATCGTTAGGGAATTCTCAGACTGCGCAGGAAATCGGTGAACGCGTTCTTCTGAGAGGCGACCACCGCACTCTCGCCGGTCATCTTGATAAACCAGGAATGATCTTTTTCATCGAGGATCGCCGCCAGAATTCGCTGTTTTGCCCCCGTGATCGGCGCCTCGCTCACGAGGTCGACCAGGAGGAAATCATGGCCGTTAGCCTGCAAGTGCTCAAACGATTTCGCCAGCGTCGCTGCGTCGATCGGAGCGAGCTTGAGCTGGCCGCGCCAGCGATTCACGTTGGCGAGATCGCCTCCTGCCATTCCCGCCAGGGAAACGACCGACACATCCGCTTCCTTACCGTCGGGCGAAACGGCCTTGAAACTGGCCACGCGCATGGTCGATAGCGGCTTTTCCTGCCAGCTCGGCGGGAGAGTGTACTGCAATGGCGCGCCTTGCGCCGTCTCGATTGGCGGCGGAGTCGGGGCGTTGGTTTCCTTGCCGCCGCCTTGAGCTTGCCGGGCTTCGTGGGCCTGCGGCTCGTTCGCCGAGTCCTCATTCAGGTGAACGCTTTGCAGGAATTGCTGGAAGGTCTCGCGCTCCGATTCGACCAGAGCATCCGGTCCCATCATCTTAAAGAACCAAGTCTCTCCGGGAACGGGGAAAACGCCGCCGAGAATGCGAGACTTCGATCCGTCAGGCGTGATCGGCTGTTCACTGACCAAATCGACGAAAAACATGTCGCGGCCGGCCACCGCCATGGGCATCCCTGCTTTCACGACATCAGTAATGGCAGGGAGTTTTAGCTGACTGCGCCAGCGATTCACATTGGCGAGAAGCCCACCTGCCGCTTCTGGGAAGGAAATCACTGAGACATCAGCCGTCTTCCCATCCGGCCCGGAAACGAGGAAGCTGCCCTTGCGAAATCCCGAGGCGGCCTGCGACTTCCAGGTCGTCGGTGCGGTCCAATGCACGGGCGCCGGTGCCGGAACATTTTCAGAAGCCGGCAGCATTTCCGGGGGCGAAGCGAGTTCCTTTGGGACACGGTAAACTGTGATTTTGTCGTCATTGCGATCACAGGAGACGCAGCCCAAGAGGGCGACTGCGGAGAGCAGGAGCCTGCTGGCGATGTGGGCAAAAGTCGACGACTTCAAAGGCGGGTGGAAGTACCAATCGCTCGGGCGGGAAGTCAAGAGATCCAGCCCAGAGAAAGCATTGTGCGAATGCTCCAATCTCATTCGGCAACGTCTGCTCGCTCGTCGGGTTTAGCGATGTTTTAGCTGGGTCACAGGTCGCCAGCGAAAGTAGCGCTTCCCAAAGTCGCCGGCAAAGTGCTATAAACGCCATAATCTTGAAAGCGAACATTTCCCTCACTTCTTTTTGCTTCCGGGCTTGTCTGATTCTTCTCGCGATGGTCAGTCTCGGAGCCTGCCAGCCACAAAAAGTTGTGCTGGTTCCCGGGGAGGGCGACCTCGTCACACTGAATGGCTGCGTGATTTCCGCCTGCAATTACCTCGCGGTGGTGGAAACCCAGCACAGCTTGGAGCCCAATTTCTGGGCGAAGATTCTACTGGTTCGTTACAAGGATCATCCGGCCGGCCACGCCTATTGTGTTTGGGAGACTGCGGGCACCATCTATGGCTATGATCGAAACGGCGGCTCGTTCCCGATTCCGATTTACACCCGCGAACCGAAGGCGATCGCGACGGCTTTGGCGGGCGGATTGTCGAAGGCCCTGAATGAACCCCTCACCGTCGCTCAGGCCGAGTTCGTGGAGCCGCACAGTTCGAATCTTTACAAATTCTAGTTCTGGCGGTTGGCTCGTTGGAGAAACTCCTCAGGCGACTGCCGACCACGACCCGCGAGCAAAAAAAGCGCGATCATTGCTGATCGCGCGGCGAAGCTGAAGGAACGTGACGTAACTTTAAATAATTGCAGAAGTGACTTCCTAGCTCGCAGTTTCTTTAAAAGCAGCGGGTATGCCAAGATCAGGCCAAGGGATCTTTTAGTAGGCCAAAGCGAAAGAAAGACCCTCGTTTGCCTAACGACCGAGATTTTGGAAACGGTTTTGCTTGAAAAATTCCGCGAAAAGCCTCTTGCTGTCGGGATGAAGTCGTTTTTTCTCGTCGCCCTGTCGCTACTTCTGGGCGTTTCGTTCCTCGCCGCCAGCCCCACCAATCCAAAGGGGCCGGCCAAGATCACCAAGAACGAGGCCGAACACATTGCCTTGAAACAGCATGAAGGCGCCCGAGTGACCGCCGCCAAACTGGAAAAAGTGGAAGGCGTGCTCGTTTGGTCGATCGATATCGGACAGCGGAACGGAAACGAGATCACGCGGGTCGCCGTCGATGCGAAGTCGGGCCGGATTATCCCCGGCAAGGGCGTGGGCGCTCGTTAGGCCGACTGGCCTCGGCTTACGGTTTTCCCCAAATTTTTTCCAGGTAACTGACCCGACCCGAGCCGACGTGATAGGCTTCGTAAGCGGCGGGATTCTTCTGGTAGTATTTTTGGTGATAATCTTCCGCGGGATAGAAGGGCTTGAAGGGCAGAATTTCCGTCGCGATCGGCTGATCGAATTTCCCCGATTGACCCAGTTTCTCCTTGGAACCTTCCGCCAGCTTCTTCTCCTCGTCGTTGCCGTAGTAGATCGCCGCCTGGTAGGAAAGGCCGATGTCATGGAACTGCCCATTAGCCTGTGTCGGATTGATATGGTGCCAAAAAACATCGAGCAATTTGTCGTAGGAGATCTGGGCCGGATCGTAGGTGACCTCGATCGCTTCCCGATGTTGAGTCTTGTGCGCGGAGACCGCGGTGTAATTGGCGTCTTCCTTGCTACCGCCAGTATAGCCCACGACGGTTTTCGTGACCCCCTTGACCTGATCAAAGGGTTCTTGCATGCACCAGAAGCAGCCTCCGGCGAAAATTGCGGTTTTGGTTTCAGCCTGGGTGGTCACGGCCAAACCATAGAGAGCGAGAGCGAGAAATAGTTTATGCATGGTTTTTTATTGAGAAGGTCTCAACGGTCCAAATATTCCACCGTCATCGTAGATCGGCCAGCGCGGTGATGGAGGAAAGCGCCGAGTTGCCTCAGGCTTTGGAGGCCGAATTAGTCCCTTCGAATTACTTCGCGCCGCTCGCTTTGGCGGAAGTTTTCTCGCGCACGGGACCATTGGAAATCGATATCGGGTGCGGCGACGGCGCTTTTCTGGTCGCGCGGGCTGGGCAATTCCCCGACCGGAATTTTCTGGGCCTCGAGAAGCTCGCGGGAAGAATCCGTCGCGCCTGCAAAAAAACCTCGCGGCTCGATCTCACCAACGCCCGCTTCCTGCGGATCGAGAGCGTCTATGCCATCCAATATCTTCTGCCGCCCGCTTCCGCGGAGATCGCACATCTTCTTTTTCCCGATCCCTGGCCGAAAAAGAAACACCGCCGACGGCGCATTGTGACCAAAGAGTTTCTCGACCTGGTGCATCGCGTCCTCGTGACGGAAGGGCGCTTCCGCATCGCGACCGACCAGGAGAATTACTTCGCCGCCATGCGCGAATTAATTTCGCCGGCGCAGTTCATCGAGGTCGCTCCCTCGCCCGATGAGGGGTTTCCGATCACGACTTTTGAAAAGCATTTCCTGAAGGAAGGCGTGACGATTCATCGACTCGAACTGCGCAAGGTCTCGTGACCTAAGAACGTTTTTGCGTCCCAGTGGTTGCGATAAAACTCCAGGGTGACGGCGCCGGTCTCGTCCTGCCGCAGGAGGCTGATACCGCGAGAGCGCACCTGGTCGGCCCAGCGATCAGAGATTCGTTCGCGCGCCGGAAAATCGACCGAACCTGCGACGATCAGTTGGGGACGGACGGCCCGCAGGAATTCGATCGAGCCGGATTCGCCGGTGTAGTGCTGACCTTTGATCAGGATGTCGCTCCGGAGTTCGTTAGGTTGCGCGAGCAGGGCCTGCTCCGTGGCTTGGCCGCTGTCGGAGACCAGCAGGATTCGGAATTTGTGCTCAACCACCAGCTGTATGACGAGAGCCTGATCGTCGGCCGCCTTGGTCTGGAAACCCGATGGAGGATAGAGCACGTGCGCACTGACCCGCGAAGAGATATTGGTTTGGAAGAGTCGAGCGAGAATTTCCCGGGGAGGCGGCCTCACGATGATTGCCCGATGCACGCTCGAACGATCGGGCGCCTCATTATCGAGAACGCGGCGCGGTCGAAATTCCCCGATCACTCGGCTGGCCCCGCCAAGGTGCTGCGAATCGCCGTGACTCAGGATGAGGCCATCCAGCCGATCGATCCCGCGGGAGTGAAGGTAGTCGCGGAGAAACCGATCGTAATCGCGCGCGCCGCCCGCATCCAGGAGCCAGTCGCGGCCAGCTGAGCGCAGATGGACCGCGGCGCCCGCCCCGGCATCCAGCACGGTGATTTCCGTGCGGGCGCCTGTCGGCCAATGCGGTCGCTCCACATAAAAATGGCCGGTGGGCAACCGCGCGAAGAGCTGCACGAGGACCAGGATTAAATGTGAGAGGCTCCAGTTCGCATTATTGAAAACCAGCGAGAGCGCTCCGGAAAAAGGTGCGGCGGCAAGGGACAGCAGCCCGAGGGCCAGCACGCCAAACGCGATCGGGACGACCGTGAGATTCGCGAGCAACGAGATGGGCGTAATCAGATAAAAATACCAGATGATCAGAACGAAAGAACCAGCCCAGGCCGCCGCGGAAACGGAGACTCCGCTCGCGATCCAGCCATAAATTTTTTCGCAGCTGCGCCGAGTTCGACTGACCAGACTTCGAGGCAAAAATGGATCGCTTGCTGCGGGTCGCAGGAGAGTGTGAAAGATTCGATCCTGCCCGATGACGATGGCGCCGACGACCGCGAAGGAGAGCTGAAATCCGGAGGTGAAGAGCTGGTTCGTCTCGAAGAGTAAGATGACCAGGGCAGCGCCGGCCAGGCTGTTGAGCGCGAGCACCGGCCGGTCAAAAAAGATTCCGCCTAACAAGAACGCAGCCATGGTCGCCGCGCGGATGCTGGAGACGTGGAAACCGGTGACCGCGGAGTAGAAAAAAAGGCACGGAATGATCAACGCCGCCGCGACCGTGCGGGGCAACCTGACGAGTGCGGCCACAATCCAAAGCAACTGTGCGATGATGCCAACGTGCAGGCCGGCGACGGCAAAGAGATGCAGGGTGCCAGTCTGCTGGAAAGGCTCTTCGATGTCACCGGGAGTTTCGTGACGCAGACCGAGAGCCATGCCGCTGATGAGCGCGACCACTTCGGGAGAATCCTCCAGTCCGCGGCTGAGGGTCGCGCGCATCCATTCGCGAGCTCGCGATGCGCTGCGCGTGAGCAGGTCACCGCCTCCCACCCGCAGGATGGTTCCGTCCTCGCGGTAGCGCGCGAAAACGACATGATAAACATCGCGTCGAGCCAGATAGGCACGCAAGTCAAAGCCGCCCGGATTGCGCAGCGGCGGAATGAGCTCCGCCGAGCCACGCACCCGAAGTTGATCGCCCAATTTTGGGCTGCCTTTCCACCGCACCTGGACGGTAGCGTCGCTCGCCTCGTCGTGTCCTTCGAGAAGGATGGAATCGAGATGAAGGAAGAAAGTGGCGAACTCGTTAGGCAATGTTTTTGGTTCGCTGGTCACGGTGCCCGTTACGGTCACCACGCGTGGGCCCTCGCCAATCCGCGTCTTCAAATGCAGCCCGGGTGCTTCGCTCAATTGCCATTGATGCAAACCAAAAAAGGCTGCGGCAACGAGAAGATGAGTCAGCCCGGCCCGCGGTCGCAGGAGGATGATGATCGCTGTCAGGGCCAGGCCGAAGCAGAGCAGCTTAAGGGGCAGGGTGGCGAATTCGGCCAGCAAAAGACCGGCGATGGCTGCAAGCGCGAGACCGGTGAGCGGATGGCGATGGGGGAGGACAGAAGGCATGTTCTGGCGAGGAGAAATCCGTTAGGGGGCATCTTCAACTCATCCGAGATCGGGGGCGCGACTGCGCTGGCAATTCGATTGCTTCACTGGAGTTAGCTTATATCGTTGGCCGACTGTGCCGACACCTTTCTCGCGGAATAAACGCACTCAAGTCGTGCGCGCTTCTTCGACCAACGGTAGCAAGCAAAAACCGGCGCCCAAACGCGTCGGATTGAAGCCGGGTCTCGATTGGCATAAGCGTAATTTTCTCACGGAGGTGTTGATTCCCTCCCTTTTCACCAGGCGCTCCGGCGACCGCGCGGAGCCTCTCTTTCCTAAAGTCGGCCCGCATGAAGTCTGCATCACCTGGATCGGTCATGCATCATTTCTGATTCAGGTCGCCGGGATGAACGTGCTGATCGACCCCAACTGGTCGATGTGGCTGAGCGTCATCAAGCGGCTCAAACGGCCGGGTTTTAATATCGATCACCTGCCTTCGATCGATCTCGTTCTGGTCACGCACGCGCACTTCGATCACCTCGATCGACGCAGCCTGCGACGGGTGGCGGCCGATCAACCCATCGTCGTGCCCACGGGGGTGGGGAACCTGGTGCACGATCTCGGTTTCAATATCGTGCACGAACTCGAGCACTGGGAAGAAGTGAAGACCGGCCCGCTTAAGATTTCGCTCACGCCGTGTCATCACTGGGGCGCGCGGATGTTAGCAGACCAGCATCGCGGCTTCGGCGGGTTCGTCATCGAAGCGGAGAAGCGCTCGATTTTTCACTGCGGCGACACCGCTTACTTCGATGGTTTCACGGAGATCGGGGAACGTTTCCCCATCGAGATCGCACTCCTGCCCATTGGCGCCTACGACGCGCCGAGCAAACGCGAAGTGCACATGAATCCTGAGGAAGCAGTTAAGGCTTTCGTCGAGTTGGGCGCGCGCAAGTTGGTCCCGATGCATTACGGCACTTTTCGGCTGGGCTACGAGCCGTTGCACGAGCCGCCCGAGCGCCTGCTCTCCAGCGCGCGACGCGAAGGCGTGGAGGATAAAGTGCTGGTCATGACCGAGGGGCGCCCGGTCGTGCTTTGATCGCCCGTTTCCCGTGCAGCCTTCTCGTCGCGGTGATTCGTTAGGGGCGATCGCCGCCGGTACTCTCGTTCTCCTTTTTTGCGGCGTTCTGCTCTGGCACAATCCAGGCGTTTTTTGGAACGACGATTACCAGATTTCGATTCTGCCGGTCTTCGCCGATGTCGCGCGGAGCTGGTCGGAAGGGCATCTGCCTTTGCTCAGCCCTTACTCCTGGGTTTGCAGCAACCTGGCCGGGGAATTTCAATACGGCACTTTCTCGGTCTTTGTGAATGCGGCGGTCGTCCTGATCTGGAAATTGCCGCTGGCGTTCGCACAGCAAGCTGCGGCGCTCTCCATGGCGCATCTCTTTGTGCTGGCCGCGGGAGGTTTTCTCCTGGCGCGCGATCGAAAATTGCCGGTTTCGCTCTGTCTTCTGGTTGCTCTCGTCGGAGCACTGAACGGCTGGATTATCTGCTGGGGCGCGACGGACTGGTTTGGAGCGCTGGGCGCTTTTGCGTGGCTGCCTTGGGCGTGGTGGGGGATGGAGCGCGCGCTAGATCCCGACCGGACAAAATGGCGTTTTCTCTGGCCCGCGCCGTTTGTTTATCTGCTGGTTACGGGCGGCTTTCCCTACACGGTCCTGATGCTGGCTTTGCTCGCCGGGTGGCTGGCGGCGAAATCGTTAGGCAAAACCGGACGCCTATCCTCTCTTTGGCCACTCGCGCTCGGTCTCGTCCTGGGCTTCGGACTCTCTGCGCCGGCCTGGCTGGCGCTTTTTGATTATGTGCGCGGTTCCGCCCGCGCGGAACAGGCGAACGCTTTGTCGCACTGGCAATGGATTGTGCCTCCGGCGGCTTTGCCTGGTTTCGTCCTTCCTATCTGGACGGTGCCGTGGTCGGACTTTTCCACGCGCCCGAATCCGCACGGGGCGATCGAGCTGGCTTGCGGAACGATCCCGCCTCTCGCCCTGCTGGCTGGCGTTTTCATCCTGCGAGGCCCGTTTGTGAAGCGGATGAAGTGGGAGCTCAGTCTGCTCCTGCTCGTCCTCGCGATCTCGATGCTGCCGACCGCCAATGTCTTTCGGTGGAGCTTTCGCTGGTTGCCGCTGCTGCATTTGATCCTGGCTCTCTGTGCGGCGGAAGCGCTCGCGCAGTTTTCCTTGAGCCGTCCGTGGCGGTGGCTTTGCACCGGAACGGTCTTCGGTTCGCTGCTGGCCACCTACCTGATCTTGCCCACCAATCCCGGCGTGCCGAGATATCCCTTCACTGCTGAGTTGAAAGAGACCCAGCCGCTCGACCCGGCGCGCCTTTACCTCGCGGTTTACCCACCGCCGGAGACCGTTTACCGCATGAGAAATCACCCGGCGCCGGTCGGCCAGGTGACGCGGCCCGGGAGTGCGTCGATGTGGGCGGGTTTGCGCTTTGTGAATGGCTACAGCCCCATCCGCGCCGCCGGCGTGGGACCGGCGTGGGCTTTCTACACGCATGGCGAGATTGATCCCGGCATGGCGAATTACCTGCTCGGCTGGCAGGCTAGCCCGGCGGGTTGGTTGGCCACGATCGGAGTGGACGGGATTATCCTGGCACACGAGTCCACCGCTCCGCCTCCGCCTGAGCCGGAGTGGAACCTGGTGCACGAATCAGAGGAAGGGAGCGTTTATCATCGGCGGGAAGGTCCAATCCCCGTGATTCGCTCGGTGGTATCGCTTGATTCTTTGCCGGACCAGCGCTGGTCCCGAGCCAGGATCGAGCTGCGCTCGGACACCCGCCAGCAGCTGACGGCTGAAGTTGAGGTGCCCGCGAAAGGGCCACCAGCGTTGCTCTTGTTGTCGCGACCCTATTTCAAGGGTTATCGAGCGAACCTGGGCAATCAATCGCTGCCCGTGGGCTCATACCGAGACTGGATTCCGACCGTTGAAGTGCCGGCGGGTTCGAGCGGGTTGCTGACCGTCGTTTATCGACCGTGGTGGCTAGTCTGGGGCAGCGGTGTCGCGGGCTTATGCGCTCTTCTTTGGCTGGCATGTCTTTGGCGAGCTCGACCGTAACAGGTCCGCGGTGTTTCCCTAATCCGCGTCTAAATTCGATCCGGGCCGCCCACTGGCACCGTGTTTGCTGGGGTAGTCAGGGAAATCATGCATTCCATGTGTCCCTTTCAAGATGAAGAAGTTCCCACGACTCGCGTGGAAAGTCGCCCGCGGACAGGGGCCTTCACTCTGGTTGAGACGATGGTCGCGGTGGCGATTCTCGGACTCACCGTTTTCGGCATCATGGGGGGGATTGCATATATGAGCGTCCGTAACCGCGAAGCGTCCCAGCGAATGCTGGCAGCGTCCATCGAGACGGAGATTTTGGAACTTTTCAAGGCGCAGCCCTACCCACAGATCACAAACAGCACGGCAGGCATCCCGGTTTATCTTAAGCAGGTGCCCGGTGGCGCTCCCGATGCGCACTGGATAGTCCCGGCCTCCAATGCCTGGCAGGCGATTCCGGTGGAGGACGTCGCTTCTGGAACGGCGGCCGCGCCCACCCTGGTGCCGGACAAATTACCCAGTGGTGAATGGCGGGCAGATTTCGTTACCAACGCCGCCACGCCGTCTCTCCGCCAGATCACGGTGACGCTGCGCTGGCAACTCCGGGGCGGTAACAGCCAGCGACTCGTGTCGCTCAGCACCAGCACCATCGTCTGCCAAAGCTTTCCCAGCCTATGAGAATGCGGCAGAAAACGAAATTTTCGAGTGGCTACACGCTGGTGGAACTCTCGGTCGCACTCGGTGTGGGAAGCATCGTGGGGCTCATCCTGCTCGGGGCGTTGGTGCAGGGGACCTGGCTCTTTCGCAGCAACGAGAGCGAGATGTGGGCGCGCGACTCCGGGTCCAAAACCATTCGCACCATTCGCGACGATATCCGCATGGCTCAGAGTGAGCGGATCTACGCCGACTATACAAAGGTTGGCGGGACTGAAACAAACAATGGCTCGTGCGCGATCATCGTGCTGCCTGATGCTCGCGGGGCAGTGACCTACTACCGCTGGCCGGCCACTGGGAGCGGGGCCAACAGCGGCCTGTATTACCACGCCAACGGCGCGACCACGCCTAATCCGACTACCGACACGCTGCTGGTCAATAACGTGATGGACTTCGAATTCCGCCGAAACCCCAACGGCACCGTCCGAATCGGTTTCGTCCTGGGCTCCCTGGGCTATCCGCGTCGGCTTTTGGGCGGCGTGGAAAGCGATCGAGTTCGGTTCAGCACCAGCGCCATTCCTCGAAATCCATGAACTTTTCCAACAGGAATTCTCGATCACGTTCTCCGGCTGGCCGTAGCGGTTTCCACTTGAGGAAGCGGAACTCCGGAGAGGAAGGCTCCATTCTCATCGCGGTCATGATTATCATGATCCTTTTGGCCGCAGGGTTGGCCACGCACTTGAGCAGTCTGGTCAATGTCGAGCGTCTGCAAAATCAACGTGTGGCAAATGATCGCGCGATCATGGCTGCGGAGGCGGGCTTGGCCCAGGCCATTGCCCAGTTGCAGGGAATGGGAAGTTTACCGACCGCGAACCAGACGTGGACCATGAATGTGCCTGCCGCCCAATTTGCTCCTTTCCAGGCAGTCGTGGTCAACGTTTATCCCCGCCCGATCGGCGGGCATCCAACGAGCTGGACGCTGGCCTCCACGGCGACCTCGGCCAGCGATGCGCGAACCCGCCCTTTTTCGAGGCGGGTGCAAACGACTCTTTTCCAGGAAAACTTCGCCAAGTATGAGTACTTCGTGAACGATTTCGGGGGTGTTTGGACGCCGGGATACTTCCATTTCGAAGGCTTCGGCAGCGTTTTTCTCGGGCCCTACCACACCAATTCGGGAGTGGGTTTTTGGCCCAACCTTTGGTTCGTGAATGACGCCACCACAGCCGCCCCCAAGGGCGTCCGCTACTTCTCCGATTACAATACTTACCAGGGAATCTACGGGAAAAGTGACGCAAGTGATTATGCGAATATTATGCAGTATTACAGCAGCACGTTCGATAATGCGCCCCAGTTCTATCACGGGTTGAACGTGCTCTCGGATCCTATTTCCATGCCAGCGGATATGACCTCAACGGCAGAACCGCGTACCGCAGAGCTTCGCGACAATGCAGGGTTAGAGTTGCCCCGTGACTATAAGGGTTACGACGCCACGAAGGGAGCGAACTTTGCCATTGAAATGGACGCCGCGGGCGGTAAGAGCAATGACGGAAAGGTCTATGTGAAGCAGTATCTCGGCTTGAAGTCCGACGGAAAACCTTACTACGGACCGAAGCGGACTTACAAAGTTAAGGACATCAACAGCGCGATGATTGTCTATGGCAACATCAAGTCGCTGCAGGGCACCCTGGACGGCAAACTGACGATCGGCGCCTTCCGGAAGCAGCCGGACGCGAAGGACCCAGATCCGAGCGATCCAGGAGGCGCGGTCGATATCACGGGGAGTCTTAACTACGCTTCCCGGCCAGATGATCTCAGCTACACCGATGCTCCTGGTCTCTACACGGCTGATGGGAAAGGCATCAATCAAGATTACGTCGCCACGTTGCTGGACCAGATGGACAAGGTAACTGACATCCTCGGGATCGTTTCCGAAGGTGACGTGATGATTAAGGAAAAAGACCTCGATGGGCAACTCGTGGCAGCGGACGTTAATAATCCCATTCACCTCGACGCCATCGTCATGGCAACAGGCTCCGCCACCAGCGCAACGACGGACGGTGGTTATGGCGTGGAGAACTTTAAGACTCGCGCCAAGGGCGCGGCGTTGGCCATTGGTGGAGAGATTCAAAATTACGGCTACTCCTGGGCGCTCTACTCGGGGAACAATATGACCAATGGACTCGTCAAGACGCGCCTCTGGGATCAGCGCGCCTACAAACCGGGAGGAGCGCCGCCTTTCTTTCCCACCACCGGAAACCTGCAGCCGATTCCGCAATCCTGGCGCTCTAACTATGTGACCAATGCAGCCGTTATCCCGTGGTTCCCGCAGTAATGAAAAGCAGCTCTCACGATGAAGCGACGTCCTTGCGCGGCGTCTATCTCACGGGTGCCTGTGTTTTGATTGCTCTGGTCGGAATGTTCCTTCCCAAGTCAAAATCTGATCCTCGTCCTGCGCCCGCGGAGAAAGTCACCGAGGAAGCGCTTCTCGAAAAGCCATCCGCTTCCACCTGGGATTCCAGCAACGAGCCCCGCGTCACCTTTGCCCACACCATGCCGCGTGCGCATGGCACCCAGATTTTCAACAATACGGGCCAACCGAACATGGACATGGTTATGGTTGCGATTCCGGATGGTCCCAAATCTGTCCGCTTCGTTCGCGGGAGCGATCCGATCGCAATCCGTTACGTGGACGCCAAGCGGGCGGAACAGGATCGTCTCGAGATGGATCGCGGGCCTCGGGAAGTGGACACCAGCGAGATCGCGAATTTCGGTCCCTTAAAAGGTCGGACGACGCGGCAGGTACGCAATCTAGCCGCTGACCCGAAATAATTTGGAGCGCCACCTGCGGCCCCCCTCGGGAGAGCGGCCCGTTAGTAGACGTCGCGCCGGTAACGTTTGTCGCTTTTCAGCTTCTCGACGTATTCGTTTGCTTCTTCGACGCTCAGACCGCCCTGTTGCTGCACGATCTGGCGCAGCGTGGCATCGACATCCTTAGCCATCCGTTTAGCGTCGCCGCAGACGTAGAAGTAAGCGCCTTCCTCCAGCCATTTCCAGACGTCGCCTGACGCGCCCATCATTCGATCCTGCACGTAGATCTTGTGCGCCTGATCGCGTGAGAAAGCCGTGTCGACCCGCGTCAGCACCCCGTCGGTTTTGAATTGTTCAAACTCTTCCCGGTAATAAAAATCGCTCTCCCGCCGTTGCGCGCCAAAGAAGAGCCAGGTCTTGCCACGCGCGCCAGTCACCTGGCGGTCCTGGAGGAAGGCGCGGAAAGGAGCGACCCCGGTGCCCGGTCCCACCATGAGCAGTGGCGCATCGGGGTCTTCCGGGAGGTGGAATTTCGATTTGCTCGGGAAAACTGAAGCCGGCGAATCGGAACAGCGGTCAGCCAGGAAGGTCGAGCAAACGCCCTTACGCTTCCGGCCATGACTTTCGTAGGTCACGACATCGATGATGAAATGGACCGCCTCGGGATGCGCCTTGAGACTGGAAGCTACGGAATAGAGACGCGGCTGTAATTTCGAGAGCAGCTTGACGAATTCGGCTGGCTCAAATTTAACCGACGGATGCTCGACCAGGAAATCGACGACCTCCATGCCCCAGAGGTAGGTGATGAGATCCTGCTTTCGCTCGGGATCGAGCAGCTCGGTCAGGAGCGGCGCGGCCGAGGCGCGCTCCGCGATGGCTTTCAGGATCTTCGGAGTGGGCTGGGTGATGCTGTAATCGCGCAGCAAGGCGTCGCGGAAACTTAATTCTCCGCCCCGGCTGCCGGCCACGGTTTCGTCGCCCTTGGCATCGAGCTTCTCCAAAATTTCATCTACCAGATCAGGGTCGTTAGTCGGATAGACGGCGACTGATTCCCCGACCTCGTAGTGCAGACCAGAGCCCGCCAACGACAACTCGAAGTGACGCGTGTTCTTCTCCGAATCCGGCGCGTTGAGTCGACGATTGACCAGCATTTTGGCCGGGAATGGATTGGTTCGAGAATAGGGATTAGCTTGCGGAGAATCGTCGTTAGGCATGATGTTTCGAGCGCCTCGGCGCCAACCTGATGTTTTCACAAGAGGAGCCTCTTGGGCAAATGAGATTATCGCATCGCGTTTCATGCGCCAGGCACTCACCCACCCGACCGAGCGCGAAGAAGAAAGAGAATGCTGAATTCGCCTAACAAAAAACCGACAGCTGACCTCGGCCTCGCGCATGCGCTTCTGTGCCTCGATCTGGGCATCAACTTCTTTACCCACGGGCTGGTCCGCCTGCCCAATCTCGCCGGCTTACTCATCACCGCCAGGAGACGATGGGGAAAACCTGGCTCCCGCTTTCCCTTGTGACCGCGACGGAATATTGCACTCCGGTGGTCGAATTGGTCGTAGGAGCCTTGCTCGTCCTGGGCTTGTTTCTACGACCAGCTCATCTATCTGCTTGTCCTGACTGCCCTCCTCGTCACGGCGAGGTATGATCGTTATTCGATCGATGGCTGGCGTTCCGCCTAACAAATCCTCAGGAAATCAGCTCATGAATTCTGCCAGCGGCTCCATCTGCTCGATGTGGCTGCAGAAAATCTTAAAGGCTGCCAGAATCGGCACTGCGAGAATAATCCCTACAATTCCCCACATCCAACCCCAGAAGGTGAGTGAGAGAAGCACGAGCACCGGATTGAGAGTCAGCGAGCGGCCCATCACGAAAGGGGTGATGAAGTTGCCCTCGAGCGTGGCGAGGGTGAGGTAGATTGCCGGGAAAATCATGGCATAGCCGAACGCGTCGAAGCTCAGCACTGCGCCGAGCGTCATGCAGACGATCCCGGTCAACGCGCCCAGGTAGGGGACGAAGTTCAGAATAGCCACCATCGCGCCCCACATCAGCGGATTAGGCAAGCCAAACAAACCGACCGCCAGTCCGACGGCGGCACCGAGGCAGCAATTGATTAGCGTGATGGTAAAGAGATAACGCGAAACCTGGGATTCGATCTCATGGGCGATGGAAACGGCACGCTTTTTATCCGAGAGCGTGGGCATTAGCTTGATCACTTTCGCCAGGAAAACCCCGTCGTAGGCGAGAAGGAAATAAAGCAGGATCAGCATGGTCAGCGTGGCGACCAGAAATTCTGTGGTGTGCGCGAATAGACGTTCGGAAAGCGGATGTTGTTTGACTTCGACGGTCTGCGCTTTACCCGCGTCCCCTTCGGTGGTGGTCAGATTTTCGATCGCGCCGCTGGCTTGCGCGACCCGCTTCATCGGTTTTTTAAAAGGCGTCAGACGCTGCTGCAGTTGGTGGAGGCTGTAGGGTGCCTTCTCGATCCAGCCTGAGGCGGGGGCCGCCAAAAAAGAGGCCCCGTATCCAATTCCGCCGGCCAAGGTAAACAGGAGCAAAGCCGCGCCGAGTAGCGGTGGAATCTTGATCTTCGCCAGCGCACGAATGATGGGCCGAAGCAGGTAGCTAAGAAGCAAGGCCAGCACGAGCGGGAGGAGAAGAGACCGGAGGAAATAGATGGTGTAGAAAATCGCGAGCAGAAAGAGCCCGGTGGTGGAAAAGGACCGAACGTCGAAGGGCCGATGAAGCAAGTCATGCACGCGAAGACGCGGCTTCACGACGCTTTCCTCTGCGGGCTTCCCGATCCCGTTAGGCTGGCCGGACGCTTCGTCGACTTTGATTTCCACTGTCTGATTGATTCGTCTCGAAGTAGCGATTTACGCGCCATAATCGATCAATCCGCCTGCAAAAAAGATTCCCGAGGTTGACGAGTGCGCTGATTACGCCGTTCAGTTCTCTCCCATGACCGCTGCTTCCTTACGCGCCCTTGTCGAACACGCGATCGATTACGCGGGTCTTTTTCCACCGGCTGATCTCGCTCTGGAGCCGGCCTTGCGGAACCAGGCCGCTTATGTGCGATCGGCGGATCGCTGGATGCTGGGAGCTTTCATTTTGCCGGTTGGGAAATTTTCTGATGCGCGCGCTTTTCTCGCGCAATTTGATCGCGAGAATCCATTGGAGGTCTCCGCACTCGGTCCGAAGACAGAGAAGGCAGCCGAATTCCGGGGCGCGCTGGAAAAGGCAGCAGAGGCGATCAAGGAGCTGATCGGATCAGACAAGGAGACCATCAAAGTCAAACAATTCGAAATGCCGCTCCCGTCCGGCTCGGTGGCTGATTCGTTAGGCAAAGCCCGCGCGATTCTGGGTAACCTGCCCATGCGTGTTTTTTGGGAAGCTCCCGCGGACGATGCCCCGGTGGCCATCAAGGGATTGTCCGGCAGTGGCGCGGGTTTCAAGCTCCGCACGGGCGGCGTGACCCCGGAGGCTTTTCCGACGAGCGCGCAAATCGCCAAGGCGCTGGTGGCCGCAGTGCGGCATCGGGTGCCGATCAAGTTTACCGCCGGTCTTCATCATCCGGTGCGGCTCCATCATGAGAGTGTCGAGACAAAGATGCACGGCTTCCTTAATGTTCTCGGCGCAGGCGTGCTGGCCGCCGAACATCGCTGGAGCGAGAAGCAGACGCGGGAAATGCTCGACGATGAAGATCCGGCCTCATTCATTTTCGAAGAGGAGGCTTTTCAGTGGCGGAAGTGGAAAATCAGCACCGCCCAAATCGTGACGCGCCGCCAGGTCATTACTTCGTTAGGCAGTTGTAGCTTCGACGAGCCGCGGGAAGATTTGCGGGCGCTGGGCTTGTTCGAGCAACAAGCCGCCGCTTTGCAGTAATATGAAGGGGGCCTTTGTGCCCCGACTTAAACTGTCCCGGCACTAACTATCGGCGCGCAAAGCGCCTCTCAGATTTTTGCAACTGGGCAGCCGCCGCGTCTGCCCTACAATATCTTATGGCCACTCCACTCCAATCTTTCATCGATATCGCGCCCGAATCTCACTTCCCGCTCGAAAATCTGCCCTACGGGATTTTCCAGCCTAACGGAGGCGCGCCGCGCGCCGGGGTCGCGTTGGGAGAGTTTGTGATCGATCTTGCCGTGCTGGAAGAAGCCGGGCACTTTCGCTCACTGGATCTGGGCGACCAGTCCATTTTCGCCGGCGTTTCGCTGAACGCGTTTCTCGCTCTCGGTCGCCCGGCCTGGCGCAGGACGCGCGAGATTTTACAACATCTGCTGGCCGCCGACAACGCCACGCTGCGGGACGACGAGAAATTGCGTGCCCGAACCTTTCACCGGCAAGCGGAGGTCACCATGCAACTGCCCGCGCGCATCGGCGATTACACCGATTTTTATTCCTCTTACCATCACGCCTTCAACGTCGGGACCATGTTCCGCGGGCCGGAGAACGCGCTCATGCCTAACTGGAAATGGCTCCCCATCGCCTACCATGGCCGCGCCAGTTCCATCGTGCCGAGCGGAGCGGATGTCCGGCGTCCGCATGGCCAAATCAAACCGCCTGACGCCGAGAAACCGGTCTTCAGCGCGAGCAAGGCCCTCGATTTCGAACTTGAGACGGCCTTTTTCATCGGCCCGCCTAACAAACTCGGCGAGTCGGTTCCGATCGCAGAGGCTGCTGATCACATTTTTGGCCTCGTCCTCATGAATGACTGGAGTGCGCGCGATATCCAAACGTGGGAATATCAGCCGCTCGGCCCTTTCCTGGCCAAAAATTTCTGCACCAGCATCTCGCCGTGGATTGTCACCCTGGAAGCGCTCGAACCTTTCCGGAAACCGCTGCCGGCGCAGCATCCGGCGCCTATGGATTACCTGCGCGCCGCGAAGGATTTCACTTTCGACATCCAACTCGAGGTGCAGTTGCAGACCGCTAAAATGGAAAAGCCGCAGACCATCACGCGGAGCAACTTCCAAAATCTCTACTGGAGCATCTCGCAGCAACTGGCCCACCACACGGTCGGCGGCTGTAATTTGCAGCCGGGCGATCTGCTGGCCAGCGGCACCATCAGCGGCCCTGCTGAGGATGGACGCGGCAGCATGCTCGAGCTGACCTGGCGCGGGGCGAATCCTTTGCCACTGCCCAGTGGTGAATCGCGCAAGTGGCTGGAAGAAGGAGATCGCCTAACGATCAGGGGCTGGGCGCAAGGCGAAGGATATCGAGTCGGCTTTGGCGAGGTTAGCGGGCGGATCGTGAGCTGATCCCCGCTCCTAACGATTCGTCGCAATCTTCAAAAAAACTCACAAAGAGTGGCTTTTGGGGTTGCGCGCTCCCGAAATTGCCCGCATAGAGTTGGTCCGTGGCCCGTCTTTTCGCTTTCGCACTGACCTTTTTTTGCGCGATAACTCTCAGCCACGCGCAAGGCCTGAGTTTCTCTAAATCGAACAAGGCGGAGACGAAGTTCATCTACATCGATGCCCACGGCAAAGTCGAAACGGCTGAAGTTATCTCCCGTTACACGGGCCGGATAAAAAATCTTCCACATCTCGATCCGAAACTGGCGCGCGCGGCGACCATCGCCGAGGAACGCGCCAATGCGCATTCCAAGATGCGTTGCTGGCGTTATGTAAAGCAGGCCCTGCTGGCGGCCGGCGCGGTTAATTCCTATCCGCAGACGGAACTGGCGCGACAGGCTGGGGACGAGCTTGTGAATAGATACGGTTTCACGCGCCTGCCAGTGCGTGATCCCTATCAGGCACCCATTGGCGCTGTGCTCGTTTACGGCTCTGGCCGGGCGGCGGGCCACGTGGAAATCCGGACGGCTCACGGTTTTGTCAGTGATTTCCGGACCTCGACGCCTTCGCGTCGCAAGCTCATTGGCGTTTACGCCAAGGTTTCTTCGTAGACGCTGCCTTTTTTGGCCTCCGTCCAAGAAGCACCGTAATCCTGACACAGGCTTCCAGTGCGTCGGTCAATTGGGCCTCCGGCTGCAAACTTCCGTGAACTGCGGGCGGCATTCCCGCAAATCGAGAGAGCTGGGAATCCGGCTTGTTACGGAGAGCTTCTAGAACGGCGAGGGCGTCGTGACCAGGAACCAGCTCACCATCGCTAGCGCGATGAGCAACTTGCCCAGCATCGCCGCGATGTTGCCCAGGAGAGCACCCCAGCCAGCTCGGCCGGCCTCGACCAGCTTCATGCCGGAAATGATCTCGCCCGCAAGCGCTCCAATCACCGGCCCAAGCAATAGACCCGGCAGACCGAAAAAGATTCCGACAACCGCGCCCGCCACCGCGCCGAGCGTGCCCCAGCGAGTCGCCCCAAAGCGCCGTGCGCCCCACCAAGTCCCGGCGAGATCGATCCCGTAGGAGGCCAGCGTGAGCACTGCCAGCACGGCCAGACTCGACCAGCCAAGGCTTCTCTCTGGCCCGAGCATGAATCGGTGGAGAAAGGCAGCGCCAAGAATAATCGTCGTGCCGGGAAAGATCGGCAGAATTGTCCCGATCAGTCCGACGGCCATGAGGACGAGAGTCGCACCCCACCAGAAAAGCTCCATCCCGCATACTTTAGCGGGCTTCATACTCGCCGCGAATGAACCATTCCCCTTCGACCTCAAAGCTCGGGAGTTCCCGCGCGGCCAGCTCACTCCGCGTCTTGACAAGCCGGTGCCCCTCCGCGAGCCTGCCCGTCCATAAAATCTGATCATGGCTAATTCGAAATCCGCCGCCAAACGTGCTCGTCAAAATCCTCGCCGCACCCTGCGTAATCGCAGCGTGGTGGCCAACCTGCGTTCGCTTTCCAAGCGCTATACCGCAGGAGGAAAACCGGAAGAGGGACGGTCGCTCGTGTCGGCGCTCGACAAGGCGGCCAAGCGCGGCGTCATCCACAAAAACGTGGCCAATCGCCGCAAAGCGCGCTTGAACAAGGCGGCCGCCAAAGCCGCGGCCCCAGCTTCTTCGACCGAATCCTAAAAAATTCCTAAGCCGTCACGGAAACAGGGATAGCGGAAGGGCTGGAGGAAGAAAGAGGATTGCATCTCGTCCAGAAGAGTTGAGTTTTGCCCTATGATTCCAGCGCTTGTCCTCATCCTGCTCGCGGTCGTCTACCGCATCGCCACTGCCGTGCTTGTGCAAGGTGGAGGGAGCGTTTGGCTGGCTAATTTCGCGCCTTTGGCTGCGATCGCTCTTTGCAGCGCGATCTATTTCCCGCGGAGATACAAATTCGTGGTTCCGTTCGCGGCGCTCCTCGTCTCGGATATCGCGCTTGATTTCTACTATGGCGCGTCGCTCTTCGATCCGACGGTCTTCTGTCGCTATTTTGCCTTCGGGCTGGTCGGCTTGCTTGGCCTGGCGGTGAGCCGTCGCGCTTCCATCAAGACGATCATTCCGGCCTCGATCGTCGGTTCTGCCCTCTTCTATGCGTTGACCAATTTCTTTTCCTGGCTGGCGGATCCGGGCTACGTGAAAAGCTTCGCCGGGCTGATCCAAGCGCTCACGGTCGGGCTGCCCCAATACGGAGCGACGCCTACCTGGATGTTCTTTCGCAATTCGCTCGTCAGCGATTTGCTCTTCACGGTCCTGTTTTTCGCCTGCATGAGCTACAGCCGGCGCGAGGCTGCGCTGCCCGCCACCGTTCGCCCGTTACCTAACTAATCGAGATGGCGATGGTCGAGCAACGCGACGAGGTCGAGATGCTCGCGATGATGCTGTTGATTCGGCGCTTCGAGGAGCGGGCGAGCCAACAGTATCAAGCGCAGAAGATCGGCGGTTTCTGTCACCTCTACATCGGCCAGGAAGCGGTCGTGGCCGGGGCGGTCGCGGCTACGCGGCCGGACGATTACCTCATCACCGCTTATCGCGACCACGCTCACGCACTGGCCCGGGGCACCAGTGCGGACGCCTGTATGGCGGAGCTCTTCGGCAAGAGCACGGGCTGCTCACGCGGCCTGGGCGGGTCGATGCATTATTTTGATAAGAAGAATCACATGTATGGCGGCCACGCCATCGTCGGAGCGCACGTCCCGCTGGCGGCGGGGATGGCGTTTGCCTCGAAATACCGCAAGGAGGATCGCGTGACGCTCTGCTTCTTTGGCGACGGCGCCATTAACCAGGGCGGTTTCCACGAGGCGCTCAACCTTGCGGGCCTTTTCAAGCTCCCGGTCATTTTCATTTGCGAGAATAACTACTTTGCCATGGGCACATCGGTGAAACGCTCGACCTCGCTCGAGCAGATCGTCGACCGCGCGGAAGGCTACGACATGCCGGGCGCGATCATTGACGGCATGAATTTCCGGGAGGTGCGCGACCAGCTCGGCGAGATTATCGCTTCCATTCGTAAAGATCCGCACCCGGCTTTCGTGGAAGCGCGAACTTATCGTTATCGCGGGCATTCCATGTCCGATCCGGCCAGCTATCGGACGAAAGAAGAGCTGGAAAAATATCGACTGGAAGATCCCATCACGCGGATGCGCGCGCAGCTCACGCGGGAAGGCAAACTGACTAACGAACAGTTTGATAAGCTTAACAAACAGGCCAAGGAGCAGGTCATGGCGAGTGTGAAATTTGCTGAAAAAAGTGCCGAGCCGCCGCTCGACGAGCTGTATTCCTACACTTACCTGGACGACGGGGATGACCCGAAAAATGTGAAAAACGCCGAGGCGCCGAAGGCCCGCGCGAACAAACCGGCCGCTGCGTCTAAATCTCGCAGCGGCGGCCGGAAAACGGCCTCGACCAATGGCAAGAACAACGGAGATAATTCGTGAGAGAGATCACCTATCGCCAGGCGCTCAATGAAGCGCTCGCCGAGGAAATCGAGCGCGACCCGAATGTTTTTCTCATGGGTGAGGAAGTGGCCGAATATAACGGCGCCTATAAAGTGAGCCAGGGCTTGCTCGATCGCTTTGGCGCGGAGCGCATCATCGACACTCCGATCAGCGAGAACGGCTTTGCCGGGCTTGGGATCGGCGCGGCCATGGTCGGTCTCCGGCCGATCGTCGAATTCATGACCTTCAGCTTTTCGTTAGTCGCGTTCGACCAGATCGTGAATAACGCACCTAACATGCTCACCATGTCGGGCGGTCAGTTCAATGTTCCGATCACTTTCCGCGGCCCGAATGGACCCGCTCACCAGCTCGGCGCTACCCATTCGCACGCCACGGAATGTCTTTACGCGAATGTTCCCGGTCTGAAGATTTGTACCCCGGCCACGCCGCGTGACGCCAAGGGCCTGCTCAAGACCGCCGTGCGCGACAATAACCCGGTCCTCGTCCTGGAGTGCGAGCTTTTCTACAGCCACAAAGGCCAGGTCGAAGACGAGGATGTCGAGCTTCTGATTCCGCTAGGCGAGGCCGAATTCAAACGCGAAGGCAGCGACGTCACTCTCATCGCCTACGCGCAGACCGTTCCGATGGCGCTGAAAGCCGCGGAGCAACTCGAAGAAGAGAATATCAGCGCTGAGGTTATCGATTTGCGCTCGATCAAGCCGCTCGATTGGCCGGCCGTTTTCCAGTCCGTAAGTAAAACGCACCGGGTGGTCATCGCAGAGCAGGACCGCCCGTTTTGCGGCATCGGTTCGGAAATCGCCTATCGCATTCAGAAGGAAATCTTCGACGAGCTCGATGCGCCCATTCAACGCGTGACCCAGGAAGACGTCCCGATGCCCTACAACGAAGCGCTCGAAAAGGCAGTTCTCCCGAGCGTCGAGAAGATCGTCGCGGCCGTTAAGAAGATCTGTTAAGCCTAACGAAGTCCTTTTTCACTTTCCATCATGCCTGAGATCCAAATGCCCAAGCTGAGCGATACCATGACCGAGGGGACTCTGGTGAGCTGGAAGAAAAAGGTCGGCGACGAGGTCACGGCGGGCGATGTCCTGGCCGAGATCGAGACGGACAAGGCGACCATGGAGTGGGAGGCGACCGACGACGGCGTGCTCAAGGAAATTTACGTCGAGGAAGGCGGCAAAGTGAATGTCGGCGATCGGATCGCCTTCATCGGCGGCGACGATGAGGAAGAGCCCGAGACGAAAGAGATCGAGGAAGGCGACGAATTTCTCGGCGCCGACGAGGAAGAGTCTAAGGCCGAGAAGAAAAAACCGGATTCCTCCGAAGCCAAAGCGGCTCCCAAGAAGGAAAAAGCCCCGGCGAAGAAAAAGTCGAAATCCGCCGAAGAAGACGAATCCTCGGAAGCCGAAGACATGGCTGAGTCCACACCAGAGGAGGAAGGATCTGACGCTCCCGTCGGTGGCGAGCAGCGCGTGAAGGCGTCGCCTCTCGCCCGGAAGGTCGCGGCGGAGAAGAACGTGGATTTGGCCAAGGTCAAAGGGACCGGCCCTGGCGGACGCATCGTCGAGAAAGATGTCACCGCGGCTGCCCCTACCGCCGCGCCTGCCGCCAAGCCATCCGCTGGGCCAGCCGAGAAGTCCGGCTCTGCTAAAAAGGCCGCCGCACCGGAGATTTCTGCCGGCGAGACGGCGCGCGTGAGCCTCACGGGCATGCGCAAGGTCATTGCCGATCGCCTCGTTTCCAGCCTCGGCCCCGTTCCGCACTTCTATCTCAATATCGAGGTCAACGCCGACGCCCTTATGCGCGTCCGCACTGAGCTAAAATCCGGCGCCGAAGAAGACGACGCAAACAAGATTACGGTCAACGATTTCATTCTCAAAGCCGCAGTCGCCGCAGCCTTGCGCGAACCTAAGGTAAACGCCGCCTTCGACGGAGACGGCATCATCCATTACGGCGACGTCAATCTCGCATTCGCCGTCGCGATCGAAGAAGGGCTCGTCACCCCGGTCATCCGCGGTGCGCAGAACAAATCGCTGCGCGAAATCAGCGCCGCCGTCAAAGACCTCGCTCACCGCGCGCGCAACAAGCGCATGAAGCCGGAGGAATTCCAGGGCGGCACCCTCACCGTTTCGAACCTCGGCAGCTACGGCATCGATTCTTTCTCCGCCATCATCAATCCACCGCAGGCCATCATTTTGTCCATCGGCGCGATTGTGAAAAAGCCGGTCGTGAACGATGACGACGAGATCGTGCCCGGCTACCGAATGAAGATCGGCATGAGCTGCGACCATCGCGTAGTGGATGGCGCGATCGGCGCTGACTACTTGAAGGCGCTCCGGCACCTGCTGGAGAACCCGTCGTTGCTGCTCTTGTAGCGGCCTCCCTGCGCGCGCGCTGGTGGAAGAAGTTGGCGCATAAGACCTCTCTCGCGCTTCGCGCGGTGGACCGTCTACAAGAAAGCCGCTCCAGTTCTTGAAAATGGCAAAAGTCTACTTGCTCTCCGTCGCACCGCCCCCGGAGGAGAGTTATGATCGTGGTGCCTTCCGGCGTTTGAAGGAGAGCGCCGCTCAGGAGCGTTTCGATCTTCACCACCTGGTCGATGATCCGGCCGACGCCGACCTGATTATTTTCGCCGAGCTCCAGGGTGCGGGTCCCTATTTCGAAAAGGTTCGCCGACATCCGCTCGTGCGCAGGCAACGTGAGAAGTGTTTTATCTTCTCCTGTACTCCTTATGCCATCCCTTTTCTGCCCGGCATTTACACCTCGGTCGAGCAGCGCTGGGCGGGTGCGCGGACGCGGGGTGGTTTCTACCTCGGGGTCTCGGAGAACGAATTCGTCACCTACGCGGAGCCTAACGATAACTTACCGTGGCTCTACAGCTTCCTCGGCTCAACCGTGACCGCTCCGGTGCGGCGGAGTTTGAGCAGGCTCTCCCATCCACGTGGCTTTTTCCAGGACACGGCCGCCGACCAGCAGCGAGTCCTGGCCGGCGAATTCACGGTCAAGGAAATGCTGCCCTACTGGCATCGTTACGCCGAAAGTATCCGGACGAGCAAATTCGTCCTCTGCCCGCGCGGCGTTTCGCCTTCCAGCGTTCGCCTTTTCGACACCATGCGCATGGGCCGCGTGCCGGTGATTCTTTCCGACGGATGGCTGGCCCCGAGCGGTCCGGTCTGGGACCAATTTAGCCTGCGAGTCCCGGAGAATTCCCTCGATCGCCTCCTCCCTCTGCTCGAGGAGAGAGAGGCCGACGCACCCGCGCTGGGACGCCGGGCGCGCGCTGTGTGGGAAGAGTGGTTTTCCCCGCCGGTCTGCTTTCATCGAGTCGTAGAGTGGTGCCTCGAGATCAAAGGCCAGCAACGATTTCCGGAATCGTTCAGCCATTTGAAAGCGTACTTTCAATACCTGCGCCCTTCTCACTTCCGTCATCGTCTGCGCACGCGCTATCGCGAGGTGCGGGGCAGGTAGAGAAGCCCGGTTGCGTTCAATCGGGGCCGGTGGATTTTGTTAGGCCGAAATGACTCCGCCTAACGATCAGAAGCAGACGACAGGAAAGTCGCTGCGGGTGGGTTCGTTTGCAGCGCACGCGGCGCGCGGGCTGGTGCGCGACCAGACCATGCGGCGCAAGACGATGTTCTGGACGGTGCTGGTGGCGTTGGTGATGCTCTTTCTCGGTGCCACCTTCCTCGCTTCGTGGCTGGACCCGAAGATTCGGCCGGGCTGGTTCATGCTCTATTGGCTGGCCTGCGCGTGGGTGACCATCACCGTGGTGCTCCTGGCCATTTTCGATTTGCTTCTGGTGCGGGTGCAGGCGCGGCAGGCAAAGCGCCGACTGGCGCAGGAAAGCGGTGACGATCATGTCGACTGATGCCTTCTGCCAACCGGCCGAGCTGCCGTCGAGCGGTTGGAAGCACCGCGAGAAAATGGAGGCGGATGAGCGCCAGACGCTCGCGGCCTATGCGCAGAAGTCGGGCGACTCACGTGGACGCGCGTTTCCGGAATCGCGCCATGAGTACCGGACGGAGTTTCAGCGCGATCGGGCGCGGATTATCCATTCGCGCGCTTTTCGTCGGCTGGAGTACAAAACGCAGGTATTCCTCAACGCCACGGCGGATCACTTGCGAACGCGGCTGACGCATACCTTTGAGGTGGCATCGGTGAGCAGGACGATCGCGCGGGCGCTGGCGCTGAACGAAGACCTGGCCGAGGCGATCGCCCTCGCCCATGACCTGGGTCATTCGCCGTTTGGGCATTCGGGTGAGGAGATGCTGGCGGAATGCATGAGCGAGCATGGCGGCTTTGAACACAACCGGCAGAGTCTGC
>JBPCLK010000149.1:0-19023 GCA_051003355.1 Chthoniobacterales bacterium | reverse complement strand
ACTCGGCGTGAAAAAGTGTTCCTTTTTTGGATGGCCATAGGGCGCACAAAATAACATAACCTCCGAAATTAAACATCAACATTTTCGACTCTCTGGCAAAAATTATTGTGGGGCGTTTTCAGTGTGCGAAGCGTGCCGATGTGTCGCGGAAAGCTCCGTTAAAACGGACTGGAAGTCGGTGTTGGTAAGGGCTGGACAAGAGCCGGTGTCGGACTGGCATCTGGCATTTGCAAGAGTGGATGATTCTTGAGAACGGTCTGGAGCGAGACAAAGATTCCTCCGAGCGCTCCGACCAGCCCGATAGTTGCTTCTCGAAACGTCACAGGGCCAACGGATTCCGTTACATAGCCACCGTCCTCGTAGCGCTGCGACATCACGATCGGCGAGAGATGTTTGGCTATCGCTTCCGGCGGCGGAAGCCCGGTTGAATTTACGGTTTGGGTGAGAGCCGGGTAAAAGCTGGCACCCATGGCGAGGAGCGGCCGTGCCGCCGCATCTAGCCTCTGGTAGAGCAATCGAGCGTCGACGTAACTGAAGGCGTTTTCCCCGCGGGATACTTTGATGAAGGCTTCATGGAAAAGGGCGCTTTTCTGCAATTCGTCCGGCGGTTGGGCCAACCGATTGAGCGTCGCCTCGACGGTCGCGAGATCCGAGCCTGCCAGCATGAAGTTTTTGGTCAGCGCCAAGGCCGGTCGGATGGGGATGAAATCGCCGAATGGCTGGGAGTTAAAGAAGATCGCATCGTCATGTGTCGCTTGATTCCAAGGCGCTCCCGCGATCTCCACCGATGTTAAGGCCTCAGCGATTTTCCGCGCCTTTTCTACCTCCTTCACCGGCAGGGCAGCAACCAGACTTGGCCAATGCGAATCCGTGGGCCAGGCGGCTGCGATCTCTAATTCGTCCCCAAACGCCTGCCTCCAGTCTTCCTGCGAGATCCCGCGGGCATTCATGACGGCGGTGATCTGGCGAACCAGCGTGGGAAGACCCAGCGCGGCCGGTGCCGCTGGCGCCTGCAGGTTATTCGTCCAGTGAATGAGCGAAACGGAGTAGAGGAAGGTGTTCGTTCCCGCTGCGCCGAGAAGCGGTCGCCTGAGCCTGGGGCCTGCGGCGCCCATCGACGGCATGGCGACGAAGTCGGTCTCGCGCATTTTTCCATGATCGAAGCCAATCGCCGCCGTCATGGTGCGCATCTGGCGGAAGCGCTGCAATTGATCGAGGGCCAGCGAATGGCCGGTCATGGCGATGAGCGGGCTCAGCTTCTCGACGAATGGACGGGGGTCGAGGAAGAGCAGGATGGCAAAATCTTGCGGCAGATGCTTGGCCGTGGCCGCAAAGGCTGGGTCCTCGCGCAGCGAATCGTGGGCATTCTCGCGGCGATGATCGAGGCGATTGAGCAGCGCCTTGAGCGTGTTTAGGTCGTTGGAGGCGAAAAACCATTGGTTATCGTAAACGCGTGCAAAGATGAAGTGCGAGATCTGGACCGTCTCGATCTTATGCTGCTCGTAGATGATGGTCTCGCGTTTCGCGTCGGGCGCCTTGGAGAGAAGGTCGGTTTCCCTTTGCTCAATAAACTGGCGGACCTCCTCCGGCGTCTGCTCGAAGTGGAAACCGCCAATGAGCGTTGGCTCGTTATTTTTCAACGAAGTCAGAGCCAAAAAACTGTGAGTGGGTCCCACGCGTAAAAACTCCTCGAGCGCCTCATGCCCCGGGCGATCTTTCATGAGTCTTCCGAGCGGTTGATCCAGCCAGGCTCGCACAGCTGGCTCCTTCCAGATCTGGTAGAGGTCGCTCGCTCGCCATTCCTTTCGCGCTTGGCGAAGATCGGGCGCCTCGACAAAGGCCAGGGTGGAGGCGGGCAATAAATCTGGCACCAGAGCCATCTGCTTCGCCAGTTGTATTCTCACGATCACCCAGACGGCCGCGGCGGCGACCAAGGCAATGAGGAGGACAGCGACTAGCTTCTTCACGGGAAAGTGTCGCATCATTTCGCTCCGCTGCGAGTGGGCTCCGCCCTCGACTTTTGTCCTCTCATCGACGATCTCCTTGGATGGAGTCATGCGCTGGTTCCCGGATGGTTCTGGGTGAGTTCCAGGAAAGCGCGGTCATCGCCGCCGCCGAAGAAGCACTCGAGGAATGCGGAGGACAACCGACTTGCGGCTTTGTTTTCGTCTCCGCGAGTTGGCTGCCACAGATCAGTGAAGTGCTCGATCTGGTGCGACTGCACGGGCGCGTTCCACTGCTGGCGGGGGCGCTGGGCGCTGGGCTCATCGGTCGCACGAAAGAAGCCGAGGGTGTCGCGGGCATGTCGCTGCTCCTCCTGAGCCTGCCGCAGACCAAGCTGACTCCCATCATCATCTCCAACCAACAGATCGAGGAGTCGACCGGGCCGGCCTACTGGCAAACGGTTACCGGTCTGAGTCCGGAGGATGTGGACGCCTGGATTGTTTTCGCCAATCCCCACGCGCCAAACCTGGAGCATTGGCTGGCCGAATGGAATGTCGCTTTTCCGGATACGCCGAGTATCGGAGGGCTCTCCAGCGGCAGCACTGAGAGTGGTGACAAGGCGCTTCTCCTCGACGGCAAGGCGATCGATGCGGCTGTCCTCGCCCTCGCCGTCAAAGGCGGAAAGATTCGCACCATTGTGAGTCAGGGCTGCAAACCGGTGGGCGAGCCTTTCACCATCACGCAGGCGGACGAAAATTTGGTCTATGCGCTGGGCTCGCGTCCCGCCTACCAGGTCTTGAGCGAGACTTTCAACGGACTCTCCGAAGACGAAAAAGAACGGGCTCGCGGAAATCTCTTCGCCGGTTTGGCTGCCTCGGAATACGTGGCCGACTTAAAGCGGGGCGATTTTCTGGTGCGCAACTTGTTAGGCGCGGATCCACAAACCGGCGCGGTCGCCATTGGCGCGCGCGCCCGCAGCGGGCAAACCCTGCAATACCAGCTGCGCGACAAGATTACGGCGCACGCGGATCTGGTGGAGCTGGCGAAAATTAACGAGCTGGAAGGCTGTAAGCCGTTTGGTTCGCTCGTCTTTTCCTGCAATGGACGTGGACATCGCTTTTTCGGGGTGCCGGACCACGATGCCGCGACCTTGGCGGAGATTTTTGGTCCAGTCGCCAGTGCTGGATTCTTCTGCAACGGCGAGATTGGGCCGATCGGTCAGGCCAGTTATCTGCACGGCTACACCGCGTCGATCGCACTTTTCTGCAAGTAACGCTGCCTGTATCTGGCTGGGCGGCTAGCGCGCGCGGGGGTGAAATTGATGGTGCACCGCTTTCAAGCGCTGCTGATCTACATGCGTATAAACCTGCGTCGTGGAAATATCGGCATGACCCAGCATTTCCTGGATGATGCGGAGATCTGCGCCGTTGCCTAACAAATGGGTGGCGAAGCTGTGCCGCAGCATATGCGGGTAAATATTTTTCTCCAGGCCCGACCTTTTGGCCACGGCTTTGACGATTTGCCAGATCCGCACTGTCGTTAGGCGCGTACCCCGCACGGAGAGGAAGATTTCACTGCCCGTGCGTTTCTTAACGAGGCGCGGGCGTTCCTCCCGCAGGTAAGTTGCGAGTGCTGCACACGCCTGGCGTCCCACTGGCACGAGTCGCGTTTTGTTCCCCTTCCCTGTGACCCTGATGACGCCTTCCTCGAGATTGAGGTTTTCCAGTTTCGCCCCGGCCAGCTCGGAGACGCGGAGGCCGCTGGCGTAGAGCAGCTCCAGCATCGCGCGGTCTCGCAGACCGAGAGGCGCGGTGCCGTCCACGCTTGCCAGCAACTGCTCGACCTGCAGTTCATTCAGGGTTTCCGGCAGGTAACGCTCGATCCGAGGCAGAGCCAACGAGTCGGTCGGATCACGCGTCACAAAACCCTGCGCGACCGCAAAGCGAAAGAATATTTTCAGCGCCACTACGATCAGTTTGATCGACGAACCCGCCAACCCACCGCGTTTTCTCTCCGCCAGATACTCGCTGATCAAGGGCAGACCTACTTCCCGGGCGCGCGTAATTTCCTTGCGCCGGGCGCACCAGACCGAAAATTCCCCTAACGAGCGCTGGGTCGAAAGCTGGTAATTCTCGGAAAGGCCGCGCTCGACCGCGAGGAAGCGAATGAACGCGTCGATCTCCTGCTCCATCACCGTTATTCTCTGCGTGCACTGGGGTGGTGGCAATCCCGGGTGCGTTGACAAAGCAGACCCGAACTCGATTGTTTCCAAAGAATGAGTCTCGACCTAAACAGCTTGTTGAAAGATTGGTCTCACGAGTCGGGCGCGATCAAGGTGCGGAAAGTGCCGGGCCTCGACGGGCGCGAGAAGTTGCAGCTTCGGATCGATCTCGGGCTGCTCCAGATGGAGATGGACGGCCGTCCCGATGGCGAGCGTCCTCACAATTGCGAGTCGTATCTCGTCTATCACCAGCGGCACGCGGTGCGGGCGGCGGAGCGCGGGGAAGAGTATGAGCTTTCGCCCGAACAATGCAGCGAGTTGCAGCAGGAAGGTATCCAATATTACCACCGCTATCTGAGTCTGTTTCAGATCGAGGAATTTGAAAGCGTCATTCGTGATACGCAGCGTAATCTCGATCTATTTACTTTCGTCGACGAACACAGCGAGCGGGAGGAACTCGTCTGGAGTTTCCAGCAATTCCGCCCCTACGTGCTGATGATGAACACCCGCGCGCGCGTCTCGATTATGCTGGCGGACGGCAAATTCGGCGACGCCATGCGTGAGATCGAACGGGGCCGCGATCGCATCAGCGAATTCCTGCAGCAATCCGCCTTTCCAGAGCTGGAAGCGAAAAGCTCGGAGATCGCTTTCCTGGATGAATGGCTCGATGAAGTGCGAGCAAAGCGACCGTTGAGCAAGCTGGAAGTGATGGAACGCGAAATGGAGCGCGCCATCCAGGGAGAACGCTACGAGCGCGCCGCGGAGTTGCGCGACGCGATTCGTCTCATCAAGACGCGCCCCGAGGTTTAGCGACCAAAGCTCAGTTGCGTTTCCGCCGGCCCGGTCGCTTGCTTAGGCGGCGACGCGTTGCATTCTGTTGCGCCGTGTTCGCATCTCTTTGATTCATGTCCAACGCCGATTCCAGTCTAACTGCGCGCAAGGAGCGCTGGGCTCGCAAGATGAGCGGGAAAGCCAAGCCCGCCGTCCGCTCGGAGAGCCGGTTGCCGCCCGGGCAGCATCTCACGCCGGGTTTCCCAGTTCTAGATCTCGGAATTCGTCCCGAGATTTCGTTAGGCGAATGGCAGCTCGAAATCGGCGGCCTGGTCGAGAATCCACAAACCTGTTCGTGGGAGCAATTCAACGCGCTTCCGCAGTTTGAAGACGTGAGCGATTTCCATTGCGTCACCACCTGGAGCAAATTCGATTGTCGCTGGAACGGCGTCGCATTTTTCAGCCTCGTGGATCTCGTTAGGCCAAAACCGGAGGCGCAGCATGTTCTCTTTACCAGCTATGATGGCTATACGACTAACGTGCGCCTGGAAGATTGCCTGGATGACGATGTCCTCATCGCCACTAAATTCGAGGGCAAACCGATCACGCGGGAACATGGCGGCCCGGCCCGCGTTATTCTCCCGAAACTTTACGCTTGGAAAGGCGCCAAATTCGTCAGGCGAATCGATTTTTCCGCCGAGGACAAGCTCGGTTTCTGGGAGGTTCGCGGCTACAGCAACACGGCTGATCCCTGGACGGAAGATCGCTTCTCGTGAGCGGACCGGAGCGCGCTCCCAGTCGCGTCGCCACCATTCTCGCCTTTGCGGCCCTCTACATCATCTGGGGGTCGACTTACCTCGCGATTCGCTTCGCGATCGAAACCATTCCTCCGCTTCTCATGGCTGGCGCGCGTTTTCTTTCCGCCGGAGCCGTCATGTATGCGATCGCTTGCTGGCGGGGTGCGCCCAAGTCGTCCTTCGCAGAATGGCGAACCGCTTTTCTGGTCGGCGCGTGCCTTCTCTTTTTCGGCAACGGCGGGGTCACGATCGCGGAACAGTGGGTCGCCTCCGGGCTCGCCTCGCTTCTCGTCGCGACAGTCCCGATTTACATTGCGCTTCTGGCCTGGTTGAGCGGCTCCGCGCCTCGGCCGCGTCCGCTGGTCATGCTCGGGCTCGCCGCGGGTTTTGTGGGCGTCGGCGTCTTGGTCGGTCCGGCTCTGACCGCCAGGTCGGCCATCGGTGCCGGGCACGCGGGTCTCGGGATGGTAATTCTTCTTTTTGGCTCGCTCATGTGGTCGATCGGTTCGCTCTATTCCCGCCGGGCGCACAACTCCGCGTCGCCCTTCCTCTCCTCCGCCCAAACCATGCTCTGTGGCGGCGGTTTGATGTTCGTTTCGGGTTTCGCGTCTGGCGAGGCGCGCGGTTTTCATCTCGAGAAGGTGACCGCGCTTTCGTTAGGCGCGTTTTTTTATCTCATCTTCATCGGCGCGATCGTCGGCTACACGGCTTTCATCTGGTTACTCCGCCATTGCGATCCGTCGAAGGTGGCGACCTACGCCTACGTCAATCCAGTGGTCGCGGTCCTGCTCGGGGCGCTCTTTGCCGGCGAGACTCTGACGGCACGGACGGCTTTGGCGGCGGCAATTATCATCGGGTCCGTCGCGGTCGTCATCACGGCCCAGCAGACGAAACAGAAAATAGCGGCGCCGCCGCTCAACGCGGTTGCGCAGACGAAATAATATCAGCTAAGAAAGCGTAAAGGAATGAAGCCGGAAGACGCCCAAGCAATCTCCGCCCTCCGGGCCAACTGGCGCGCGGAACGAGAAACCGCCCTCGTTTATCGCGATCTGGCCGCGAACGAAGCGGATGAGAAGCGTCGCGGCATTCTCCTCCGGATGGCGGAAGCAGAAGAGCGCCATGCTCTACGCTGGGAGGAAAAGCTGCGCGAGCTCGGAGCGCCGCCACCGGTTTTAGCGAACGATTGGCGGCGGCGGCTCAATCGCTGGTGGAGTCGGGCAGCGGGCGCCGATGTGGCGATTCGTCGGATGGAGGCTGCAGAAGATCGCGACAAGGAGCGTTATCAGGCGCAACGGGCCAGTGAAATCGGCGGCAGCGAAGAGGAACGGGAATTTCTGCGCCAGACGGCCCTGGAGGAAAAGGCACATTCGCGGATTCTCAACACCATGTCTGCCTCGCCGCTTTCGTTAGGCCCGAGGGGAGTCCTCGATACCATCCTGAAGCGCGAACGCTGGCATGGCCGCGGGGGCGGCTGGGTAGCCGATGCGATTTACGGGGTGAACGACGGCCTCGGCGCCGTCTTTGGCATCGTCTCCGGCGTAGCCGGCGCAACGGATAACCAGCAGCATTACATTCTCATCGCCGGACTCGCCGGCATGATGGCGTCGGCTCTTTCGATGGGAGCTGGGGCTTACCTGGCCAACAAGAGCGAAAAGGAAATTTACGAGGCGGAGATCGCCCGGGAGAAAGCCGAGGTCGATGAAAATCCCGAGGAAGAAATCGAAGAGATGGCCCTTTTCTACCAACTGCAAGGCTTCTCGCCCGAAGAATCGCAGCGCATGGCCGAGCGTCTCGCCGAGCAGCCTGAACAGATGGTGCAGGCGATGGCCCAAAATGAGCTCGGTTTATCGCAACACCATTTTCCGAACCAATGGACCTCTGCTTTCTCTGCCGCCCTCTCCACTGCGATTGGCGCTTTCATTCCCATCATTCCGTTCTTTTTCATGACCGGATTCCCGGCCGTGATTGCCGCTTTCATCATCAGCATCGTGGCACATTTCGCGGTCGGCGCGGTGAAGTCGCTGATCACGATTCGCTCGTGGTGGGCTTCCGGAATGGAAATGACGATCGTGGGCGTGCTTGAGGCGGTGGTGACCTACGGGCTCGGGCTGGCCTTCGGCGCCATGGGGTAGCGAACTCGCCGGCATGAACGACCCGCAACTGACCATCGTCATTCCAGCGTTCAATGAAACGCGCCGCCTGACCGACAACCTGCTGACGGTGTTGAGCTATCTTCGGACCTACCGGCCGGACTCGGAATTGATCGTGGTCGATGATGGATCGAGCGACGACACCGCGCAGGTCGCGGAGGAATTATTCAAGCGGCGAGCGGATGTGAGTTCGCGAGTCCTCAGATTTCCCGAGAATCGCGGGAAGGGAGCCGCCGTGCGCGCGGGATTGCTCGCGGGCCGGGGTCAAATTGGCCTGTTTACCGATGCGGATCTCTCCACGCCGATTACCGAGCTGCCTAAGATTGTCGCGCCGATTGAGGCCGGCGAATATGACATTGCCTTCGGCTCGCGCGCGCTCGATCGCCGCCTGATCGGTCAACGCCAGCCGTGGCGGCGCGAACAGGGCGGCAAGGTTTTTAATACCTTGGTTCGTCTCTCGACGGGGCTTCCCTTCCGCGATACGCAGTGTGGCTTCAAGGCCTTCGAGATGGTCGCGATGCGCCCGGTGCTTGGACGGGCGAGAAGTGACGGCTTCGATTTCGATGTTGAGCTCCTCTTTCTGGCTCACCAGGCTGGCCTGCGGATGCTCGAGGTCCCCGTGCGCTGGGATCATTCCGTGGGCAGCAAAGTGCACATCGTTCGCGACAGTTTGCGCATGTTTACCGAGGTCGTGAATTTGCGTCGGCGAGTTGCGTCCGAACAGCGAGGCTCAGTCCCTGCTGATATTTCGCGCTAGAGAGCCAACCAGCACGATGAATTGCGTATCCGGCCGTTTTTGTATTCTGATTTATATCCTGACTGGTGTCTTCGCGATGACGCTGTCAGCGCAGGAAATCCGGCGTGCTTTGCCGGTCGACCCGGGCGAGAACGTAAATCCGGCCCTGCCGCCGGTGGAACCGCAGAATATTCCGCCAGCCCCGGCCGGTTCTGCTTCGGTCAATGAAACGGCTCGTTTCCTGGCCGGTTTGTCTGTGCCGGGGAGTTCTGCGCTCGCGCCTTTGGCGCAGACGGCGGTCTGGCAGCAGCATGCCAGATTTTTTGACCAGGCGTGGGTCAAGCTGGAGGCTCGGCAGTTCACCGGGATCCGCGCGTGGGAGGCGAATTATCTGCCGGATGCGACCCAGCCGCTCTCGACCGTTTTCTATCTGTTTAGCGGCCCCGACTTTCTTTACGCGCATGAGTTTTATCCGAATGCAGGGACGTATATTCTCGCGGGTACGGAACCGATTGGCCCGTTGCCGGATGTGCTGCGTTTCGCCGGCCCGTCCCTCGATCCCGTCCTGCAGAATCTGGATAAATCGCTCAACAGCGTCCTCAGTTTTTCCTTTTTCATCACCAAGGACATGAAGACCGACCTCCAACGCGAAGAGCTCAAAGGCACTCTGCCGATTTTCTACGTGTTCCTGGCACGCGCGGGCAAGGTCATCACCGACGTCAGCTTCGTGACGCTCGACAAAAATGGGCAGCCACGGCCGTCGTCGCCTAACGAAAAAGGAAAAGGCCTCACTCCGGGAGTCCGCATTACTTTCGTTGGCAATGCAGGATCGGCCCCGCAAACACTCTACTATTTCACGACGGATCTCTCGAACGATGGAATTCGGAGCGAGCCCGGATTTTTGAAATTTTGCGCGGCCCAAGGCACGGGCGCGAGCCTCTTGAAGTCGGCATCTTATTTGATGTTCGAGAACGGCTTTAGCAGCGTACGCGATTTCCTGCTCGAACATTCCAAAGCCATCGTGCAGGACGATTCCGGGATCCCCATCGCATCCTTTGACCAAGCGAAGTGGGCTATCCGTTTTTTCGGCAATTATGTCGGGCCGATTGAGCTCTTTAAGCAATATTACCAGCCGCAGTTGCAGATGCTTTACCAGCAGAGTAACGCTGCGCCGCTTCGCTTCGGCATCGGCTATCGCTGGAGTCCACGGCAATCGACGCTCATCGTCGCGACCCGCAGGGCCGATATTTCTAGGCCTTAAACCGCGGCCGCTTCGAATCGGTCTCGAATAGTCCTCCCTCAGACGATTTTGCCGTCGCAGCAGAACCTGTCTGAACTCACCGACGTGTTCTTCCGCAAAACTCGATCTTCGGAACAGAGCGATTATGGAAATTATAGCAATTGGGCATATGTTTTGCTCCGCTTATACTCCAGTGAGCATCTCGTTGCCGTCCGCAGCCGCCCGCCGCAAGGCGTCCGCTTTCACGCTCACCGAGGCGGCCATAGCCATTGCCCTCATCGCCGTCACCATGACAAGTTTCATTATGGCCATGAGTCGGCTTAATGAGTCGGCTAGCATCGCTCGCAATTCCACGGGAGCAGCGGCCGTCGTCCAGAATCAGATCGACCTGATCCTTTCCGACGGTCCCTTTAATCCCCAAAAGACCAACTCTGACGGATCCGTGCAGATACCGCCCGAGCTGGCGGTCGGGACTCACATAACGAACAATGTTCCTATCTATCGGGAACCCACGACGGGAATCGTCGTCTCCGGCACAATGACTACGACAATTGCCGATATGAGCACTTTTGTATCGGGGATAAAAATGCCGCTTTATAGGGCGGATGTTAAAGTGACCTACAATTATCGGAGCCGTGGTTATTCTCTCTCGCGCAGCACGCTCCGAGCATCCGACATATGAAGTCAGGAGTAATTTCTCGTCGCCACGGTGCGACGCTCCTGGAGCTTAGTATCGCCATGGGGTTGATTGGCGTGGTCGGATTAGCCATTTTCTCCATGCTCAACATTGGGATGGTTTTGGGTGCAAAGAACGCCGCAGTCAATATGGCTCATCAACAGGCGCGCATCGCCATGCTTCAACTCGTGCAGGATTTGCACTCAGCTGTCTCATTGCCCGCACTGACGGATAAAAATTCTATTCCTCTGTCCAATCCTGCGCCGGGGGTCTCCGCGGCGGGGATCTCGTTTCAACTCTGGGCGGGCGGTCCTTTCCAGGTCTGCGCGGATGCGACGGCAGACTCAAATGTCGTCCAGATTCAAATCTCGGCCGGAGATCCAGTGCCGAAAAAAAACGAGAGACTCATCATCCAGAGTCACCAGATAGAGATGGATATCACCGCTGTAACAAATCTGGGAGGTCGCAAATACAATCTGACACTGGCGGCGCCGATTGGCGTGGCCATACAAGGGACTCAGTCCCCCACTTACTATAACATCCCGTGCTTTATCGCGGACCGTTGTTCGTACGTGGTCAACAATGGCGCCCTTGAGTGGCATGGACCGACTAATAAGAAAGCCTTCGCCATTCTGGGCAACGACATCATTAGCGAAACGCCATTCTCGATCCCAAGCACTCCTGCCGGGGCGCTCTACTACCGGTTCGTCGCCGCCATCGACCTTTCGACCACGGATAGCAAGTCTTCGAATCGTGGTTTCAAGTCAGCCAATATCCTGCTTAACGGTCAGGTCCCGATGAGGGCACGCCTGACCACCTACCAATGAAACAACAGGACATCACGCGCGAACGAGGCACCGCCCTCATCGTGGTTCTATCGGTTATCGCCACTCTCACCGTCACGGCGGCCGTGTCGATGCAGTATACAACCAATATCCGGCACATGGTGCAAAGGAGCGAAGCTTTGCAGTCTGCCATTACCATCGGAGACGGAGTCGTAGAACATTCTTATTCCTATTGGCGGGAGATTTGCCGAGGTAATACCGACGCCAACTTAACTACGACTTCGTTTCAGGGCATACCCCTTCCTACACAGTCTCAGTTTCCCAATGTAATTAACTTCGCCGCTCAACGAGCGCTGGCCGACCCGAGCCAGGCCGATCTTCCTACTGTTTCTAATTTTCAAATCATCGCGGTCGACCCGCAAATGCGGCCCACCGCCGATGGCGCTCCGCTCGTCCCTGCGATTGGACAGTCTCCCATCACTGCCACCTACGCCTATCTTGCGCAGGCCGACATTTCGATGCCGGTTCTCGGCGGGAACGTCACGGCGAAGGTGCGCCGGGTTCTGCAAAAGGAGCAGCTCTCACCCTGGAACTGGGCGATCTTCTACGTTGATCCATTGGAAATTCATCCTGGGGCTCTTATGAATGTAACTGGGTGGGTACACACGAACTCGAACCTCTTTACTGGTCACGACCTTCTCACATTTCAGAGTAAAGTAACTTATGGGACAGACTGGGTTATCGGCTTTCGTCCCGGCGACTCGCGGGCTCCGGGCGGGAGCAGTCCTGAAGCGCCCACGACTCCGCACTATCCAGCCAACCTCCCTCCGGCTTACGATGTCGCACATCAACCTTTCGGCTTGGACGCGACTCGAATCTTTACTGCCACGGACGGCAATCCGAATAACGACAGCTACCACGAGCTGATCGAACCGCCGACTCCTGGGTATGAAGATCCTTTGGCTGGAAAGCGCTACTACGACCAGGCAGGCGTGAAAGTCCTGATCGACGGTAGCAATAATATCACTATCAAAGATCAAAACGGAAATAATCTGAATGCCTCCAGTCCGGGGATAGGGGGCGTAATCTATTCCACTTTCTCTGCTGCGATCACGACTAACCAGAGCATTCAAGACAATCGAGAAGGCGCATCAGTCCGGCTGGCCACCCTGGACATGGGCGCGGTGACCACGAAGATCCGCGACGGCACCTTGGCTCCCTTCAACAACATTATTTATATTAGTGACACGAGCGCGAGCCAGACGGGCGGTAGTCCGAAACGCGGGATTCGGCTGAAGAATGGCGCGATCATGCCGGATACTGGGCTGACTGTAGCGAGCCAGAATCCGGTCTACATTCAGGGCGACTACAACACCGGAGGTAGTAATCCTCCTTCGAATTCCGGTGACTATAGTAAACCTCAGATAACTGGCTACAGCAGGAAGCCATGTGCAGTCGTGGCCGATGCGGTAAATATTCTTTCCAACGCGTGGAATGACGCGAACGCTGCGTCTGGTCTTAGCTCGCGAGTGGCCAGCAATACCACTGTTAATACGGCGATTGTCTCAGGCATCGTCCCTAGTAGCAGCAATGACTACAGTGGCGGGGCGGAGAATTTCCCGCGTTTCCTGGAGAGCTGGAGCGGTAAATCGCTAACCTACTACGGCTCCATGGTGGAGCTGTATCCTAGTCGGCAGTCGATTGGCCGTTGGGGCAGCGGGAACGTCTATAATCCGCCTAATCGTCAATGGTTTTTCGATCAAAATCTTCAGATCTATACGCCGCCGGGGAGTCTTCCGGTTTTCAGTTATACGAAAGGTCGTTGGTTTCTCGCGCAATGAAGAACCTCCTTTCTGTCTCAAGATGGAGACTCTTTACCCGTTTCGGCTTCCTCTTGAGTAGCCATCTCCTGGTGTCGATTTCTCTGGCCAATCTGGATTTTTCACCACAGGAAGCGATGTCCGACATGGAAGGGGTAAACATGCGGGAACTGACCTTCAACACTGGCCTCGGGCCTAAAGCGATTTATCAGCCGCCGAGAGAGTGGAAGTATTCCGGAGGCAAAGACTATCTCGATTTACAGCCCGGAGGAGTGACCCAAGTGAGGGCCAGAGTGAGCAGATGGCCGTTCTCCCCGAATCTTTCGTTCGATCCAGAGGGATGTAAGCAGATGACGGAGCAGGTAATCAACTCTTTGCCCGATGGGAGTGAGCAGGTGAAAATTAGGGAAGAACTCAACCCGCTTCAGATTTGCGGAAAGCGAACATATCTTGTCGAACTAACCTACGTTTATTACGGAGAACGTTTCAAGTGCTACACGCTTTTACTGGACCGGAAGCCAGAGGTACTTTGTTTTCGACTGAGTTGCCGTGAAGCCAACTATGAAACCCTGCGTGAGGCGTTTCGACGCAGCCTGTATAGCTGGCAAAACCTTTAACGGATCCTGAATGACCTAGGAACCAGGTTGCTCGCGACGAAGGTGGTTGGTATCGGCCAAAAGGCGCGTGACAGCATCAGCATCCGTCGCATCGTAGTAGCCGCGGATCACTCCGCTGCGATCGACCAGTACAATTCGAGTGCTGTGGATCGGACCAGCAGTCTCCCCGTCAGCGGCGGAGAGCTTAAAGCCGTCTCGGGTTAGTCGATAAATTGCTGCCTTATCACCCGTAAGGAAATGCCAACGGTCAGGCGCCGCATTAAGCTTGGCGGCATATTGCCGCAGGACCGCAGGCGTATCATGTTGCGGGTCCACGCTGAAGGAAACCAGCTGGACATCGGTAGCATGTAGCGGCTTCTGCAGTTCACTCATGCGGCTGCTAATCATCGGGCAAGGACCGGGGCAGGTGCTATACACGAAGTCAGCGATCCATATTTTCCCTTGCAGCTGCTGCGATCCGAATGAAGCGCCGTTCTGATCGATCAACTGAAATGGCGGAACCACCCCATCTTTGGGCAGGATATGGCTCGACAGTCGGTTGACCTGGGCTTCGCGCAGGAGAAAGAGGCCCAGAGCTGTGAGGAGTGGAATCAGAAGAAGCATGGCTTTCCAAGCCAGGGATCTCCAGGAAAGAGGTGCCCGGGTGGGGGCAAGTGTGGTGGTGTGACTCATTGTTTTGCTAAAATCAAAAACCCAAGAAGAAGCGGCAGGTAAATGATTGAGCCGAGAAATAGCTGGCGGGCAGTCGGTAAATCGCGGCGGAGATAAAAACGAAAAGCGAGCGCGAAGAAAAGTCCGCCTAACAATAACGCGACCGGTAAATAAAGGAGTGAAGCGATGCCGGCAAAGAAAGGGGTGACGCTCGCGATTATGAGCAGGATAGTGAAGAAAAGACTCTGGCGCCCTGTTCGAGAACCTTCCTCGTCTCGCCCCGAAAGCATGACGAAACCGGCTCGGGCGTAGTCTTCCCGGTAGATCCAGCCGATGGCAAAGAAGTGGGGCAATTGCCAGAAAAACAGGATGGCGAAAAGCGTCCAGGCCGGCAGAGCAAGGTCATTGCGGGCGGCCGCCCAGCCGATCAGTGGCGGGAGTGCGCCGGGAATCGCGCCGACCAGTGTGTTGGCCGTGCTGAGCCGTTTGAGCGGGGTGTAGGCGAAGAGGTAAATGACAATCGTCGCTGCCGCCAGCACGGCGCTGATTACATTCACAGCCGCTGCCAGGTAAATCACGCCGCCCAGCCCGAGGCTAGTGCCGACGAGCAGACCTTCGCGAGGCAGCATTCGGCCCGAGGGAATGGGTCGCATCCGGGTCCGCACCATGATGGCGTCAAACTTGTATTCCCACCATTGGTTGAGCGCGGCCGCGCCCGCCGCCGCCAGCGCCGTCCCGAATACAGCATGCAGCAAGGCGACGAAATCCATCGCGCCGCGCCAACCGGCATAGAAACCGACCGCCGTCGTGACCAACACGAGAAAGGTGAGGCGCGCTTTGACCAGCTCTGCGAGGTCAGCCATCGTCCACCCTCTTTCCACGGGCACGGCAGACGGTTCGATGACAGCTGCCTTCACGTGGCGCTGGCCTCCAGTACCGTGGATGCGGAAGCGACTGGCGCTTTCGGCTCGGCAACACTTCGGAGGTGCAGGATTGCGGTTGAAATAATGACCGCCGCCGAAAAAGTCATGGCCCCGACTGCCACGTGCGCGGTGGCAATATCGGCTGCCTTATTACTCCAAATCGTCCAGGCCCCCAGAGTGATTTGGAGAATGACCAAACCCAGCCACACAGTGGAGAGCGTGTGCAGAAACGGGATCGCGGGGCGTTCACGCCTAACGAGGAAGTAGAAAGCCGTGATGCCAAACCCGATCAGCAGCGCGACAAACCGATGGGCCATCTGCAGCCAAATCTGGCCGACTGAAACATCGGAAAGCGCCTGGGTGTCGCGGGCCTGGTTGATCCTCGCAATGGTGGCCGGATCCGTGGCCGGAATGATCTGGCCGTAAGCGAGAGGGAAATCCAAAATGGCCAGATCGCGATGTTGGTGGCGCATGGTCGCCCCCAAAGCAAGCTGCCCGTAGATCAGGCCAGAAGTCACCAGGGCAAGGATCGCCAGTGAGGGCGCGCGCCGACTGACCGGCTGACTCAGCCTTTTCCAGACCGGCGAGGTGGCAAGGGCAATGACGACCACCAGGCCAAGAAAGGCCTGGGCGAGACAGGCATGGAAAATCCCGATCTCGTCTTTGAGCAGGGTCACGCGCAAGCCACCGAGGATACCCTGCAAGATAACCGCGCCTAACGAAACCCAGCCGAGACTTTTGACCCATCGCTCCGCCTGAGAACGAGCGAGCCAGACCGCCAGAATGATGCTGAGGAACCCGACGGTTGATGCAATCAGCCGATGGATGTGTTCGAAAAAGATTCCTCCAACCCATTTCGAGACCGGAAAGAAAAACATGTTGTAGCCGAAGGTGGTGGGCCAATCGGGGACCGCGAGGCCAACGCCTTTGCTGGTCACCATGCCTCCGCTACAGATGAGGAAGAGCGTCGCTGCCGCGGTGAACCAAGCGAAGCGATAGAGAAAAGGATTCGATTCAGCGGCTGACTTGCGCATCGGTTTTTGGGCTGATTCCGGCGCGGTGGCCGGTCGCCTGTTTTATCCGCCGCCCGGGTTAGCTGTTTTCGGAGCACCCGGAGGAGCGACGGTCCCGGGCGTGGGTCCGACGGGCGGTTCGCCCGCGGGCCGCTGCAGCGCCGGTGGCGCAGCAGCAGGCTGGCCGCCGGAAAGCTCCACCCGTTCCTTTAACCACGCTTGATATTCATCGGGCGTATCGACGACCAAGGCGCCTTTCATCGCGTAATGACCGAGGCCGCAAAGCTGGCCGCAAACGACTTCAAAGGTCCCCGTCTTGACCGGCTTGAACCACATCGGGATGATTTGGCCGGGAATGGCATCCTGCGCGATACGCATGGCAGGTAGGCAAAAATTGTGAATCACATCTTTGGAGGAAAGATCGATGATGACATTGCGATCGACTGGCACGTGGAGTTCGCCCAAGACAACGAGGTCGTCCTTGGCCGCAGGATCGGAGCTATCCAGGCCGATGGCATTCGAGTTACTGACCAGCGCGAGTTCGCGACGACCGAATTTTCCGTCGGGCCCGGGGAGGTGGAAGTTCCAGTTAAACTGCTGTCCAATCGCGTGAACCTCGATCGCATCTTTGCCTTCAGGGAAAGCATTCACTCGCTTGGCCCAGAGTGGAATCGCGAAACCGACCAGCAAGACCGCCTCGATCAGGACGACGGCAAATTCCAAGTGAGTCGAGATCCCGCTGGTCACCCCTTCGTGGTTGGCGACGGGATTGCGGCTCTTGCGGAAACGCCAGAGGACGAAAATGAAAAACGCCGACCAGCCGAGGAACAGCGCGCCCATGAACCAATGGCAGAATTCGATGATGTGATCGATCTGGTAGCCATGCTCGGAGCTGTTCGGTTGCTGGCCGAGGAATTCGTTGATCAGAGCAAGACTAGTCATATTTCTCGAGATCCTCCTCGATCAATTGCTCGTGCGGCTCCAGCGGTATGCTGGAATGACGCCAGAGGTGAATGCCAAAGGCGCTGACGCCGCCGAGGACCGACATCACCGCGCCAATCATGACCCAGATCGCGATCGCCATATGGGCTGTGGACTTTGAATCTTTGGCCCCCATGCAGGTGGCACAAGCGAAAGCCTGACCCGCCGGTGAGGCGAGCAGGATCGCCAGGAGCACGAGTAACTTTGCCTTCATCAGATTAAACGGAGCCGTTTCATTTTACGCCAAAACCAGCACCCATAGATAACGAGGGCCACCGCAGCGACGAAGGAGACAATCGCACCGGCGGTGTAAACCGAGGTCCCGGTAGTTTTGTTCACCCACAGGCACCAAATGCCGCAGCCGAAAGCCAGCAGCGTCGTAAAGGTGATGAAAACGATATGAAATGCTTTGAGAGACATCTAGTGAGAAACCGGATCGTACCAGGCGAGGTAAGTTAGCCAGAAAAGGCCGAAGACGAAAATCCCTGTAAAGATCAGGATGCGGTAAATCAATTTCTTCTCCGCGGACAAGTGCATGAAAATGTAGGCCACCAGACCGGCCTTGAAGGTGGCCACGACCATGGCGACCGCCACGTTGGCTTTTTCCGAGCCGAAATTTACGTAGGAGAGGAAGACGGTAAGAGCCGTGAAAAAGAGGAGGGCTCCTCCCACCATGAGATAACCACGGACATGTTTGCTGACGTCGTGGCCGTGAGGCGCATAGGCCTCCGTCTCGTGTTCGACCGGCGCGGTGGTGGGCGGATTATTCATCGTCTTAGAGTAGATAGAAGAGCGGAAAAACGAAGATCCATACGAGATCAACAAAGTGCCAGAACAACCCGGCCACCTCAACTCGATTTGCGAGGTGCTCCGGATTCTGTCGGTAGAGCTTTGAGCCCACGGGTAGCCATAAATAAGTGAAGATCAGCACTCCGCCGAGCACGTGCAGCCCGTGCAGGCCGGTGATGGTGAAATAGGTCGCAAAATAAGTGCTATGCGTCGGCACGAACATGGTGGCTCGTTCCACATCCGCTTTGTCGATGTGCGCGATCTTATCCGTGGGCGGCACGTAGAGGAAGTGCGGCCGATCCATGGCAGGATTGGTCGGATCCGTGTAGATGGGATCGAGACCGATTTCGTATTCCTTGACCTTGGGATCGTGCAACGCCTCGTGGTTGTGCAGGTGGCCGGTGATCTCGACCCGCGGAGGAAGACCTTCCGAGAGTAAATGCTTGTTCCCCAGATACGGCTCGTACTTCTCCAGCGCGCTCTGCTTAATGTAGGCGCCGAAGTGGTCAAACTTCTGCGGCCATTCGTAAGCCAGCTTGATCACGAGGAAAATGATGCCGCAAACGATCGTGATCCCCATGTAGAGCTTATAGCGGTTGAACTGCCGCATTTTGAGCGAGGCCCACGCCAGCACCACGGTGACGGAGGAGGCGATCAGGATTGCGGTATTCAACGTCCCGACCGGCACGTCGAGCAGGCCATGTGGCCAAAAGCCCGGCTGAGCATCCAGCCGCAGGAAGATGTAGGCAGAGAAAAGCCCGCCGAAAAGCATGACTTCCGAGGCGAGGAAGAGCCAGATGCCGACCTTGGCGTTCCAGAGCCCGGTGTCGGGCCGAGAGTTGACTGTGTATGGGATTTCCATTGCGAAATTCGTTAGGCGCGAGACAAAATAACCGCTTCGCTAGTGGC
>JBPCLK010000148.1:0-18229 GCA_051003355.1 Chthoniobacterales bacterium | reverse complement strand
ACGCGCTCGGCTGGTCGCAATCGGAGTTTGCGACGAAGCTACAGATCGCTGGCTTCGACATCAGTCGTAGCGGCGTTTCGAAAATCGAAGCGCGCCTTTCTTATGTTGACGACAAAACGCTGCTCTATGTCGCCGAGGTTTTGAAGGTCCCGGTTCAGGAACTTTTTCCACCGCGCACGCCCGGAAATCGGATCTACGACTTCATGGAAAAATTGGAGACGACGCGATTCTAACCTCGTCAGCAAAAGAGGGACGTTGAACCCTGCGGAAAAGCAATGATCAGTTGAAAGAGGGGATGATGTCTAGATGGCGATGGGGCTGTCCGATCGGAGTGTTCGCCGCTCAAATTTTCCAATAGCGCCGCTTCTGCGCTCGACGCGCTGCCGAAGGCTGCTCGTAGACCAAGTCCGGTGCCGGAAACTCGCGCGGCCCCTGCACTATATCACCCGCCTGCAAGAGTGCTTTCTCCTGCGTTATGTTCCGCCCGACATCCAGTATGTCGGTTTGGTCTCCAGAAATGAAGGGTGGATAAGGCAACTGGAAATCGCTTAATTTCTTCCAGATCGGATCGCTCTTCAGCGCGATCATTCGGCCGCTGTAGAAGTGACCCTCCAGTTGCTCCCAACGCTTTCGGATGGATGCGCTGCATCCCACAAGCTCCTGTGCCGGAAAGGCGTTGAGAACTTTGACGTCGAAACACCCTTTGAGGCCGTCGGCGAAATTCTGTCGCAATCGGTCCCAATCTTCCTGAGTTCCCCGGAATACGTTCATCATTTCCCTTACTTAACCGGTCACGGAGATAGCGTCGCTCTTCCCATTTTGGCCCCGAACCTCCACCCTCTGGATTCCGTCACCGCCTTAGGTTCCGCTAACCCATATTCCATTACGAAGTAAAGCTTTCTTCTCCTCCAAAACGGGAAACGGACCACAACCAACCGGCTGTGGCATCCCGATGGCATCCATACCGGCTCAGAGTTCTCCAACCACCACGCTCCCGGCTCGGGAAATGCAGATAGGGCCGAAAGGTGCAAAGTGCCCGTTTGCTTTCCCTTCATGGGGAAACGCCGGTTCCAGCCAAGGTACCGATATTCTTAGGACTCTGCTTTGTGGTTTCAGAGGGTGGGGGTCATCTGCGCAAAATCTTCTGAGTTTTCTGAACCTTTACAACTTTTTCGTTGCTGGCCAAGTCAAGTCACCGACGTCACTGCAGGAGGAAATTTTCCTTGTTTGCCGCATGGGAGATTGATCTCCGCTGTGCCAGTTAATTACGCAAAATGGGAATAAATAATGCTGTTTATTACAGTGGTTATTGAAAAACTAATCGCATCATATGAATATCTCTTCTCTCAGAAATTCATGCTTACGTTGTTGGCGGGCGGTTTGCTATCGAACGCCTGCTTAGCCCAAGGACAGACTGCGACGCCGCCCACAGACCCGCAGGCAGCCTCCCAAGATGCTCCTGCAGCGGCTCCGCCGCCCCCTGGGCTTGCATTGATTCTTCGGACAGTGAGGAAGGGACCAAATCCTGTTGTTAGTTGTTTAGTTGGGATTCAAAAGCGATCGGGCTGGTGTAGGCAAGGCTGGAGTGCAGTCTGGTGCAGTTATAGAAGGTTTCGATGTAGTCGAAGATGGCCGTGCGCGCTTGGGCGCGGGTAGCGAAGCGGTGGTGATAGACCAGCTCGTATTTGAGGCTGCTCCAGAACGATTCGATGAAGGCGTTATCGTAGCAGTTACCGGCACGACTCATGGAAGCGAGCAGATCATGCTGGCTTAAGACCTGGCGGTAAGCGGCGCTGGCGAACTGACTGCTCCGATGGGAGTGGACAATGAGGGTTCTTCCCGGCTGCCGTTGGCGGAGGGCCATACGCAGCGCGGAGATCGTGAGGGGAGCATCGAGGATGGGACTCATGGCCCAGCCCACCACCCGCCGGCTGCAGAGATCGAGGACTGCGACCAGATAGAGCCAGCCTTGGCCGGTGAGGACGCCGGTGGCATCGGTCACCCAGACTTGATTAGGACGTTTGACTCTCAGACCTCGAAGACGGTTCGGGGCAATAGGTCCGCCGTGGCGGCTATCGGTGGTGGCGTGACGATACTTGGAGCGCTGCCGGGCAAAGAGGCGTTCGGCCCGCATGAGCCGGGCGATGCAGTTGCGCCGGCCTGGACAACCGAGCACTTGCGCCAGGCGCGGACTGCCATAGGTCTGACGACTGCGCGCGAACTCCTTCCGAATGCGAGCACGTAAGAAGCTGCTCTCCACCTGACGCGGCCCAGGTTGTTGGCGCCGCTCTTTCCAGTGATAATAGCCGCTGCGCGAGACGAGCAAGGCCTCGCATAACCAGGCTACTTTGTATTGGCCGCTCATGGCTTGGATTCGGGCATACCGCTCGGCGGCACTTCGGACAGGATGCCCAGTGATTTTTTTAGCACTTCACGCTGCTCCAGGAGCTTGGCGTTCTCCGCGCGTAAACGATGGTTCTCCGCCTCCAGTTCCTCGACACTGCGCCGCGGCCTCCGCCCGCCTCCAGAATTATCCGGAACTCGCTCCGTGCGTGCCCAGCGGTAGAGCAGCGGTGGGCGGATCCCCAACTCTGCTGCCACCTTGGCCGCGCTTCGACCGCTCGCGCGCCAGAGCGAGAGCGCCTCTTCTTTGTACTCCTGCGTGTAGCTCGTTCTCTCACGAGCAGGTTTGCTGAGTCTTCATGTGGGTTCCTCGGGTTTTTGACCCTAAGCCCACTGTCCGTCAAATCAGGGCAACCCCAACGCTCCCCCTTCTTTCCCCCTTATTCCCCTTCAAGCATCGACCCCTAATTTCCTCCTTATTTCCTCCCTAGCCGCATTTCGAACAGGTGACGCTACGTCTCAAAAGCCCTCGTCTGCTTGTCTGCCCGCACTTTTCGCAAATGAAAGTCGTGCGTAGCAAAAATGCGCTGTAGGCCGTGGCGCCTATAACGGCAAAAACAACAGCGCTAGTTTGGCTGCGCGAATACCATATAAATGCAGCAGCAGCCGTGGCATTCAGACAGATGATTTGAAGCAGTAGGAGAACCCGACGCAGCCTAATCGATTGGAAAACGTAAGGGGAAACGAACACGAAAAAACATGCCATTCCCCAAGCGGTCATTGCAGCATTGGCACGCGTCATGAGAAAGCGGGACCCAAACTCAGCGTCCCGGTGGTGGCGGCGAGCCCAGCAAGGGGATGGAGTAAGTTGCTCCACCGAAGACACCATATCCTCCATACCTTCCACCACCACCACCGAATACGCTCGTGGCGGTGCTGGGGGAGTAGGAAACAGTGCCACTTGGAAGCACACTCGACCCTTGCAGACCTCCCGTTGACACACTGCCGGTGGCAAACCATCCGCCCATACTGTCCATATTATAGGCACCAGATATTTTCCCAACTTGAATTCCTTGTCCGCTAAAAAACCCGCCCCCGCTGCCTAGGACAAGAAACGTGGTGGTCTGTCCACTGTCTAGGGTTACTTGCTGGAGACCAAGAGTACCACCGGGTCCATCATAAAGCGAAACGGAGTATTCCATTGAAATACCTCCGCCGGTCGGATTAGTTACCACATTAGCTGCTGGCCCCAACGCTTGAATTTGGTCATACGGGAGGTTAACATTAAATTCTGCGCCACCAGGTCCAGAGCTTACGTTGCCCACATTACTTACAGCCCGCGCTCTAGGAACATCGTTAAAGGAGATCGCAATAACTGGCTTCCCATTGTAGGAGAGCCCGCCGAGATTCGTATAACTGTCATGCATTACACCCTCTAGCATTCCACCTAGATTAGTTCCAAGGTGGCCTCGATTGAATGCGTAAATCCCTGCGCCCTGCGTGCCATCGTAGATGCCCCTCGGGGGCTCAGGGTCGTTCGATCCTGAGCCGTCCGTCTTATTGGTTGCCGCGAGTCCGCTCGGATCACTGGCATTAACCGGATTATTGCCAACGTAGCGGTAAAGGTTGGCAGAGTCGCCGGCGAAGCCGATCGGGTCGGGCTGGAGGAAGCGGCCCAGGCTGGGGAGATAGGCGCGGTGGCGCAGGTCGTAGAGTCCCAACTGACTATACCATTTCTGCCCGGTAAAAAGCTGATCCACCTGATAAGCGGTCCCGTTATTGAGAACTGTGCCGCCCCCGTTATAAAAGGTGGGCGTGCCGTAGGCGTCGTAGGTGTAGCGCTCGACCAGCGTCCCGTTCACATCCGCCAGGTGGGTCGTGCTCCCATTACCATCGGCGTAATAATAGATTTGCTGCGAAGTAGGCGTCGCATTCAGCGAGCGCACCAGATCGCCGTCCGCATGGATGGTCCGGTTCAGCAGAGTCCCGCCGGCGTCATATTCGGAGACCAAGTTCCAACCGTCGTAGATGCTGTAGGTGGTGACCCCGCTTTCGGTCCGCGCCACCTGTCGCCCCAGGCCATCGTAAAGAAAATCGCTCGTGATGGCGCCTTTGTCGGCGCTGGTCAGGCGCCCCATGGCGTCGTAGGAGTAGTTCCAGCTGTTATAGACGCTCAGATTGCCCAGGGCGCCGTAGGTCACTCCCAAGCCTCCTACAGTGGTGTATTCGTTGAGATTATTCACCGCTCCATAGTTCGTGGTGGTTGACCCCACGACCACACTCGTGCGGTTGCCGCTCTCGTCAAGGTTGAAGCTGGTCAGAGTCCCGCCGCTCACCACGCCGTTGGCCAGCGTGCCATTCAACCGAAAGGTCTTCATCTGATCATTAAGATCGTAGGTGTAACCGTCGGCCGTCCCGGTCGTCCCGTTCCCGTCCCGTTGGGTAAACTTACGATTACCCACCTCCGTATACCCGTAATTGATCGTCTTGCTGGTGCCGGTAAAATTATGGGTAATCTTGGTCACCCGGTTGAGGGCGTCGTAGAGGTAGCTGCTGGCGGGGTTGTTTCCCGGGGTGCGACTGGTCGGGTTTCCATTCGGGTCATAGACATAGCTCACTACGTTGGAATCGTCGTAAGACCACGTCATGTTCTTGAGCTGGTTACGGCCGGTATAGGCGTAGGCGTAAGAGGCCGTGCCTGGGTAAGCCACAGTCGCTCGATTACCGTCAGCGTAGCCGTAGGTAATGGTGCGGTGGATGCCATCGCCGTAAGAGTTCGCTTTGTTCCCCCATTCTTCCTGTGTCTTCAAGCTACCATCATCAAGATAGGTGAAATTAATTCCCGTGAGAACGGTGCTTGAAGAATCGACGGTGTTACAACTCAGCACCCGGGAGGCATCGTCGTAGGTTAGAAGGCGGGTCTGCGGGTTGCCCGTGCTCCAGACATACTTCGTCTCGCGGTTGCGCGCGTCATAGGTGAAAGTCTGGGTGGCGCCGCCTCGATTCTTAAAGGTGAACGGATTGCCGGAAATGTCGTAGAAGCGGGTTTCGGTTCCGCCGCCGGATGGAAAGGTCGTGGTAATCAGCCGGTTAAGCGTATCGTAATCGTAGTTGTAGATATTGCCACCAGGATCGGTAAACGTGTCGATTTTACCTGCCTTGGTCCAGGTGTAGTGGGAGATCGCATCGGCGGTGATTCCCTGATGGACCGTCATCTGGGTGAGCCGATTCATCACATCGTAGGTATCGTAGGTGATGGTCTGGTCGTTGGCTCGTTTCTCGGACTTTTTGTTGCTGGCCAGGTCGTAGGTATAACTGGTGGTGTAGCCGTCGCTGTTCCGGTCGGTCGCAATGGGGTCGTTGACATGGACGAGCCGATCGCGTGCATCGTAAAAATAACTCGTCTTCTGTCCATTTGGATCGGTCACGGCGGTCAGGTTGCCGACTAGATCATAGTCGTAGTTGGTGGTGGCAGCATCCACTGTGCTAAACCCGGCGGTGACCGTGTCTTTACGTAGATTGGCATCGTAAACGGTCTTTATTTTTCTCGCGGGTATAGTCTGGTTTGGCAGAACGAGCAACGTCACGTTGGCGTCGGTATGCGAAAGGTCGGAAACGCCCGTGCCGGCTTTGTCGTACCAATATTTGGTTACGTTATTGAGCGGGTCGGTCACGGTGAGCAGCCGCTTATAGTCATCGTAGACATAATTGGTGTCGGCAAAATTGCTGGCGTCCAACTGGATACTCTGAGTTTGCAGGGTGCCATCAGCGTTGTAAGCGTAATAATCGGCGCCCTGACTAGTGCCGGCGTGCTGCACAATCGTCACCTGACCGATTTCGTTATGTGAAAAGCTGGTCACATTCCCTTTGGGGTCTGTGCTGGTGGAGAGGCGGTCATTGAGGTCGTAGGCGTATTTGGTCGGGTGCGAACCCGGATTCTGGTCGCTGCCAGTCGCAGGCGGGGTATAGGTCTTCAAAAGCCCAGTTCCATCGTAAGTATACGTTTCGGTGCCGCCCGTTGTGCCGCTCGCGTTGCTGGGCATGGTGTGGCTGGCCACCTGGTTGAACCCGTTGTAGCTATATTTCTCGACGCCGCCATCGAGATAATCGATCTCGTAGGTCGTCTGGTCGGCGTTGCGCTTGTAATAGGTGGTATGGCCCAGCTCGTCAGTCACATGATCGAGGTAGGCTCCGGTGATGTCGGTGTAGAAATACTGAATACTGGAGGCCGGGGTCTGCGAATCTGAAGGATGGGTGATTTTCGTGATGACGCCGGTGGGGAAGCCTCCATTAAGGTAGGTGAAACTGGTGGTATGATTGTTGGCGTCCTTGCTCGAACTGACAAATCCATCCGCGTCATAAGTGAGGGTGGTGACGTGGCCGGCGAAGTCTGTATAACTTTTTAAAAGATAGGTTTTTGTGACCCCGCCCGTCCCAAGGGTCGCGCCATAGGTAAAGATGCGCGACTTACCGTCTGACCTAAGTTCTGTCCGGGTATTATTTGTGGTATTGACCGTAAGAGTCTCGACGAGGGTGCCGTTGAAATTCTTCTCCTGGGAAAGCTCTCCGTAGGAAAGAGGATTTGTTCGAACAAAGGTGTAGGCGATATTCTTCATCGGCCCGGGATAGCGGACGTCCTTGCAGGTGCTGATTAACGGATTCCCATTGGGCGATGTGTTTGAGGTTTGATAGGTATAATAAGCGATCGGCGGCGGCTCTGCGCCCGCGGTATAGATGTAATCCGCCTGCTTCAGGACCACGTAATTTGCTCCGCCGAAAGATTGGGTTGCATAGGTGTATTGCACCCACTGGGTAGCGTGTCCAGCCGCGGTGTAGGAGTCAACCCTTGAAATATAACCATTAGTGCCGTAAAGGATGCTCAAGTAACGGCCCCCGGCTTCTTTGACTTGAGTTAGCTTGTCGGACGTGTTGTAGGTGAGCGTGGTTATCTGCCCGTAGGGGTCGATAATTTGATCGGCCGGTCCCAAGGTGAAGCTATAGTAAGCCGGGTCGCCGCCAACGGGAGGCCAATACTTTGCTGTTTGGTAGAAACGGACTCGGCCACCATCGGTCAGATACAGATAGACGTAGCCGCTGTTAGCAATTCCGCCGAAGCGATCCGTCACGCCCACGGGCGACAGATATGGCGTTCCGATATTAGCAGCGAACGTCACGACGCGGCCATCCGGGTAGTTCACCGTGTAAGAATCCGGAGCTGCTGTAACGTTTTCCGAGGCGCTACAACTCCACTGGTAAGAATGCTTCCAGCCCCCTCCCTCCCCAAAAACGCCGCCGCCGTAGGCCCGGCTGTTCATAATGCGACTCCATTGCAACGGATAGGCTCCGACGGCGCCGGCGACGGTGAGATCGGGGATAACGCGAGTCGCATTGGCCGTATAAGGCGAATAGGACCCGCCGGTGTTACTCGCCATCCCGAAAGTACCGGTCGGACCGGTAGGATTGTCGAGCCCCTGAGCAAGGGCAGAAAACGAGCCGAGACTGAGAAGGAGTGTTGCGAGGAGTGCCGAAGCGAATAATCGTGCGAGTTGATCGCGTCCGGTTCCCGCTGTCTTTGGAGAAGAAAAGAAGGTGTTCATGCTGCGTTCTCCTTTCTAATAACTACCAGGGAGATCGGGCGGGGTGTTTTCGGGATGATCAGGATCGACAATCCAGAACTGAATAAAGTTTTGATCGGTGAGCTGATGCACCGCCACGCGGCAGGCGCCGAAAGCGTCCCCCGTCTGGAACTGGAAGGTGACATTGCCGTCGCCATCGATGAAGAGTCCATCCTCGGGCGCGTAAAGGGTGCCGCCATCGAGCGGTTCGGCGATGATCAGTTGCCCGACCAGCTCGGCGGGAAATTGCACGGTCAGCGTGAGCAACTGCTGCGCGCGCACACCGAGTCGGTCGAAGTCGGTACTATGTTTCGTGGGTTGGAAAGTGACGTCGTTGCCGTAATCAACCGTCACCAAGGTGGCGCGCGAAGCGATGGCGGGAGGTTCGCCGTCGCCTTGGGCGTGGGCTGAGACAGAAAATCCAAAGCAGGCGCTGGTCAGGAAAGTCAAAGCGGTGACTCTGAGTTTAAAAGTCTTCGGGAGGTGGAGAAGAGAGCGGCTAAGAGCAGACCGAAAGGGAGTTCGCATAACGTTTTTTTGTATCCTGTTTGGGCTTCTGTTAACGGCAGAATTACGGCGGCAGTTTGGGGTAGCGAGAAAGACAGCGCTGAAACGAAAAAAAACAGCGACGAAACAGTTGCAGGGCGCGCGGAACCTTGATAAGCAGGCTGCATTTCTTATGCGAACAATGGATGTTCCCCTGACCCTGCCCCGTTTGCCCCGATGTTTGCCGAAAAAGGCAACAGAAGACCGAGCGGCTGCTCTCCTACGATTGCTGCAGCGGATCGCTCTGGCGAAGCAGACCGCGCAACCTCAGACTTTTTATTCGCTGCGCACGGTGGCTGGCGCTTTTGATCTTCCGCTTTCGCTGGTAGACCGGGTTTTCCGTCGCCTTGAAGAGGAAGGATTGGTGGGGCGAATTCGAAGTTCCCGAACGGTCTTGCACGGCCGCGACTATGATCGACATTTGCATGTTCGAGGAGTGGTTGGCTTGCCGGTTTCGGTTTTCCGGTTTTCGGCCTTCGCTGAGTACCGCGCCTTCATTATCCAACTGCGTCGTCAACTCCGGAGGCACCGGTTTATGCCGGCCGAGGTCTTTTTGAATCAGGAGGAAAGCCACGGTGTCTTCTTGGCTGAACGCCTTCTGGAAGCAGGCGCTGACTCAGTGATCTGGATTTCGCCAGACCGGAAAGGGCAGGAATCGCTCCATGCCTTACAGGACAACGGAATTCGGATTGTGGGGCTGTGCGACACAGCCTTTCCGCCCATCCGGTGCCGATACGAGGTGCGCAAGGACCACGCTCTTCAGGCAATTTTTCGAGAGTGGCGAAGATGCGGCGTCGAATCATGCGCGCTCGTCTACGGTCCGGGCGAACAGGGAGCGATGGAGGAGAGCCAATATCGCTTGGCGAGCGAGGACGAGGGGCTGTCTTTAGCAGCGCCGGTATTCATCGATCAGAATCGGGTCAGACGGGCGCTGGCATCTCTAGGGAGACGAAAGACACAAGGCCTCCTCGTAAGAGCGTCGGCCGCGGCGTTCTTTGCGCTGCGTGAGCCGGAAATCCTCTGGAAGCTGATGTTAAAGCAGCGTGTCGCTCTCCTGGATGGTCCAATTAATTCGCTTTTCGCGAAGATTCCCTCAGTGTCAGTTGATCTCATCACCGTCGATTGGGCATCGATAGCTTCTCGCATTGTGAGCGATCTCATCACTCAGACAGCTTGGAATACGGTGGAGTCGCTGACCTTTCAGGCTCAGGCACGACTAGCTGTGACTCTTAACGCCTTTTGCCAGCAACTTTAGGCTCTAAGCAGGCGCTCAAATCAGACGTTCCACTGGGAAGGCTACCGCCATGGTCACTACTTGCTGCGGTCGAGTCCAAAACGCTCGAACTCGGCTGCAGTCTTAGCCAACCGGCACCACCAGCAACTACGCCGTGGTATTCGGGAGAAAATTCAGGCCTCCTTGCGGCCCATACTTATCGTCAATTACAAAACTCCCTAATCGGAGGCACTAACGAAGGCCATAGCAGCGTGCCTGCTTTGTCCAAATCCCTCGAACCTGTGGCCCGAGATGCCTTTGTGCTGACTGCTTTGCTTCACCTCAATTCTGCCACGCAAGACTGAACGTACGGAAAACGAGATCCGGAACAGCAGGGGCTCATTGTACCCGCCTTTTGTACACGCGAGACGCTGAATAGAGCAAATCTTAGCTAAACATGGCATATGCACATTTTCCAATGGTTTATCGCAAGCTGCTCATCTGCAACGATAAGCAACGGCAGCTAAAGCCGGCTAACGGTCCTCAAAAACGAATTCTCTGATTACAAATCAGCTGCTCTACCAACTGAGCTATGCCGGCGATCGAGAGCGGCCAAAAACTAACGTACGCTTCCCTCAAGACAAGTCAGACCGAGGACTTCGTGTAGGCTGACAAGGGGTCGGCAGTCTCGAGATTCTTGATCACGGTGCTGAGGTAAACCGACTCCGGATAGTAAAGGCGATACTTGGTGATCTCGGCCCGGTTCAGGACGCGAAAACCGTAGCGCTCGAACATCTTTTCGCCCCGCCGGCTCTCGAAGGTCACGATCTGCCCGTAAACCTGTTTCTCGCCACAGCGGTAGAGATAACCGAGGTAGGCGCTCATGAGCGCGCGCGTGGTTGAGATTTTGCGCGCTTCTGGCAGCAGGTTGATGTGAAAATGCGGGGTGCTGGCCGGGGCGGCTGGGACTTCCCGCCAGCCGTTCATGACCATCCAGCGGATGAAACGTCGGGAACGCTCGTTGTAGCGCGGGTAACGCAGGAGCGCGCGCAGGAAGAGCACAATGTTTTGCTGGAAGGAATAGAGTTGGTTCAGCTTTGGCTTGCGCGAACCAAGCAGGTAGCCTTTTAACTCGCCATCCACTTCGATGACGAAAGACGACTCCGGTTCGTGATCGGTATAATACGTGGTCAGGAAATCGGCGAAGAGCTCACGATCTTCGTAAACTGGATCGATGGGCTGACCGAGGAAGCCTGTCTGGCAACACAACCGGCGTACGGCCTCGCGGTCCGACGGGCGGAAGCCACGAATTTGGTAAGCCTGCTCTGATTTCACTCCGGAGATTACGTGGTCGCCAGAATGTCGCAAGACGACTACGCGGGCCGCCAGCCTCAGCCGGAGTGGAAACCGGATCGAACCGAGTCGTAGACTCGGAAGAGCCTCGCGAAGACCTCGCTCCAGGCATACTGTTCGCGCACTTCTTTCGCTGCTTTCAGTCCTTCCTCACGCAGTTCGCCACCGCTTGCTGCGACCACCGCATCTGTGAGGGCGGCCACTGTGTTCTCGGCCGCCCAATGGCGCTGCCCACCGAAGATGATCCGGTCCATGTAGCTTCCGCGAATACCGACTACCGGCGTCCCGCACGCCTGGCTCTCCAGCGCCGTGAGACCAAAAGTCTCCTGCACACCGGGATGCACGAGTAACTCGGCTGCGCGATAGAAACGCGCCAGCTCTTCGGAATCCGCAGAGTAGCATTGCCAGGTTATGCAACCCACACGCTCCTGCAGCTCGCGCAATTCCTCTCCCTGTAACCCGTCCCCCACGATCAGAAGATGATAACGATCGGGATCGCGGCGGAGCAGCGCTGCAAAGGCGGCGAAGAGGGTCTGCGTATTTTTCTCCTGCGCGAGCCGTCCAACATAAAGCAGCAGACTGCGATCGGCCGGAATGCCTAACGACTTACGGGTGGAAACCGAGTCGTCTGGTTCTGGCCTGAAGACGGCCACGTTTACCCCGAGATCGACGGCCTGCACATTGCGGAGTCCCCAGTCGCTCAAGAGCTGCCCCAGCCGCTCAGACGGGACGAGGGTCGCTTCGAACTGGTTATAGATCTGCCGGACGTAGCGCCGCGCGAGGTCCATGACGAACTCCGTCGCGGTTCGACCAAGAAATCGGGAGGCCGTACGCAGGTAGGCTTCCGGAAAATGAGAGTGATAGAATCCCACCACAGGAATTCGCAGTCCCACTCCCGACGCAATGGCTTTCCAGGCCACCTGATAGGGATCGCCTGACTCGATCAGGTCGGGCATTTCTCGCTCCAGGATTTCTTCGATGGCGCGCAGATTAACGAGAGCCCGATAACGCGAAGTCCGGGAGAGCAAGGGCGAGCGGATCGTGTAAATGCGCGAGCGTTCGGTCTCGATCATCTCGGTCCTGGCCCCGGGAATGATCAGGACATGTTCGTCGCCGGTGGCGGTCTGGATGTAACGGATCTTCTCGTGCACATAGCGCTTCACTCCGCCGCTCAGCGGCGAATAGAACTGAGTGAGATCGCAAAGCTTCAAATGGATTCCGGCGGGCGCAGACCGGAGATTGGCGGATTTAAACTCAAGCGGAGTGCCCGCTTAAATACTTTTCCGCCTCGATCGCGGCTGCGCAGCCCGACCCGGCCGCGGTGATCGCCTGTCGATACACACGATCGGCCACGTCGCCCGCGATGAAGACCCCCGGATGCTTACTCTCGGCCAGGTGCCTAACGAGAAGATAACCGTCCGGGTCCGTTTCAAGTTTGCCAGCGAAGGCCTTCGTATTGGGATCGTGTCCAATCGCGACAAAAACGCAGGCAATGGGCAGGATCTTCTCCTCCTTAGTCTCGATATTCCGGAGCAAGACGGCGGTCATCTCACCTTTGTCGTCGGGAATGTATTTCAAAATCACTGTGTTCCAGATCGGCTCGATCTTATCGCAGGCCAGGACACGATCCGCCATGATCTTCGAGGCGCGCAGCTCGCCGCGGCGATGGATCAGGTAGACCTTGGAAGCAAACCGGGTGAGGAAAAGCGCTTCCTCCGCCGCGGAGTCGCCGCCGCCAATCACGCAGACGGGCACGTTGCGGTAGAAGGCGCCGTCGCAAGTAGCACAACTCGTGAGGCCGTGACCGATCAGCTTCTCCTCGTTCTCGAGGCCGAGCCAGCGGGCTGACGCGCCGCTCGCGATGATCAGCGCCTGCGTTTCGAGCCATTCGTCATCCGCGCGCAAACGGATGTGGTCGCCCGCCATCTCGAAGCCGGTCGCTTCCGCATAGGAAAAGCGGGTTCCGAAATTCTCCGCCTGTTTGTGCATGTTCATGACCAGCTGCGGGCCATCGATGCCCTCGGGAAAGCCGGGGAAATTTTCCACCAGCGTAGTGGTGGAGAGCTGACCGCCAGGTTGTCGGCCTTCGAGAACCAGCGGATTCAGATTGGCGCGTGCCGCGTAAATGGCTGCGGTGAGGCCGGCGCAGCCGCTCCCGATGATGATGACCTTCTCCATGCGCGCCAAGAGTAGCATGGAGCCTCGGAGCGATCTAATTTCGGCATATGCCGGAATTGGCCGAGGTCGAATACTACCGCAAGCAATGGAATCCGGGACTCGGCGAACTCGTGACGGGTGTGCGAATCCATGGAACGAAGCGGATCTTCCGCGAAACAGACACCCGCGCGCTCCAACAGCGCCTCGTTAGGCAAACATTGCGCCGTTCCGAAGCGCGGGGAAAGCAAATGCTTTTCGTATTTTCGGGCGATAACTGGCTGGGCCTTCACCTCGGGATGACGGGGAAATTGCGCATCGAGGAGCTCGGCTTTACCCCGGAAAAACATGATCACCTGGTCCTCGAGCAAAAACGACGGACGCTGGTTTTTCGGGATGCGCGCCAGTTTGGCCGCGTCCGTTTTCATCACGGCAAAGGAGAGCCGGATTGGTGGCGCTCCGGCGGGCCGAATCTCAGCGACCGCGGTTTCAATCAAAAGTATCTGGATGAATTTCTCCGCCGCCACGCCCGCGCTCCCATCAAAGGCGTGCTGCTCATGCAAAATGGGTTTCCGGGCATCGGGAACTGGATGGCCGATGAGATTTTATGGCGGGCCCACATTCGACCGGATCGGCCGACCGGAAAATTGACTGATGCGCAGAGGAAAGCACTTCTCAAAGAGACGCGTTTTGTCGCGCGCGCTTCGCTTCGCATCATTGGACGCGATTTTTCCGATCCGCCGCGGACCTGGTTGATTCATGAGCGCTGGAAAAGCGGCGGCGTCTGCCCGCGTGACGGCTCCGTCCTTAAACGAGCCACCATTGGCGGGCGGACGACAGCCTGGTGCCCAAAGTGTCAGACTAACGAATCGCGACTTGCTCGTTAGGCTGCCAGATAGACGCTGATCTTATGGAAGCCGGTCGTGCCAGAGAACTGTCCACGCTCTTTTTCGAGCCGTTGCACGGCGCCGGTTCCGTCGGTCGCGCGAACTGCTATCTTGATTTCTCCCAGCGCAGTCGGCTTCCAGTCGAAACTCCAGAGGATCCAGGTCAGCTTGGTTCCCGGGTAGTCGATTTTCGCTTCCTGCCACGTCTTTTCGTCATCCAGACTGACCTCGACTCGCGAGACCCCACGATCTCCGGCGAAAGCAATGCCGCGCAATGGAATTCCGGCCGGCGTTTTGGACAGGCTGAACCACGCGTTTTGGTCAGGCTGATCAATGCGAGACCGTGTGGGCACGACGAAATTCGGGCCCCAGCCCTGCTTTTCGTAGAAACCCTCTGCGTCCGGCCCAGTGACTTCGATGCGGGTCAACCATTTCACTTGTTTCTCGCCAAAATATCCGGGCACAATGACGCGCGCCGGGAACCCGTGCCGATCGGGCAACGGTTCGCCGTTCATCTCGAAAGCAACCAGCGTGTTCGGCTCCAAGGCCTTGGCCAGCGGAAAGGTATCCGTGTAATTATCGACTCCGTGCAGTCGCACTTTGGCTGCCCCGGAGAGCGGCCCTGCGCTCTTGAGCAGCGTGTGTAGCGGGACCCCCCGCCACTTGGCATTGCTCATCAGCCCCGCCCCGAGGCCGTTGCTGATGCACATGAGTGTCGTTTCCTGCTCGATCGCCGGGAGCGATTGAAAGCGGGCGAAGTCGTAGGTCTGGCGTTGCTTCACCATGCCGGTGACCTCGAGCCGCCAAGGTGCCGTCTCCACCTTTGGATCGACGATGTTCTTGGTCACGCAGTAAAACTTGTCGTTAGGCGTAATTGGCTCCACCCCGGCGCCTTTGTATTGAGTGCCGTCGTAGCTGAAGCTCGCGACTTGAAACAAGCGGCGCAGGATCCCGGCACCGCCGCCGACTGCGACCAGCCCGAGTCCTCCAAGAATTAGCACACGCCGCCCAATGGCAGGCGAATATTCGAGGTCGTCCGAAGCCGCGCGTTCGGCGGTAAGAAAGCGAAAACCAAGAACCAACGTCCGCTCGAAGGCCAAAAAGGCCACCGCCAGCCCGAGACAGGTCATGAAGGTGGCGGGCCAGATAGGCCAGCCGCGATAGTTCGTGCCCAGCACCGGCCAGAGCAGCAAAATGGAAACAACGAGCGGGAGGACGAAGAAAACGCCTAACGTGCCGAGAATCGGCGCCTTGGCGCGGCCCCGCATGAACAGGCCGTAAACCAGGCCGCCGATCGCGCCGACCGCGATTTGCCCTGCGATAGTGGAGCCAAGCCCCAGTTGTTTCAGATGATTATAGCCACCGACGCGCCCCATCAGGGCGAGAAACGGCCCGGGTTTGATGAAAACGGAGAGGCGATCGCCGATGATCGCGAGAGGGGTTGCCACGCCGAAGAGCCACGCCAACAGCAGCATCACCAAGGTCATGGCGATTCCCGCCAGAGCGCCAGCCAGGAGGCCCGCACCGGCTATTCTGCCACGACTGAGCGCCTTATTCATGTTGAGGAGAGCCTTCAGTATGATCGGATATTCCCTAAAGTCGCAAACAGAGCGCGAATTTACGCGCGCCGGTCGCGGGCCACCCGGATGAAGGTCGCGAGAATTCGCAGGCCAGCCACCAGCGTTCCACGCATCGTGCCGGAGATTTTGGATTCTCCACCGGTGCGACAGCGATGGTTGACCGGCACCTCGAGAATGCGCAAACCGGCCTGTGCGGCCCGCATCTGCATCTCAAGGTTCCAGCCGTAAGTTTCCTCGCGCATCCCTAACTCGGGCAGGAGAGGCCGGCGGATCGCTCGAAAGGGACACATGTCGGTATAACGGACGCCGTAAAGCGCGCGCATGAGGAGCCCGGCTAAACGACCGGCAAAGATCTGTTGAAAGTTCATGCTGCCCGGCTCGCGCTCCCCGCGCACGCGCGAGCCGATCACAAAATCAGCTTCGTCGTCCAAAATGGGTTTCACGATTCTCTCCATCATCTCCGGACAATCGCTCCCATCTCCATCAAGAAAAACCAGGACGTTCGACTCCGGCTTCGCCGCGACGATGCCAGCTGCGCAGGCCCGACCGTAACCGCGTGGGGCAGAAACGACGCGTGCCCCCGCTTCCTGCGCTCTCTCAAAGGTGGCGTCCGTACTCCCGTTATCGACCACGATGACTTCGTCCGGCAAACCGGTGGCCAGACAGGCGGTGATTACGGCACCGATCGGCTCTTCTTCATCGAGCGCAGGAATGATGACGGAAATGTGAGGCTTCACATCCTGGCGACACGATGCACGATTCCTTTATTCCGCAAAATGTCGGCCGCTTCGCTGAAGTAATCGCGCACATCTTTCTGCGCGCGAATCCAATCCAGGTAACGTCCGATTCCGGTCGCCAGATCCACCTGGGGCCGATACCCGGCGGCCCGAATTCGCTCGGTGCCGCTGGTTAGGTGACGCATTTCACCCGGACGGAATTCCCCGTTTGTCTCAGGGGCAAGATGGATGTCGAGAGCGTCGGAAATTTGCTCGGCCACCTCCCGAATGGAGACACCGTGCGCGCTTCCGACATTGACCGGCAAACCATCCAAGGCGTCGCTTTCCGCCACCATCAGGTTGGCCCGGGCAATATCCTCGACGAAAGAAAAGTCGCGCGTCTGGGCGCCGTCCTCATAAAGAACCGGCGGCAGGTCATTCAACAGGCGGGTGCAGAAGATGGCGATCACTCCAGTGTAGGGATTGAAGATCGATTGGCGCGGACCGTAGGTGCAGGAATAGCGAAGGGCCACCGTGGGGATTCCCACTTGTTTTCCCCAAAGCAGAACCAGCTTTTCCTGATCCACCTTCGTCAGGCCGTAGACGGTTTCCCCGCCGATGGGCGCACTCTCTGGCGTGGGCGCACTGGTTGTGACTTCCTGGCAAATAGGGCAATGCACTTGCCAATCGCCTCGCCGCAACTGTTCGAGAGGGCGCACTGGTGGGAAGACTAACCCATGGCTGGGACAAGTCGCTGCACCTTCGCTATAGACCGCCTGCGAGGAGGCCACGACGACCTTTTTAATGGGAAGATTTTCTTCGCGGATCAGTTCCAGCATCTGCGCGGTGCCGAAGCTGTTGACGTGAACGTATTTGGCAATCTCCGGCATATACCCGCCGTAAGCAGCCTGGTGGAAGACCACATCGATGTCCGATAATGCCGACGCCATCGTAGCCCGGTCTCGGAGGTCGCCTTGCAAAAAATCGCTCTCTTGCTCGACCCAAGCAGGACGGCCGTGGCGGTGAGTTTGCGGTTCCAAGTTGTCCAGAACACGAACTTTCCATCCTTCCCGTCGAAGCAGGTCGGAGAGGTGGGAACCGATCAAGCCGGCGCCTCCGGTAACAAGAGCCCGTTTCATCCTGCGGCTGCGACGCTAGCTGATTCTGGCCAGATTCGGTCCCGCCCTTCCCGTGCCACAAAGTCCCGCAGAAAGGAGCGCGTCGCCGGAGCGATGCCTCTGCTTTGGTCGCCATGACCCAGCAGATCCTGGCAGAGCCGCTGCAAGGTATTGCTTTCATCGACGTCATAACAGGCCGGCAGCAGATGAACTGGCAGGCCCATCTCCTGCGCGCGCGACAGAGTTTGTTGGAGCACTCGCTCGGTACTCCAGTCGATTTCTTCAAAAAGCCGCTCGTACAGTCTCTTCATTCCTATCAGATAATATCCGCCGTCATCCGACGGACCGAGCACCACCTTCTCCGTAGACTCACTCAAGACTCGTGCCGCTTCCGCAAAGACCTCTGCCGGCACGGTCGGACTGTCGGAGTTAATCAAACAAACGGAGCCGAACCCTGCCGTGAGCAAATCCTCTACAGCTCCGCAAAGCCGTTCGCCAAAGAGGCCGTCGCGCTGGGCGATCAATTGAAAATCAATCGGCAGAATGGAGGCGTATATTTCCTCTTCGCCGACTGGCGTGTAGCAGGCTACGCCTTGCGCTGGCTCACCAGCACTTTTAACGGCCAAGGAGAGATCGCGGAGAAAACAGATGTTCAGAGTCGCGGCCTCGTCTGGAGAAAGAGGCGGGCTTAGCCGCGTTTTCAC
>JBPCLK010000147.1:0-11624 GCA_051003355.1 Chthoniobacterales bacterium | reverse complement strand
CAGCGCTGCGACCAGCGAAAGGAGCTGGCCGCGCGGCGCCGAGGTGCGATCACGCCGGCAGGACGCAAACGACGGCTGTGCAGTTGTGGAAGCCGTTGAATTGCCCTGTCGTTCTGGCGACTTGTCCCTACGTATTGCAGCCGGCGAATTGAGTCTCGCCGAGAACTTCCTTCAACGCATCGAGCTCGTTCCCAAACTCGCGACCCATCCGGAGACGCGTTGCGACACAATCGAAAAAGAGGGCAACGCCCGGCTCGTGTCCATTCAGTTGATCGACCGCGGCGCGGGTGGCATTCGCAGCCGCTTCTTTCGCAGAGGCGACGTCAGTGCTCATGAGGCAAACCGCCGCACCCTGCGGGATTTCCGCGGCGCAAAGAACCGAGCCATCCGGGTTCACCGCCAGCGGCACGCGCAATTTGTAACCGTCGCCCATCTCGATTCCGAGAATGTTATGGAGAAAGAAAGGCATCGGATCCGCTTCGTCGAATTGCTGACCAGTCTTCTCGGCATGTTCGCGAAAAACATCGAGCGCAGGAGAGGCATTGAGACTGACGAGGACAGCCCCGCGCGATTCCGTGACGCGCATCGGTGCCGTCGCCGGAGTCCAGCCGTGGCGCACACCAATCCCGATCGGCTTTTCGGAAATGATCTCCAGAGCAACCGCGGCATCACTGGCGATTTCGTTCCCCACAAAAACCTGGGTGCGCTGAAAGTTCGCGTCGTCGCCGGCACCTCCTCCGAAAAACTGATGACTGCCACCAGTCTTGAGCGTCAATTCTTCAATCAATTCATCGGCGTGACCGGCTAGTGCATCGGTCAAGATCAAAGCCGAGCAATACTCGTTAGACCCTTCCTGCCCGCAGCGAAAGTCGCGCACCATGTCCGCAGCCGCTTTGCGCCGGTCTTTGCTAATGCCGCGACCAATCCCGACCGCGAATTGCAATGACGGCGAACTAAGCGCGAGCGCACAGGCTTTGCCTTCACCCTGGGTGGCGTTCGTGAATTCTCCAGCGGATGAGCAGCCGACAATGATCTTGGCGCCCGTTCGCTCGGCCACGCAGGCCACCAGCGCGGCCGCATCGTACTTCGGCGAGACGAACAGAATGATCGCATCGGGATTCCGGCCTCCCAGTTGCGTCGCGATCTGCTCGCCTAACGAGAGCCCTGCCTCGCGGCTATCCTCCGTCGCAGTGTAGACCACGACACTCTGGGTTTTGGTGGAATTCCCGGCAATCATTGGGCCACTGTCGGCGGTCGACAAACTTATGCAATCATAGGCGGCGGCGGAGGTCAGTTCTTACTTTCGACACAAAAGGAGTCGACGGCGGAGTGCTGAGCATTCGGGTTTGCAAGAAACGTTGCTGTCGCTTGGCTGGCTGCGCTTTCTGACTAGCGCGCTCTTGGATCCGCGGGGAGTGCGGCAGGTATTGCGCCACGGTGGAAGCTGTCATGTTGGCGACCATCTCCGCTGAACTGTGTGGCGGACAAGCCTCATGGGCCGCTCCGCCAAAGCTGAAAAGCTTAGATTCTGCAAGCTGCCTTCTGGCACTTTCTTCAATTGGGAAGCCGCTGGCAGCGACTTTGTCCTGATGCAAGAGTGAGCGAGTGAGTGCTCCGGCGATTGTGAAGTATGCCTGATCGTGAAAAGCCTGCGCTCACGCCGGCTGAGCGGCGCGCACGTCGCGAGGGGCGGCGGGCGGCGCAACGCGCGGCGAATGTTGGGCGCGCCGCCAAAATGCACGAGGCGCGGCTGGCGTGGGAGCGCGCGCCGGAGCTCCGGCCTGCCGGCGACGAAGGCGCCATCGGTCCCTGTCACATCGGCTGCTCGGGCTGGTATTACTGGCACTGGCAGGGCGGATTCTACCCGGCCGATCTGCCGCGCGCCGCCTGGTTCCGGTTTTACTCGGAGCAGTTTGATACGGTGGAGCTGAACGCGCCCTTTTACTCGTGGCCAACCTTGGCGACGGTGCGCGGGTGGCTGAGACAGGCCGAAGGCAGGCGCTTTATTTATACCGTGAAAGTGTGCGAGCTGATTACGCACGTGAAGCGCTTCACTGCGACGAAGACGCTGGTGCGCGACTTCGGGCACATCGCGGACGTGCTGGGACATCGAATGGGCTGCTTTCTTTTTCAGCTGCCACCAAGCTTTCGATATTCTGCACCGCGGCTTCGCCGGATCCTGGAGCAACTTGATCCGACTCGCCGGAACGTCGTCGAGTTCCGACACGCGAGCTGGTGGAATGAAAAGGTCTTCACCACGTTTCGAGAACGGGGAGTCATCTTTTGCTCCTGCAGCGGGCCGCGTTTGCCTGACGAACTGGTTAAAACCGCCGACGAAATCTACGTGCGCTTTCACGGCCCCCAGCGTTGGTATCGGCATGATTACTCGCCCGAGGAATTGGCTGTATGGGCACGCCGGATCAGGGCAAGCGGCGCAAGTCGCGTGTGGTCCTATTTCAATAACGACCGCGACTGTTACGCGATCAGCAATGCCAGAGAGCTGCGACGCCAGCTGGGCGGGTAAAGACTCAGATTGCGATGGCGCGCGCTTGGGGATGAAACGGTCCCAGACGTGGCATTCTTCGTCGGTGCGTGGGGTGCCGTCGGCATGCGCCCAAGTCAGCATATTTAATACGACGTATAAGAGAAGATGTCGGCGTCCGAGGTTTTGAATATACTCTTGACCCCTCGACTTCTTTCAGTCAGCGCCCGCGCGCATCGACCAGCGGAACTGTTATTATGCAGCCTGCGCATCGCTATCATTTTGTTCTCCGCTGTTTCCTTCGTCGTCTATGGCGGGGCTTGTTTCTGCTCCGATTATCTGAAGCGCGAGTTTGTGCGCTACCATCTCGGGAGGGAGCGCGTGATGGTGGGAGTGCTGCAAATCTGCGCGGCGCGCGGTCTGCTGCTCGGGCTGGAGATTCCGTGGATCGGCCGGGCCGCCGCCGCCGGTCTCACGCTCATGATGTTGCTCGCAGTCGGCGTCCGGATTCGGATCAAAGACAGCCTGTTGCAAACCTCGCAGGCTTTGCTCTACCTGGTCCTGAATGGCTGGCTTTGCTGGGCGGCGTTCTAGACGCGCCCGCAGAGGAACACGATCAGCGCGCAGAGGAGGGCGATGCCAGCGGCTGGCAGCGACTTGTGCAGCGGGTCCTTAATTTTCACGTGCATGGCGACGGCGCCGAGCATCATCAATCCCATGCCAATGGCTGCGGGACGGACGAGCAGGGGAAAGCAAATGCCGGCAATGAGGGCGAGGGCGAGCAGAATCTTAAGCGCGCCAACCAGATAGATCGACCCGGCGGGCAACCCGTAGGCTGAAAATTCTTCGCGGAGATTGCGGGCGTTGCCCCCTCGGTAAGCACTGGGCTTATTTGCGCGCAGCAGCCAGACGTTAAGCACTCCGAGAGCAACGAAGAGTTGGAGGGCAATGCGAAGGTAGAGCATCTTTATGAGTCGAGGAAACGACTGCTACGCTCCGACGAAGCAGCATCCTACGCCGCTAGCGGCTGGGAGCAAGGCGTCAGAGGATCTATCTACTCGCGGCCGTTTCATTTCGTCTTAGGCCGCTTCTTCTGAGCTTTCGAATCGGCCGGCCCGAGCGCGTCGGCCTGATCGCCTCGTTACGGAGGCCGCTCGTGCCAACTCGACCGCGAAACGCTGGCCAATTAATTCCCGACGGCCATTCGATTCTTGGCGCTAACGGGCGACCTGCGGAAACGCTGATGAGCTGGATTCTGAGATGCCGAAATGCTCCTTTAGTTCGCGGCTAAGGGGCGGCGTTCAATGAGACTCCGTCAGGTCGAGGCCTTGCCGGATCTCTTTTGCCAGCTCGTAGGCGTCGCCGGTTTTCGCCATGTGATCGAAAAAGAGCTGCGGCGTTTCGCCGATCTCTTGGTTATAGAGGCAGCCCTGATACCAACCCAGCTTGGTGCGCATGAGAGTAATCACGGAGGTGACCTGTTCGGCGGTCATGGAGAAATCGGGGATGACGGCCGCGCGCGGGCCTTGATCGATGGGCTTGAACTCGATGTTAGTGGAAATATTGGCGCGCGGGTCCACTTCCACTCCGTCGACCGTGACTTTGTCTGTGCGCTTGACCCAGATGGTGACGACGCCGTGGTCGCCGATGGAGGCTTTCCCGTGCAGAATCTGCGCGAGCCGCTCGGAATCGAGCGGTGATTTTGGATTCTTCGGCGGCGCCTCGAGCGGGAAGGGGAGAGCGGTTTTCTTGAGCGCGGCTTTGATCGAAGTCGCGAGCTCGACCGGATCGCCGGTGCCGCGGAAATGGACGAACCAGACCTGCGGCGTGGTCGGCATGTGCTGGTGGAAGGCTTGGAAGACGAGGCCGTGGGTCAAGAGCGCCTCGATGAACGGGTTCACTTCCGTCTCGCGCAATGGGATGTCGCCATTGAGGAAGGCTTTGCCATCGGGCGTCGACTGAAAGAGGAGCTCGCCGCCGACTCCGAAATCCGGCGTGAGGATCATCCCGTCCGGGCCTTTCACCTCGCCGATATCCTTGCGCGGAAGTCCGATATCGAGGACGCCGTCATTCACTTCGCCTTTCGCTTCGATGATCTTTTCGATCTGATCTCGCGGCAGGCCGGAGTCCGTTTTTGGTTCGGTATCTTCAGCAAAGAGGACTCCGGTCGCGAGCGGGGTCAAAGCGACGATCGAGAGGATCAAGATCATTGGAAAATTTCGTTTCATAGTTGTTTTGCTTTCCCGGCCGAATCGCTCCTTTGCCGTTCCGCTCTGGCGTCGCCCGTCACACTTCCATCGGTGGAGCGAGTCCTTTTGGATTGGTCAAAAATGAGCCGATCCTCTTGGAGCCGCCGGATCTTGCCGACGGAGCAGTCTGCGCAGGGCTTGCGCATTCCTGATCGCGTGGCCGGTCGCGATCCTGGTTGAAGTAAGCCAGACGCGACGGGCGCCACGCGCCTTGATCCGCTCGGCTCAGGCGGCCAGCTCCGCGACCGAGTAATCGAGGGTCAAGAAAGGGGTCAGAGCTCGCTCATCGGCTGACGAACCGCTGCCCGGAATTGCGCTCGCCGGTCAGGCGCGTGCCTAAGGTCGGCTGCCAGCTATCGAGCGCGACTGCCACGCTAATCGTATCCGCGGATTCCCAGTCATCCATCGCGGCGGTGGCGAGGAGGTCACTCAATCCTCCGTAGAAGGCGAGCGCCGGCGTGACCAGGATATCGGCCTGCCGCGCCCGCTCGTCGTAGGGCTCGAAGGTGTGAAAGACTGCGGTTTGCTCGGCCGCGATGTCGACGTAGTGAATGCGCGCGCGCAAGGCGGCTTCGATCACGGGCGCAGCCGTATCCAGAAACGGCCCGGCGCAGTGGACCACCAACTGTGCTCCTTGAACCGCGGGATCGAGGGACGCCGGATCTTCGACCGAGGCGACGCGTCTTTCGAAGGCCGGATGCTTCTCCGCCAGCGCGTTCAGTTTGGTCGGGCGTGGCCGTAGGCGCCAAAGGGAGTCACCGTGCCTTTCGCGCGCGAGATAGAGTCCGAAGGTTTAAGATTTCGCGCGGAGAATGTTCCCTTCCTGGTCGGACTCCTGGGGCTGCCTTGGGTTGTGCTGATTCCGTTTCACGACGCGCTGCTGAGCGATGAATTGCGGCGCCCACTGGCCACTTCGCCGGGGCTCTGGAGTGCTTTCGGTTCCATCGTGGCGGGCAAATTTGGAAAGCGAATGCCGATCGACTACGACGCCGTGCCAAAGGCGGAATTGAAGCAGCGGGTGCGGTGGGATGTTTACCTTCTGGTTCTGCGAGCGCCGGCGAGTTCATGCTGGCGGTCCATTTTCTTCACTTTATTTTGATGCGGCTGATGGCGCTGTTCCTGACCTATCCTCGAACTTTGGCCCGAACGCGCGCTCCCGCACGGTCTTCGGCGATCCGGCGCGCCTAGGCGAAATTGCGACCCAGAAGCGTCGCGGTGTCGGCGCTGCTTTGACGACGGATGGACGGAGCCCTCCGCCCTTCGCCACGTGGGATGGGCTACCGGTGTCTCGCGGGCACCGGTCCTGCTTATCGACTGGCGGAATGATGCGTCGCCAACCGGCAGTTTCCTATTTCGATAATGCGAAGATCGTCACGCTTGAGATCGATATTTCTGCGGAGGATATCCCGCCGGTGGACGTGCGTCCGCTGGAGGCGCCGAGGCCGTCCCAGAGGGTTCTCCTGCTGGAAGACAGGGATGATTTTCGGGAAGTGCTGAGCGATCACCTGGGCTTCCGCGGTTTTCAAGTCATCGCTGTGCCGAGCGGGGTGGAGGGATTGGGCGAGATCCGGAAGGGTTTCTTCGATCTCATTATTTGCGACATGCTGATGCCGCGGAGCGGGGGCGAGATGTTTTACTGGGCGGCGACGCGGATGCGACCGGCGACAGCGCAGCGGTTCATCTTTTTTACCGGGCACCAAAACCAGCCGGCGATCGATTTTTTCTTCAAGCGGGTGAACGCGACTGTGCTGCTCAAGCCCTTCAAGCTCTCGGAGTTCGACGCCAAGATCGGCGATGTCCTACGCCGGCTGGCCTGAGAGTTGGTGAACTCGCGGAAGCGTGGAGGCTTGATGTAGCCACGGCACTCTGTGGCCGTGTCGTGGATCGCCTCAACGGAGTGAGGCAGCTACAAGCCAGGGCTCCCTCGCAGGTGCAGCGTCTGGCTAGTTGCGCGGGAGAAAGCGTGGACAAGGTTGCGGGCGTGAACTCTTACACGCTCGAGCCGGTTGGCTTCATTCGATCGACGGTGCAGGGGCGTGAGGACGCGCCGCGGCAGGGACCCGAGGGTGCGCCCGATGCGTGGCTGGAGATCGAGCCGCGCTTTGCGGAGGCGTTATTGGGAGTGGAAGTGGGAAACGAATTGATCGTGATCACCTGGTTGCACGAGGCGAAACGCGACGTCCTGACGGGGTACCCGCGCGGCAACAAGAACCGACCGCTCACCGGCGTCTTTTACACCCGCTCCCCAGCCCGGCCGAATCCGCTCGGCCTGCATCCGGTGACGGTGCGTGAGCTTGACGGCACGCGGGTGAAGATCGGACCCATCGAGGCTTTCGATGGCACCCCGGTGGTAGATATCAAATCCGCGTCCACCCGCGCAGACGGGTGAGGGGGCGGACCCGCGGCGAGCCGGCCTTTTTTTTCGGCAGGGGCTTGGCGGGATGGTGGCTTTCCCAGCCGCTGCTCGGCTTCTGCTCCCAGAACTTCCGGATCGTTGGAATGTAACTCGACAGGCCGGGTTTTTCCTCGGTCGAGCGAAGACTTGGGCACGCCAGTTCAAGACATCGGCAACGAAGAGTCTGCCGTCCGCATCGAAAGTGAGGAAGTGCGCCGAGTCGGATTGGCCCGAGGCCGGGCCACGCTGGCCAAGGGCGGCGATGATCTTGCCGTTCTCGTCCTGCTCAACGATGCGATCGTAGCCGCCCTGCGACGCCCAAGACTTCCCCGAAATTCGCCCCAGCCGGGAGCTGGAAGAAATCCGGCACGGCGCGAAACGGCGCGGTTGGCGCCGCTGAGGCAGGTGACGCGCTCCGCGCCAGCGCCGCACTGACGATGAGGGCGAGCGCCAGGATGCTCTGCCTAACGAAGCGCACGATCACGCGTTCGAGACTTGCGGTTAGCCAGGGAAATGTCAATCGTGCCGGAGCGGCAGTGGCGCGCCCCGGGTGCGTCGGGAACGCCGGGCGATGTCTTGCCCCGGCGATTTAGCGCCCAATTTGCATCCCTTCTGCACTTCGCCGCCGAAGAGTAGATGGCTGTTTGCCAGCACCACATCGTCTCGTTGGTCGCGCCGCGTCACTCCTCCCCAAGCTCATGAAACAATCGCCATCGTCGGATGCCGGCCCTCAAGCGGCCCGCCTCTCTGATTTTGCGGCAAATGAAATCGGTGCTGCTTCTTCTCGGTGCCGGGCTGTCCCTGGCGCAGCCCGCTCTTGGCGCGCCTTTCACTTTCGGTCCTACCGGGTCCATGGCGAGTGCGCGTTACGAGCAAACCACGACGTTGCTGCAAAACGGGAAAGTGTTGGTAGCAGGCGGTCGCAACAGCGGCGGCGCTATGGCCAGCGCGGAGCTGTATGATCCTGCGACCGGGAACTGGACCGCCACCGCCAGCCTTACCGGCGAGCGAGGAGCGCATACGGCGACGTTACTGCCCAACGGGAAGGTGCTGGTGGCAGGAGGATCTAATAGCAACGTCGACATTCTCACGAGCGCGGAGTTGTATGAGGTCGGGCTGGGATTTGTGCGACCGGACTGGCAGCCGCAAATAGCCCAGACTTCGTCACCTCTGGCAAACGGCTCGTCACTTGTTCTGACAGGCTCGCGTTTTCAAGGGATTTCCCAAGCTTCGGGCGGCAATTACCAGGACTCCTCGAGTAACTATCCCGTGGTCCAACTGCGTAGCATCGACAACAGCCAGGTCATGTTCCTCTTGCCAGACTCGGCCGTGGCTTGGTCGAACACGAGCTTTACTTCAAAGCCGGTGATAGTTTTCCATTGGGGCCTGCTCTTGTAACGGTCTTCACCAACGGCATCCCGAGCGATGCGGCCTTTCTCGTGGTGGCGGCGTCGCAGCCGCTCTCGCTCGTGAATGCGGTCTCGCGGAAGGTGCACGCCTCCGCAGGTTCGTTCGACATCATCTTACCGGCGGTCGAAAGCCGCACGGGCGGCGCTACCGGGGATTACACGATCGTGTTTACGTTCACGAACCCGCTCGCCAGCGTCGCGGTGCGGCGGTCAGCAGCGGGACCGGAACCGTCAGCAGCAGCGCCATCGGGAGCGACAGCCACCAATACATCGTCAATCTGACCGGAGTGACAAACGCGCAGAACGTGAGCGTTAGCCTAACGAACGTGACGGACACCTTCGGCAACACCAGCGCTTCGGTAACCGCCACTATGGGCGTCCTCCTCGGCGATACCAGTGGCAACGGCACCGTAAATGCCTCCGATGTCAGCCAAACAAAGGCCCAGGCGGGCCAGGCGGTGACGATTTCGAATTTCCGCACCGACGTGAATGCAAACGGCTCCATAAACAGCTCCGACGTCGCGGTGGTGAAATCACAGGCGGGCACTTCCCTGCCCACGCCGTGACCTATTGTAAACGGTGGGAGTTCCCGCGTGGCTAACCAATCGGGGAGCGCGCGGGCCGCGGTCTGATGACCGGCGCCAATGGAGTGAGGCTGCTACACGCCAGCGCTCGTTGGCGCGCTTCGTGTCCGGAATCGTCGGATTTTTGTCCTCCCGTCCGTCGTATTTAGGCTGTCCGTCGAGCGGCGTGCGGCTACGATCCGGCGCATGCGTCCCTCCATTATTCTCAGCTTCCTTTTGCTTGCCGCGGGCGGCATCGCCAACGCCATCGCGCAAACGCCCACGCCGTCGCCGACACCGCCGGTCACGCTCCGTTCGCTCCTTTTGTCGGAGCTGCATAGCACGCATGACAAGGCGGAGTGGTTCACTCCGACGAAGGCCGCGGTGGCCGGGCTCACGGCGGAGGAGGCGAAGTGGGTGCCGAAAAACGCGGAGGGGAAACTCGACCCGAAGGCAAACCATTCCACCGGCATGCTGGCTTACCATCTCGTCTTCTGGAACGAGAATGCGCTGGCGCGTTTGCGCGGGGAGAAGCCGGCCAGTCCGGCGGACAACAACGAGACCTTCAACGATTTCGACGCCGCGCATTGGGACGACATCGTGCAGCGGCTCGACAAGGTGATGCAGAACTTGGAAGCCGAGGTCGAGAAAATGCCGGAGGAGAAGCTGGCGCAGGAAGCGCAGACCATTTCCCACATCAGCACGCACAACGCCTATCACACCGGGCAGATCCTTTACGTGCGCAAGCTCCAAGGTTCATGGAATCCGGATAACGGCGTGAAGTAGGCGGAGTTCTGGGCACAAACGTGAGCGATCTCAACGAGAAGCTTCGTCGCGTAATTTCAACCCCGGCTTCCAGTCCGTGACATCCGCTTGCTCCGCGATCAAGAATCGTGGAAACGGCTCGCTATCTTCGCTGCCGACGAGCTAGATTCAATCTGGCGATTGATTTGCCGATCAAGACGAAGCGACGAAGCGGTCGCTGGGTCCAATTGCAGTTCCTCGAACAGTTTGGTGAAACATTTCCCCTGATAAAATCAATGTCCCTCGACTATCTAAAAGAAGCGATCAAAGAGGGTGACTCGGAGAAATTGATTCGTTATGTGCGACTCCATTTCGGCGACGGAAATGAAGAGCGAGGCGCGAAGGAAATCGATAAAGCCTGGATCCAGGCTTTGAAACCGATGCTGGATCTTCCGGCCACGGACCGCGAATTCATTCTGCAGACATTGGCGGAGAAAGACGACGCCACACTCGCGCATCTGTTCTTTCATTTGCACTTTCATTTTGTCGGGCGCTCGGGAGAGTGGATTCACGATGGCAATCTCTAAAGGGAAGGAGCTTCGGCCTGGCTTGTGGGAAACGGTCAACGAGCGCTATCCAGGTTCGATGATCACGAAAACGGATTTCGTTCCCTTGGCGAAGCTTTCCAAACCGCTGCGTGACGCGCGTCTGGCATTTGTCAGTACGGCGGGTGTTCAGCCCAAGGGGACAATGCCCTTCGACACGGTGCATCCGGTGGGGGATTACACTTTCCGGCGGGTACCGTCCGATGCGAAACCGTCGGATCTGGAAATTCACCAACTGAAGTATCCGACCTTCGGCGCGAACCGCGATTTGAATGTGATCTTCCCGATCGAGCGGCTGCAGGACCTGGCTAAGGAAGGATTCATCGGCGGCCTGACGAAAAATTTCTATTCGTTCATTGGTTACAACATGGACGCCGAGAGATTGGAGCGGACGCTGGCGGAAGATATTGCCGATGCGGTGGAGGCGGAAAACGCAGACGTGGCGTTGCTGGCGCCGGCCTGACCCATCTGCCACCAGAGCATCTCGCTGGTCCAGCGAGCACTAGAGCGAAGAGGGGTGCCGACGGTTTCGCTGTCGGTCTCCCTCGATGTGACCGAACACAGCAAGCCGCCGCGCGCGATGTTTTTGCCCTTCATGATGGGACACCTTTTCGGTGTGCCGTTTCATCAGGAGCTCCAGAAAAAGATCATCCGCGCGGCGCTCTCCAGAATCACCGACGCCGAAAGGAGCGGCGACATTCATTTTTTCCCGATGACCTGGGCGGAAGCGCGCCTGGAAGGCAGAGAAATCGAAAGACGGCTCGGAATCGCGCGCTAGCTGGAATGCATAATCCACGGATCTGTCTGCAACATCGTTTTTAGAAGCCCGACCCCACGTACTCCCACATCTGATGATGCCAGTAGGGCCATTCGTGGCCGCCCTTCGGGCCCCAGTCATCCAGATGATGCGCGATGCCGCGGCTATTGAGCACTTCGGAGAAACGGTAGGTCGGGCCCGGCACTTCCCATGGGCCGCAGCCGGTGGCGAGGTGAATGTCGCAACTGGCGAGCTGATGGAGAAACCAGGGATCGCTTTGGTTCGCCATGTAGTCCACGGGGTTATTAAAGTAGAAGTTGTCATCGTACATCCCGTCCATGGAATCGCGCATGTCGTAAACGCCGGAGAGGGCGTAGCAGCGCTTCACGCGCTCGGGATGCTTGAAAAGTGTGTTGGCGG
>JBPCLK010000146.1:0-7360 GCA_051003355.1 Chthoniobacterales bacterium | reverse complement strand
GTTTAACGCCGGGAGCGGGTTGGATGTTAACGCCATTACCGGTCTTGCTTTTCTGAACACGGATGTGGCGGCCTCCTTCGCCGCGATTGTCTGGCTCACGATTGAATGGACTTTACAACGGAAACCTAAGTTCGTTGGGCTGCTGACCGGCGCGGTCGCAGGTTTGGCCACGATCACGCCCGCGGCCGGGTTTGTGACTCTGCCTTCGGCGGCCTTGATCGGTATGGCGGCCGGTGTGGTTTGCTATCTGGCCGTTCATTTCAAAAACAAGCTGGGATGGGACGACGCGCTCGACGTCTGGGGAGTGCATGGCGTGGGCGGAGCGCTGGGCACAGTTCTGCTCGGCGTCTTTGCTTCCAAGGCCATGAACGCAGCCGGCGCGGATGGGTTGCTGGCCGGCGGCACGCATTTCTTTGTCGTCCAATGCCTGGCCGTGATCGGCGCGTCCCTTTACGCTTTCCTCTTCACCTACGCCATGCTGGCGGTGATCAATCTCTTCACCACGGTCAAAGTCTCCGAGTCGGATGAAGACCTCGGGCTCGACGCGTCACTGCACGGCGAACAGGCTTACGATTCGGGAGCTCTTTAGGATTCGAGGTGACGGCTTTCCACGCGCCGCTGGTTCGGGCATCCTGGTCGCATGCCAAGATGTCCATGGGCCACGACCGAGCCTGCCATTACCTATCATGACGAGGAATGGGGCGTGCCGTTGCACGACGATCGAGCGCTCTTTGAATTTCTCATCTTGGAAGGTGCGCAGGCTGGCCTGAGCTGGATTACGATCCTGAAAAAGCGAGACCATTATCGCGAGGCCTTCGCCGACTTCCATGCGGAAAAGATCGCCCGTTATGGCGCGCGCGAGACCAAGCGCCTGCTGGCCGATGCCGGCATCGTGCGCAATCGCCTGAAAATTGCCGCCACCATCCAGAACGCGAAAGCCTTCCTCACGGTGCAGGAAGAACTGGGCAGCTTTGATCGTTATCTCTGGAGTTTTGTCGAAGGAAAACCGATCCAGAATAAGTGGCGACGCACGACGCAAGTTCCCGCTCGCAACGCGGTCTCCGACGCGCTGAGCCGCGATCTGTTGAAGCGCGGCTTCAAGTTCGTCGGCTCGACCATCTGCTACGCGCTGATGCAGGCGGCCGGAATGGTGAACGATCATCTCGTGACCTGCCCGCGTCATCTCGAGGTGGCCAGGAGTTGAGCCGCGCGCCGGAGTGCGCCAGCTTACGAGAAATCAATCCATTCAAAATGAAGACCCTCTTATTCGTTATCCTGAGCTTCCCCACCCTTCTCTTCGCGCAGGGCGGCTTGCCGACGCAGCCCTACCTCTACGTGGAAGGAAAAGGCGAAATCGAAAAGCCGGCCGATCTGGTCACGCTGCGTTTCAATCTCGTGACTCGAAACGTGGATCAGGCCAAGGCCAACCAGGAGATGCAGTCCAAGGCTTCGAATATCTTCGCCATGCTCAACGAACGAAAGATCGCAAAAGACGATGTCATCGCTGGTGACATTCGCTCCGAGCCGCGGTTCGAGCAGGAACCGAATCGGCCCGCGGACCAGGGGAAAGTCGTCGGCTATATCGTGACCCGGACTTTTGCGGCGAAGGTGCGGGATCTCACCATCTTTCCCAAGTTGGTCGACGAACTCATGGCGCTGGAGGGAGTCGAATTTTCTGGAATCGAAGCGGGGCTCGCGAAAGAGAAGGAAACCCAGGACGACATCTGGGACAGCGCCCTAACCGACGCACGCACCCGGGCGGAAAAGACGCTCAAACCGCTGGAGATGAAAATCGCCTCAGTCTTCGCGGTCTCACCGGTCAGCTTCCCGGAAATCAGCCGAAGGATCTTCGGATCGAGTCAGGTGTATGCAAATGCAGCCTACGGAGCGGCTCCTCGCATGCAGAATAAGAGCGCCAGTGAATACCGTCTTCCACCGGTGACCGTGAGTCAGTCGATTCACGTCATTTTTCTGATCTCGCCTGCGAGATAAGCCCGCGTAGCGCCGAGCGAAAACGCCCGCCACTTCGGGCTCCGGAAATCCGGAGCCGCGAAGCGCGGACGAACTTAAAGCAGTTTCTACCTAACGAGCTCTAAATGCTCGGCAGGGACTACAATTTGCCCATCACCAGCAGAATGATCAGGATGACCAAAATCAATCCGCCCGGGCCGTAGAGAAGGCCGCCACCACCCCAGGCGCCGCCACCGAGGGCGAGAATGAGGAGGATGATGAGGATAATTCCAAGTGTGCTAATGGCGAGTGTGCGACGGGCTAGTTTCATGGGCACGTGATTCTCATAGGCGCTTAAAGGTGTCAATCAAATCCGTCTGGAATTACCAATTCCGCAACCTTCTAAGAAAATCGAGAGACGCCACCAGGACAAGGTTATCGGAGCAAAACAGCGTCAGCCGGGAACCGCTTTTCGCGACCACACCAGAGCCCGCTTCTCAGCCGTGGCCTGAGAAAAATGCGCATCCGCTCAAGCTCGGCGGCCAGCTCCGAACGAAATGTTCGATCAAGGCGCGGTTTTCCCGTCACGTAACCGAGCTCGGAAGCGAGTTTCCCGTTCTTCAACGAAAGGTTCGCCCAGCCAACGACCCGGTCGCGCCAGAGCACGGGCAGCGCATAGTAACCGAGCTTTCGCCGGGCCGGCGGCGTGTAGGCTTCAAACCGGTACGCCCAACCCCAGAAGAACTCGAACCGGCGCCGGTCATGCACCACGGGATCAAATGGCGCCAGCATGCGCACGCCCTCCGGTGCGCGAGCCCTGCTCGGCTTCTCTTCGTTAGGCCAGAACCAATCAATTCCTTCCACCCGAGCATACGCCAGGCGGCTCCGAGCTCGTTTCAAGGCCTCGGTGATCTCGCCTTCCCACTGCGGCACCGCGTGACGAAGGCGGCGCACATAGTACGAAAGACTCGCGCTCGGGAGCGGCGCATAGATATTTGCGACCCCATCGACCAATCGATCGAGACAGCTCCGACATTCCGCCTGGTCAAGCACCACCGGCTTATGGCGATGAGCACCATAGACGCGAATCCCTTTCTCTCGGCGCTCCACCCGGAGCAATCCACGATAGTGCAGTGCGTCGAGCATCTGGGTGGTCGCATGCGAAGAGCCGCCCCAATAATTTCGCACCTTGCCGTGGGCGAAATGTTCTTCCACTTCGCGGGGGTGCACGACGCCGCGCCGCTCCACAAAATCCAGTAACTGTTCCTCCCTTTTCCGATCCAAGGCCCCATCCTTTTCGTCCTTGCCGCGAAGGTTTGGCCGCGGATGCATCAAGGTCTGCAGGGCGCGAGTCACATATCCGTAGTTAATAAAGAAATCCTCTTCGATGCCGAGAGCCGGGTAGCGACGTTCCAAGTCACCTACTCGGCAATCTTTCACTCGTGGGCGCAGAATGAGATCCTGCGCCCTTGCCGGTGCCCGAATCGGATCGGCCTGCACAAAAGCCATCCGCTCCAGTGCGCGCCGCAAGGTCGTCGGCGGAAAGAGGGAACGGCTGACCGCGAATCGTCGCAGGTCGTCCAGGGTGACAGGCGAGGCTGGCATTTTTCCACCTTCGCCAGAGCGCACGGAATTTCAAAGACCAAGCGCAAGATCCCGAATTTGCGCCTTGAGACCCGGACCCGCCGCGTTGAAAGCAACAAAAAAGGAACGGCATCGCTGCCGTTCCTTCTCTGCCTTGTTGATCCGAGTTTCGGTTTACTTGAGCGAGACGTCGTCCACCCGGAACGTGGTCGTAACCGAGCTGTCCGTTGTGCTGCGGAATTGCAGCCGCACCGTCTGGCCTTTGTAAGCGGCCAGGCTGAACGACTTCTGCGAGTAAACACCCGCAGTGGTCTTGTTCTTATTGCTATAGGTCGCCACTGTGGAGAGCAAGGTCCCAGACGTATTACGGACTTCCACATACATGTAGTCGTAGGCCGTTTTCGTGCCTTCACTGGAGCTACAGTTAAACCAGAAGGTCAGAGTAGCCGGCGCCGTCGCTGGGATAGTGACAGTCTGGTAAACCTGGCCTGAAACGCTGTTGTTCACCCCGAAATACATGTAACCAATCCCGCCATGAGGATAGTTACCGTTATTCGTGTAGAAGGCGCCGGAACCCGATAGGACCCAGGGTGAGATACTGCCTTCCAGCCCGCCATTAACAATCAACTCACTGGTGGGAGTTGGAGTCGGGGTAGCGGTTGGCGTTGCAGTAGGTGTGGGCGAAGGCGTTGCCGTCGGTGTAGGTGTAGCCGTTGGCGTGGGTGTCGCGGTCGGCGTGGGGGTCGGTGTCGCCGGTGGCGTCGGAGTAGGAGTGGGCGTCGGGCTGCCGGTAGCCAGCTTGAAGCTACCAATCCGCGTGCGCCAGTTATAGGACGTCGTCGAGGAGTAGTATTCACTCGTGAACCAGAAGGTCGTGTCGTCCACGGGATCCACCGTCAATGCACTATAGTCACCCCAACGATTACCACTGCCGCTCTGGCTACCTGTGCCGTCGTAGAGGTGCGCCTCTCCTTGACTCAGGGTATTGATCGGATCCGTGACCAAACGCCCAGCGTAACGCAGCTGCGGATTGAGTGAAGAACTCGAGGCACTAAACCCGATGGCCAGGTTGCCCTGCTTATCCATGGCGGCGCTCCCCAGCCAACGCCAGGTCGTGTCCGGCTGGTAGGTGCTCTGTTGGTAAACCGTCACAGGTCCGGAAGTCACATTACGCAGCTCAAACCAGCGCAAGGCCGCCACGCCTCCCGAGTTCACGCTATAGGTGCCGACCACCGACTCGTGGTCGCCAAAATTCCTGTAGGCCAGGCGGAACATGAGACGATCACCAATGCCATCGAGGTAATTCGAGCTCGTCACTCCTTTTTGCGGAACGCAGGCGCGAGTGGTCGCGCAAAGCGCCGTGTAACCGGCGGCCGGCGGATTAGCAAAGGTGGTGAAGGTCGAATTTGAAGGTGTGGTGAAGTCCACATGAAAGTGGTAGGTCGTGTAGCTCTGGTTGGTGGCCTGCCCCGGAAAGCCCACAAAGGTGTTTGGAGCGCCGGCCGGCGGCAGGGTCGCTCCATCCAAATCCGCTGGCAGGAAACCGTCCACGGAGCCGCCCAAGGGACCCGCCGGACTGACAAAGGTGGCCGCCTGGCCAGCCAGCATCTTGGTTCGATCAAAAGCAAAAGCCTGCGGACCGAGGTAGGAAGTGCCGGCCGCGTTAAAGATATTCATACTCATGTAATAAGCATCCGGCCAGACCGAGAGGTGCGGGTAATCATAGAAGTTGGTTCCCAAGTGAAACCCGTAACGGTAATAAGTGCCCGTAGCATCGGACGATGTGGAGATGGCTACGCATTCATCCGTCACGGCGCTGCCAGAGCCGGCAAACTGGCTGACCAGCCATCGATTAGCCAAATGATCGTAGAGCACCACGGGATCACCCTTGCCCCCGGTCTCGCACACCCCGCCGAAGCCAGTCCAGATGGACGAGATGCTATTTGGTCCCAGGATGGAACCGCCTGTGTTCTTATCAAAGACCTGGTAGCCTTCGTTCACGCTCTGCACATATTGGGTTGCTCCTACGGCGCCATTGGTGTCGGGCGGTGCACAGTTACAACCGACGCCGGGATAGCCGACCCCGTCAAAGGTCCGGATGGGCAGCGGGATATTAGGGCTGTTATAACCAAAAGTGGTCACATGCCAATTTTGCACCACCGGATCGGCGCTGTTCTGGTGACGGAAGGGAATCCTGGGATTCTCATTCGCTTCCCGTTCACCCCCGCGTCGCACATCAGCCTCACTCCAGGGCGGCATGTCGCGCATGGGTCGTGAGACATCGTTGCGATAGGAGGCACCAACCTGGATATTGGGGTTGCCCGCCTGGCTGGCTCCCTGGGCCTTGGCCGGGGTGCTGATGAGTGCGTTTATCCCGACCAACCCGAGGAACAGGCCAACCGAGCACAAAAAAAGCGCGAGAACGCGCTGAGCAGAGAAAGCAGACCGCAAAACGACAGGCTTTTCCATATATTATGTAAATTTGAGACCGGCGAGGCTACGAGGTCCCTAGAGGAAAGCTAAAATTTATTTCATGATTTTTTTGTAAGGTTAAAAGGCATGTTTCGCGACGCTGTGTCTGCACAAGCTGGGACTCGTAATTTGAATCTCGATTCATGCCTGTTCGCCGTCTCTTATGATCGATGCAACCGGAAGCTTCACTTACTCGGATTCACTCATTACGACTACCTATGTCTTATCCTCGCCTCATCGCCCTGATCCTACTCGCTACCCCTCTACTGGCGCGCGGAGATGCCTTGGGCGATCTGCGTGCAACGCTCGGGAATTTACAAAGCGATCAGACCCTGCGCGCCCGGGTGGAAATCACAATCCGGCGGTCGGGTGGTGAAAACGGCAACCCCAAGAAGGCTGTCGGCAACAGTTCCGTGATCGTCGAGAGTGGCGGCCGGGGCCTACGCCTGAGTTGGTCGGCGGAGCAGGTAAGTCAATCGCGCAAGGCCGCTGCGGAGAAGAGCGCACACCCTGACGCGGCGCGCTCCGACGTTGCGACCTTGAACGCACTCGATACGGACGATGCGCTGAACCTATTGGATGCAGCCGAGCCCCTGCGGCGCGGACTGGAAGGGGCCGTCCTCCTCCAAGATAAGGCCGACACTTACAAGGGGAAGCCGGCGCGGCTCCTTGTCATCCGGCCTGATTTGCGCATGCCCGAAGAAGGTCGCAAAGCCCTGAAGGAAAATGAGGCGAGCCTCAAGCTCTGGCTCGACAGCGCAGGTCAGCCAATCGCCATGAACCGCGACCTGCGACTGCGCTTCAGCAAGTTCTTCCTCAGCTACCGGGTGCACGATGAAGAAGTGCGCGAATTTCAGGTTGCAAGCGGCAGGCTGGTCGTGACCCGCTCCCAGCACGATAACACGGGCAGCGGCCTCGGGCACACGGAAGCATCTCACACCACCACTACGGTCTCTCTCTTATCGACAGGCGGTTAGAACCTAAGAAGCGGTTGCAGAAACGGCCGCCGGCATCTCACTTGGCTTTTTCGGTCATCGCATCCCAGCGGCGCTGCATTTCCTTGGGACTTAGTTTCTCTAGCTCTTGCGAGATGATCCACTCGTGTCCAAAGGGATCGCGCACCCGGCCGGCCAGATGTCCGTAGAACTGTTCATCCAGCGGCCTGAGCGACTCGGCCCCGGCACTGACAGCGCGCTCGAAGTCTGCCTTGGCGTCCGTGGTCATGAGTCCGAGGGTAACACTCGTTCCGCCTAGCGTACTTGGCGCATTAGTAATTCCCGGATATTCGTCGGCCAGCATGACGAGCGACCCTTTGATGGTGATTTCCGCATGTCCGATCTTGCCACTCTCGGGA
>JBPCLK010000145.1:0-16039 GCA_051003355.1 Chthoniobacterales bacterium | reverse complement strand
GCCGGTGTTCGTCCGATCTTATTCAAATTAAGATTCCCTCGCGGTTCCGAAGAACCGGTCTGGAAAATTTTTAATCAAAGAAACTCGACGTATAACGCACAATTCAATTTTCGCTGACTTCTACCTTCTGGATTTCAAAAAACTAAATCGTCGTGATGACGAAATCCAGAATTACACTTTCAAAGATCAACCGCTCTCTTTTCGCTCCACGACAGACGCCGCCCATTTCCTGAATCCAGCAAACAGCGGCTCGCGTTGAGCCAAGAAGAACACCCCGCAAGTGCGGGACCGCTTGTTAGCGGATTGTTATCGTAAACGACAATCTGGCGGCGTCAAAAATATTTTCGTATAAAAACACGAATTCTTCTATTTGTCGGCAGACGCCATTCCGCGGCTGGTAGTGCGCTCTCCAGAATCGTTCCGCATACGGCGGAAATCATAGTGTCCGCGGATGTTTTCAGCAACGAAGTGGCCCTTCGATTTCGAAGCGAGGAAATCTCGATAGACGTGCGGTGGCACGTTTTGGAAACGATAGATAGCGCCGCGCGCGAACTCGATCTCGAGAGCGTGCAGGCCGCGGCTATAGCCTAAGCTGGTCACGTTGCTTGAGTGGACAGGGATTCTTCTGATGCGGGAACGCGTGTTGCGGTCACCCTGGCCGTGCAGTGGGCCCACGGCAATACACAGTAGCGCCAGGAGCGCCGTCATGGGGGGCGACTTCATCGCCTACGCTTTTAGGAGCGATGCTTAACGGTGTCGAGCTCTAAACCCAGACTCGACTTAAGGAAGCCAGCCGCCCGTGGCCTGCACGGGTGCCAGGCGATCGCCGGATGTCACCCAAACGGCAACCGCTCTGCGCCCCTCGGTCTTGTTCGGGGACGCCAACGTCAGGCTGGCGTGTTGGGTGCCTCCTTCCGTCTTCATGGGCGCGTCGTGCAGCGCCATGACGACAAAATCGTGTTTCAAGTTTCGGCCGCTATTTTCTCCGGCACCGATTTTTTCCGAAATTCCAGAAGTGAGGAGCGCCGCGTGGACCTGCCAATCGCCCTGCTCGCCAAGCGTTGGTTTGAATTCAATCTCAAAGGTTTGGCCATTTGCTGTGCGGGCGGTGAGGCTGCCCGTCTTGGCGTCGTTAGGTAGGGCGGGATTCCGGCTCGACCAATTGCGCACTTCGTCGCCATTCATCACCACCGCGGGCGTGTAGACCGAGGTGCTATTCCAGAGCGCGCCGTAACGACGCTGCCGCTCGGTCCACTTGGCCGAAGAGAAGCGGTCGCGCCAACCAAGGTTGTTCCAGTAATCCACGTGAAACGCGATCGGCACGAATTGTTTCCAGAGCCCGGGATTGTCCTTTAGCCGGCTCATCCAGGCTTCGGCAGGCGGGCAACTGCTGCACCCTTCGGAGGTGTAGAGTTCCACCAGGGCAGTTTTTGCCGGGCCGCTGGCAAAGCGGGTTTCAGCGGAAGAGACCATCGGTAGAGTCAAGACTAGCGCGGCACCCAGAAACAGCATTTTCATGATCGATTAAGAGCGTTGAGAGATCGAAAAATTCCCGCCTCCAGGTTCGTTAGTCCAAGTGCAGGATGTGTTTGATTCCTCGCACAGGGATGACGACCCAGTCTGGTCGATGATTGAGTTCGTAGCCCACCTCATAAACCGCCTTATCGAGCAGGTAAGCCTCCAGCAAGAGAGGAAGATCCGACGCTCTCTGCGGCAGAAAACTCGCTCCTGTTGTCGTGGAGAGATAACTCTCGAGGAAGGTCGCGCTCATCTGCCGATACCAGAGATCGGCCCAGTGTTCGAGGAATGGGACGTCCTCGCTGCGCATGGAAGGTTGCCAAAGCGCACTGTAGGCCGCGTATTGGAAGGACCGCATCATGCCGGCCACATCGCGCAGGGCGGAACGTTTGAGTTTCCGCTCGCTCAGGGGCCGGGCCGGCTCGCCTTCGAAATCGAGAAGGACAAAATCTTTTCCGGTGTAGAGCGCCTGCCCGAGGTGGTAGTCGCCATGAATCCGAATCTTGGTGGCGGAGGCGTGACGGTCGAGCGTTTCTTGCTCAGCTTTGAGGATCTGTTGTTCGGCCGCGAGAACCTGGGCGGCTTCGTCGCGGAAGCCTTCCGGGAGGTCGGGCAACTTCTTCTGCAAGAGCGCAAAGGCCCGCCGGAGCGAGGCTCGCATGGATTGATAGACGGAGCGTTGCGCCATGGCGTTGAACGGCTCGGGGGCGAAGCGCTTGTCACTGGTCTCCGCGGCGAGGGCAAGGTGCATTTCACCGGTTCGCTGTCCGATGAGCTTTGCTTTCTCCGGGTAAATTCCGCCTAACAGTTCAGTGAGTAATGGGCCCGGCGCGGCGGCGATCGACTGCAATTCTCCTTTCATCGCGAGCACGCGCTCGAAATAGCGACCGACGGCATCGAGCGTCAGAGCCCACGCGTCGCCTTCGTTAGGCGCGGCCGCCTGCAGGAGTGCGACCACCGTAGGTTCCGAACGTCCGCGTCGGTATTCGATCGATCCGACGAAGGCCGGCACATGTGAGAACTGTTGCTTCTCCGTAAGGAAGCGCGTCAGCTCGACATCGGGATTCATCCCATCTTCCAACTTGCGGTAGAGCTTGAGGAAAAAGCGATTCTCGAAAAGCATGGAGGAATTGCTTTGCTCGGCGTTGAGGACCTGGGAGGTTGGCACCTGGCCGTCGGGTTCCTCGGCCAGCACGCTGCTGCCGACGCCGACGAGTTGGCCGTTGCGACCCTTCAGGACCGCTCCGCTCGACATCAATCGGAAGATTTTGTCGCGAAATTCCGGATCCCAAAGCGCGTCGTAGAGAAAGCCTTTCCGACCCACTCGAGCGATGATGGCCTGCGGCGTGGAACGAGCCAAAGCATCGGCGGCCGAGTTGGCTTCGAGTTGGACCGGCAGGGAATAGATATCGGGCGCGCCGTCGGTGTAATCGACCTGCACGAGCCAGAGTTGGCCCGCGTCTTCAGCCACGGGGATTTGCTCGATGATTCGCATCTCGCGGATGTTTCGCGCCTTGGCGCCAAACCAACGACAGGTGCGCAGATAGGCGGGCAGGATCTCGCGTTCGAGCCGGCCGCGATGGTTGGTCGTGAGCAGTGCGGCGAGATTCGGTTCGGCGTCGATCGAAGGCAGCGTGCGTTTTTTGGTTTGGCGTTTTTCCTTTTGAGATTGAAACGCAAACCAGTAATGCCCGTGCGGTCCGATGGTCAGGACGTAAGGCGTCTTCCTGATCGGCGGGAAAAGATTGCGGCTGAACACCTCCATCGGCACGCTCCCGGCAAACTTCGAGAGATCGATCTCCACCGCCTGCGAGAAACGAGAAAGATTCGCCACCACCAGAATCGTCTCGCCCTCATCTTGTCGTAGAAAAGCGAGCAATTTTGGGTTATCCGGATGGAGAAATTCGAGCTTCCCGCGCGAAAAGGCGCGGAAATTTTTCCTCATCGCGATCACGCGTCTCATCCACCAGAGAAGCGAGGAAAGATTCTTCTGCTGGTTCTCGACGTTGATCGCCTCGTAGTTGTATTCTGGATCGATCGTGACCGGCAGGTAAAGCTGTTGCGGATTGGCCTTCGAAAAACCGGCGTTGCGATCGCTGCTCCACTGCATCGGGGTGCGGCAGCCGTTGCGATCGCCGAGATAGAAATTGTCGCCCATCCCGATCTCGTCGCCATAGTAGAGCACCGGCGTGCCCGGCATGGAGAAGAGCAGGATATTGAGCAGCTCGATCTTGCGCCGACTATTCGCGAGCAGCGGGGCGAGTCGGCGGCGAATGCCGAGGTTGATCCGCGCCGTCGGGTCGGTCGCGTAAACGCGCCACATGTAGTCGCGCTCTTCATCCGTCACCATTTCGAGCGTGAGCTCGTCGTGGTTGCGCAGGAACATGGCCCATTGGCAACTTTCGGGAATGGCAGGTGTCTGCTCGAGGATATCGATGATCGGAAACCGATCCTCCATTTGCAGCGCCATGAACATGCGCGGCATGAGCGGGAAGTGGAAATTCATGTGCGACTCGTCGCCGTCGCCGAAGTATTTCACGGCATCTTCCGGCCACTGGTTCGCCTCGGCCAGGAGCATCCGGCCGGGAAATTTCGCCTCCATGTGCGCGCGCAGTTTCTTGAGGTAAACGTGCGTCTCAGGCAGGTTCTCGCAGTTCGTGCCCTCCCGTTCGTAGAGATAGGGGATGGCGTCCAGGCGCAGTCCGTCGACACCCATGTCCAGCCAATAATCGAGCACCTTTTGCACGGCCTCGTGGACGGTTGGATTATCGAAATTCAGGTCGGGCTGATGTGAGTAGAATCGGTGCCAGTAATACGACTTGGCCACAGGATCCCAGGACCAATTCGAGGTTTCGAAATCCTTGAAGATGATGCGGGCATCCTTGTATTTCTCCGGCGAATCGCTCCAGACATAGAGTTCTCGTTCGGGCGAGCCAGGGGCCGCGTGCCGGGAGGCTTGGAACCACGGGTTCTGGTCCGAAGAATGGTTGATGACCAACTCGGTAATCACGCGCAGCCCGCGCTCGTGAGCCGCGGCGAGAAACGCTTTGAAATCCGCCAGCGTCCCGTAGTTCGGGTTCACATCGTAGTAGTCGGCAATGTCGTAGCCGTCATCACGCAGCGGGGAAGGATAAAATGGAAGCAGCCAGAGGGCGGTGACGCCGAGTTCCTGGAGGTAATCGAGCTTCTCGATCAGGCCGCGAAAGTCTCCGATTCCGTCTCCGTCACTGTCATGGAACGTCTTGACGTGGAGCTCGTAGATGATCGCGTCTTTATACCATTGGAGATCGGAAGCGAGAATGTCATCGGGCATGCGGGTAACCTTTGCCGCAGAACCAGCGAGGCGCAATTTCGGCGCGTGGAATCGGGCGGAAGGACCAATCTGAGGGATCGAATGGCGAGCAGGCGAGGGACGAAATTTTTGTAATTAGAGCTTCCAAACCTCATCGATTTCTGGCTGATGAAATCAACTTTATGAAGAAACACTTTCTCTTGCCGGTACTCATCTCCTTTCTCGCTGCGTCGGCCGTTTTCGCACAGTGGAGCTCCGATCCGATGGTCAATCTTGGCCTTGCGGTGAAACCGGATGATCAGGTGCAGCCCAAGATTCGCCCGACTTCAGACGGCGGCTCGTATGTGAGCTGGTTTGATAATGATCCGAGCGGTCATCCGCCTTACGGTTACGATGTTTTCCTGCAGAGACTCGATGCGACAGGTCAGGCACAATTTTCCCCTGGCGGCATTCGGCTGGCCGATCTCGGCATGAGCTCCACCCAGGATTACGGCCTCGACGTGGATGCGGATAACAATGCGCTTCTGGCCTTCCTCGACGATCGCCGAGGTGGGCACATCATCGTCACAGTGATGAAAGTGAATCCGGCCGGTGAGCAGCTCTTCGGCAAAAAAGGGCGCGAAGTGAGCCGTAGTCTTGATTTCACCGGCAATCCGAAGGTCGCGGCGACTAACGACGGATCAGTGGTGGCCGGTTGGATCGAGGGAAGCAACCTCAAGTTTCAAAAACTCAGTGGCCGGGGCGAGAAGCTTTGGGGGCCTAATGGCATCACCGTCGCCGCGCCGGCCGGCACGACTTATTCGTTGTCCGATCTCCACGGGAGTGATGACGGATCAGTCATCGCGTCGTGGGTTTCCGCAGCTGGGTTCACCTCACCAAAGTATCTCCTCGCCAATAAAGTCGATTCGGATGGAGCGCTTCTGTGGGGCACAAATCATGTGACTGTCTTTGATGGTGGATCGCTCCAGTTTGGTAACTTTCCGGCTTTCGTGACGGACGGCGCAGGTGGCGCGGTCTTCGGTTGGTATCAAACGGGTCCGCTCCAATCTCTCGCCCAGCATATCCTGGCAGACGGTAGCGAAGCGTTTCCTCACAACGGCGTGCCTGGCTCGACCAACACCGCACACGACCAGGTCAACCCCTCAGTCTCCTACGACCCGGTAAGCCACTCGACCTATCTTTTCTGGGATGAAATTCTGGAAGGTCCCCTCACGAATGAGGGCATCTCTGGCCAGAAATTCGACGTGTCGGGCGTTCGGCAGTGGGGTGACACTGGGCTGGTTGTTCAACCCCTGAATTCGTCCGCCGTCATCAACGTCACCAGCGTGTTAACGGCCGCTGGACCGCTGGTCGTCTGGTCGTCCGAGCCAGCTTTTGGCATGGATACGATCTACGCGGCCAAAGTCGATCCCGAAGCCAGCATTATCTGCCCGCCTTTTGCCATTTCATCGGCTATCTCCTCGAAGTCGCGACTCGATACGACGCTCTCCTCGACCGGCGTCGCGTTGTCCGTCTGGAGTGATACGCGGAACGACGGAGGCGATATCTTCGCGCAGGACATCAAGCCGGATTGCAGCCTCGGCGAGTAGCTCGACCACAGACAGTCCCGGGCCGTGAGACGGGTCTCGAGGGTTCAAAAACTCCCGAGAACCGCTGTCCATGCCCTAGGAATAGAGATACTCGTCGTGATACTCGCGCTGGGGCGCGAACTGCACGGTCTGGTCGCCGCCAGTCTCCGGATACTCGAAGATTTTCCCTTCGTAATTACGGATCACGATTTTCTCGTTGTCGTGGTAAAGCACGTAGCCGGGATTGATCGGCACCTTGCCGCCGCCGCCGGGAGCGTCGATGACAAATTGCGGCACCCCATAACCGGTGGTGTGGCCGCGCAGGCCTTCGATGATCTCCATGCCTTTGGCGACCGAAGCCCGCAAATGAGCGGAACCGGTGATCAGGTCGCATTGGTAGAGGTAGTAGGGGCGCACGCGGCACATGATCAGTTTGTGCACGAGATTCTTCATCGTCTCGAGATCGTCGTTCACGCCCGCGAGCAGGACGCTTTGGTTGCCTAGCGGCACACCGTGATCAGCCAGCATCTCGAGCCCCGCTTTGACCTCGGTGGTCAGTTCGCGCGGGTGATTGACATGGATGCTCATCCAGAGCGGATGATACTTCTGCAGCATCTGGCAAAGCGCCGGCGTAATTCTCTGCGGCAGGAAAATCGGCACGCGAGTCCCGATGCGAAGAAACTCGATGTGCTTGATCGCGCGCAGGCGGCTGAGGATTTTCTCCAGCTTGGCATCGCTAAAGATCAGTGCGTCGCCGCCGGAGAGGAGGACGTCGCGTATTTCGGTGTGTTCTTCGAGATATTTGAAGGCGGACTCGAACTCGGTGTGCAATTCCTGTTCGCCTACGCCGCTCACGACGCGGCTGCGGGTGCAGTAACGGCAGTAGCTGGCGCAACGATCGGTCACCAGGAAGAGCACGCGATCGGGATAACGATGCACCAGGCCCGGCACCGGCATGTGGGAGTCCTCTCCGCACGGGTCCGCCATGTCGTAGGGCGATTCCCAGGTTTCCTCGATGCGCGGGATGACCTGACGCCGGATCGGGCAGTTGGGATTGTCACGCTCGATCAGGTTAAAAAAATGCGGCGTGATGGCGAGCGCCAGCTTATCGCCGGAAAGAAGCACCCCGGCCCGCTCCTCGTCAGAGAGGGTCAGATGCTGCTCGAGTTGCGCCAGGGTGGTGACGCGGTTTTGCAGCTGCCATTTCCAGTTATTCCAGAGTTCTGGCGCCACTTCCGGGAAATATCCGGGCGCCATGGAGATGAACTCTTTTCCGTCCTTTTTGCCATCGGCAAGAGTAATCATTTTAGTTTGTGAGAAAAAAGTTAATGGCGTTAACTAATGTGTCAACGGAGGCACTTTTGGGTGCGTCACGCTCATGGGCGTGCCGCCGGTCGCGCGGGCCGTTGCCCGCTTCCTGCTCTCCGCTACAATTTGAACAGCGCACCCTGCGCTCCTGTCCAAAACCGCCTTATGTCACGCCGATTCTCTTCCTTGCCTGCGTTCGCACTGCTTCTCGCCATCTCTTCCAGCGCCTGGGCGCAGCTCGCTCCGGGCGCATCCGTCACGCCGGCGGCTCCTCCGGTCCCTGCCGCGGCCGCCCAACCGACGCCTACTATTCCGGCGGCTGACGCAGCCCCGGGCAAAGACGTGGTGCACCAGCTCAACAGCGCTTTTGCCAAAGTCTTCGAGATCGTCGCGCCCAGTGTGGTCATCATCGAGGTGACAAAAAAAGCCGACGGGAACGATGCCTCGCTGGATGATCTATTTTTCCAGGCGCCTAACGACGCCGATCCTGACCAGGGACGCCGGGCGCCCGAGCCGGTGCAGAGTGAGGGCTCCGGCTTCATCGTTAGGCAGGATGGCTTTATTTGCACAAATTTCCACGTGGTGGAAGGCGCAGAGAAGGTGCAGGTCAAGATGCAGGATGGCCGTGAGTTTGCCGGGCAGGTGGTGGGCACCGACGAGAAGACTGATATCGCAGTGGTGAAGGTGGAGGCCGCCGGTCTGCCGATCGTGCAATTGGCCGACAGCGATTCAGTGCGGGTTGGCCAGTTTGCCTTTGCCATCGGCGCGCCGTTCAAGCTCGATTACACTTTTACCTACGGCGTAATCAGCGGCAAAGGCCGGAGCAAGCTGATGGCGACAGGCGGTTATAATATCGCCGAGTATTTGCAGACTGATGCGTCCATTAATCCAGGCAACAGCGGCGGCCCGCTCTGCGACATCGATGGGAAGGTGGTCGGCATGAACACGCTCATCAATGGCCTCAATCGTGGCCTGGGCTTCGCTATTCCCAGCAACCTCGTGAGTGAGATCAGCACGCAGTTGATCTCGGGCAACAAAATCGTTCGTCCCTGGCTCGGTATTCGCATCGAGACGCTGGGTGACGATTCGTCGATCCGCGATCTTTTCAAAGGCGTCGACAAAGGCGTGGTGGTGCGCACGATTGAGGCCGACGCTCCAGCTTACAAAAGCGAACTGCGACCTTTCGATGTCATTACGCACATCGATGGCGCGCCTGTCACCACCGACACGCAGTTGCAGCATGAGATCTTGAAAAAGAAAGTCGGCCAAAACGTCCAACTCGACGTTTGGCGCAAAGGACAAACGATGAAAATCGCCGTGACCACGGGTGAACTGCCTAACGAGATCGATCGGACGGCGAGCCAACCGGTGCCGAAAGTCGAGCCTCGGGAGGAGGATGCGAATCGGTTTGGTCTGCAAATCCAGGAATTAACCAAGGATGTGGCGAAACGCCTGAAGTTGAACGCCGCGCAAGGCGTCATCGTGAGCGACGTGGCCGAGAATAGCATCGCGGCAGAGCAGGATATCCGGCGCGAAGATGTGATTACCGAAGTGGACGGTAAGCCGGTCACGAGCGTGAACTCTTTCCGTGAGGCGCTGACCAAGGCAGACCCGGTGCGCGGCATCCTTCTGTATCTGGATCGCAAAGGCAGTCGAACTTTTGCGGTTTTGCGGGCGAGGGAATAGTCCGATGCTTGCGAGTTTCGTCCAGCGCCGTGTCACGCGTCATACCTTGTGGGCACGGGGATGCATCGCGTTCCTGGTTCTATCAGCGCCTTTATCCAGGGCCGGAGCGGCGGACTGGCAGGTGGCCGGTTCCGAACCAAAAACTTCGGGCGAAAAACTGGTGCAGCATTGGGAGACGAAGGTCGTCAACGCTCCGACTGGCGAGAAAGCGACCATTCACGCAGCGATCTTCAGCATGTGCGAAACAGCTTTGCGGGTCATCGATCAGCCCGGCGATCCGCGACGCTCCTTGGCGGCGACGATGCCGGCAACCAAAGCGCTCGCGGGAGTGAATGGCGGATATTTCGATCCCGATGACGCGCCAGTGGGTTTGTTAGTGAGCGACGGGCGCGTCATCTCGCCGCAGCGCAAGGCCAAACTTTTAGCCGGAGTTATTTTTACCCGTGGAGATCGCGTGGAAATTGTCAGGTCGAGCGCTTTTGCCATGAGCGCCAAGATTAAAAATGCCGTGCAATGCGGACCGTTTCTGGTGGAGCACTCCAAGTCGGTCGTCGGCCTGAATGGAACGCGCCGCGCGCGCCGCACTTTCGCGGGGGTGGATGGAGAGGGGCGTGCCGTCCTGGGTATTTGTTCGAGTGTCTCTCTTTCCGAATTGGGTCAAATCCTGGCAGTGCCGGGCGCGGCCGGGAAAATCAAATTGGCCCGCGCGATCAATCTGGATGGTGGTTCTTCCAGCGCGTTTTGGTTTGCGGGGGGAGGCGATTCTTTTTCGCAGAGCGAATTCAAGCCGGTTCGAAACTTTCTCGCCGTCGTGCCGCGCGGAGATCGTTAGGCAGAAGTTAGCGCTCCGTTTTTTTCTCGTGAAGGCCGGTTGACGAGCGGGCGCAGCGCGAGAAAACTCCGGGCCCATGCGCACCTTCGGCCGGTTTCTGCAGCACGATCAGGCGATCTATGGCGAGGTGCGTGAAGACGGAGTCCATTTGCTGGCCAGGCCTTTTTGGCTCGGCCTGGAGTTCACCGGCGAGCGCTTGTCGTTAGGTGAGCTCGAGCCCGGAGTGCCGGTCGAGCCCAGCAAGATTATCGCGGTCGGCTTGAACTATCGCGATCACATTAAGGAGATGAAGCGAGATGAGATCGGGTCGCCGCTCATTTGGTTCAAGGCGCCCAGCTCCCTCCTGCCCCACGAAGGGAAGATCCGGATCGCGTTCCCGGAACATCAGACGGACTATGAGACCGAATTGGCGGTGGTCATCGGGAAGATAGCCAAAAATGTCTCGGTTGAGCGGGCTCTGGAATACGTCTTCGGCTACACGATCGCCCAAGACATCAGTGATCGCGATTTGCAGAAATCCGAGAAGCAATTTTCACGGTGCAAATCCTTTGATACTTACACTCCGGTCGGGCCCTTTATTTATGCAGATGTGGAAATCGACGATGTCGAGATTTCGCTGCAACAAAACGGCGTGCTGAAGCAACGGGCGAGGACGAGCCAGATGATTTATTCGGTGGCCGAAATCGTCTCTTTTGCCAGTCAATCGCTCACCCTTTCTCCGGGAGATTTAATTTTGACCGGCACTCCCTCCGGCGTCGGCTCGCTAGAGGCAGGGGACGAATTAAGGGCGTGCATCAGCAACTGGCCGGCGCTGCGGATTTCTGTCGCTCAGCCGATCACCTAAGTAAAATAATCTTGCGCTCCTGCAATTTAGTAGGCTTCCTCTACATCCCACATTTAAACCGTATACGAACTGTTAAATGACCTGCATGAACCGTCGCTGCCCAAACATTCTGAAAAGTTTTTGCTCGACGCTTTTGCATTTGCTCTGTGATAAATGCCGCATCAACTCAGCCGGCACTTTTTGTGTCCACCATTAACCTGCTCATATGAAAAAATCGCTAATCGTTAGTCTGTGCTCCGTCACACTCGCCCTTACCGCCTTCGCTCAAGACCCGGCTGCCTCACCTGCGGCTCCGGCGGATGCCGCTGCCGTTTCGCCTGCTACTGATCTCGGCGCTCCGCCGGCCGGTGCGGCGATGACTCCCGCAGATGGCACGGCTCCCACGGTGGCGCCCGGCGCTCCCACCGATCCTGCCGCCTCTCCGGCTGTCCCAGCCGCTGGCGCTCCGGCAGTGGCGACCTCTCCCGCTGCGCCCGCGCCTGCCGCTGCTTCTCCCGCTGCCGCTGGCCCGACTGCAGCCCAGCCGCCCGCCACAGAAGAGAAGGTTTCGAAGAATTTCCTTATCGATAATTTCCGCGCTGGCGGTCCCATCATGTGGCCGATTTTGATCGTTTCCATCATTGCGTTGATGGTCGTGATCGAGCGTTGCTTCTGGTGGGGTGCTCGCTTTTTCCGCCGCGATCCAAAGCGGGTCGAAAAAGTTTTCACTGCGATCGAGACCGGCGATGTAGACGAAGCGTCGAAACTGGCCCGCGGTTCACGAGATCCCGTGCTGCGCATGCTCTGGAATGGACTCAACCACCAGCACGCTTCGCTTCAAGGAGCTCTGCAAGTTGCGGCCGGCATTGAGATCAAGCGCGCCGGACGTTTCCTCGTGGTCATGGATACGCTGGTGACCCTGGCGCCCCTTCTCGGTCTGCTCGGCACGATCACGGGTCTGATGAAATCTTTCGGTTCGCTCGGTAACGAAGAGCTGGCCGTGCAGGCGGTCACCGGCGGTATTTCCGAAGCGCTCATCGCGACGGCGTGCGGTCTCGGTATCGCCATCTTTTCGCTGATTCCGTTTAATTTTTTCACCTCGCGTGTGTCTAACCTGGAGTTCGAATTGCAGACTGCGGCCACAAATCTCGAAGTCATGTTAGAAGCCAACTCCAAAGCCAAACGCGAAGCCGAGATGACTTCGACCAGTCCTCGCGCGTAGAGGTTAACTTTTTAGAATTGCCATGGAATTCACCTCGCCCATCCCGCACAAGAAGGCGCGGATTGAGATCATCCCCTTGATCGATATCATGTTCTTTCTGCTCGCCAGCTTCATGATGGTGAGCATCAGTCAGGTGCACATGAAGGGTATGAAGGTCGATCTGCCCACCGGTGTCAGCGGGCAGACGCAGACCAAGCGGGAATACGTGAGTCTCTCGGTGGATAAGGATGGCCAGATCTACTTCGATAAAGTGCAAATGGAGCCTGACCAGGTCTACAAAACGCTGAGCGAAATCCACACCACCAGTCCTGGGGCTAAGATTTTCATCAGAGGCGACCAGAACACCTATCACGGGGACATTATCCGGCTGATCGAACAGGTGCGTTCGTCAGGCTTCTACAAAATTGCTTTCGAGATCAAGAGCCCTTCTATCTCTAGCAGCATCGCAAATCAATCGGGCCAATAAAGTCATGGCAAAACCTCAATACTATACAGGGATGCCGAAGTGGCAGATTTTCGCCTCTTTAGCTGGCGCTATCGCGATTGAATGCGCAGCTGTTGGTCTGGCGAGCTTGCACAAGGAAGAGGAGATTCCGATCGATCCCGGGTTCGTTTCGCAGCAGCCGATCGATGCTGTCATCACGGAGCTCCCGCCGGAGCCAACTCCGCCACCGGACGAGGAGCCGCCACCCCCGCCGCCTCCGCCTGATGAGCCGACAGAGTTCACTATTGAGGAGCCAACTCCTCCGCCGCGGCCCAAAGACGCTCCCAAGCCGAAACCCAAGGCTCGCGTAGCGTCTTCGCGCCCGACGAGTGCGGCACCTTCGGGACCGGTAAGCTACATCTCCGCGAAGGCGAATATGACGAGCGCCCCGCGGCCCACATATCCTTACGAGGCTCGCCGTTCGAAGCAGACGGGGAGTGGGAAGTTTCTTCTCGTCTTCAATTCATCCGGTTCAGTGACCGATGTAGAGGTGTCGAAGAGTACTGGCAGCGCTATCCTTGATCAAACTTCCATGCAAACCTTCCGGCGTTGGCGCTGTAAACCGGGTGCCTATACCAAGGTTTATGTGCCGATCACTTACACCATGGCAGGAGCGCAGCTGTAGCTCGGTAATTTCTCATGAAAGTCGCTTCGCCAATCCCAAAGAAACACGCTCGCATCGAGATCATTCCGTTGATCGACATCATGTTCTTCCTCCTCGCCAGCTTTATGATGGTGAGTTTGAGCCAGGTTCACATGAAGGGCATTCGAGTCAATCTGCCTTCATCGATCGCGGTGGCTCAGCCGACGCCACCGAAGCAGAAGGATTTCACCAGCCTGCGGGTTGATGCAGACGGGCTGGTGCATTTCGATAATGACGTGGTGGCCGACGGGGACGTCATGCCTCGCCTTCTGCAAATGTATAACGCCAACCACGACGTCAAAGTTTTCATCAGCGGTGACAAGGAATCGCTGCATGGAGATGTGATCAAGCTTCTTGATCGCGTCCGCTCGGCTCATATCGAGAAGGTCGGATATGAGATCAAGGTGAAGGCTGGCGCCGGAGGCGGCGCTGCGGGAGGAGCCCCTCCTCCACCGCCGCCGCCCGCTCCCTAATCGGCGCTTTCGAGCCGGGTAAACTGTTGGCGTGTGTCCGTCAGTCTGGGGGGACGGAGTTAGGCGTCTCTTGAGGATCGCGATCGTCTTAGGAAATCGTGCAACCTTCGAACTGCTGACGCCCTATGGCTAATGGTGTTTTTTTGCACCGCGGATAGCTCCGCGAAGCTTTCGCTAAAGCCGTCAGGCTGAAAAACCGAGTCATACCCGAAACCGGCGGTACCGCGTTCCTTCTCGAGAATCGTACCCTCAGCGACACCCTCGAACGTGGTTATGACCGAGCCAGATCGAGACAGGACGAGGACACAGCGGAAGCGCGCCACGCGTGACACTCCGGGGCCCAGCAGGGTCAGTTGGGACAGTAGTTTCTTTCTGTTCGATACGTCCGTTGCGCCTTCGCCTGCGTAACGGGCCGAATAAACACCGGGTGCCCCGCCTAACGAATCCACCTCCAACCCGGAGTCATCGGCCAGAACAAGACCGAAGAGCTGACGGGAGACCGTGACCGCTTTCAATTCGGCGTTGGCTGCAAAGGTGGTGCCAGTCTCGACCACCTCGGCAATTTCCGGATGGCGGCTCAGGGTTTCCAGCGCAAATTCCTCGCCGAGCATCTCGGAAAACTCGCGTTGCTTGTGCAGATTACGGGTGGCCAGAAGCAAGTGCATCGCGATTAAGTCGGATCGTCTTGGCCTCGCAGTCAGTTGCGATTCGGTCGCGAACGCGCCCCAAAAATCGCAGTTCCCACTCGCACGAGCGTCGCGCCTTCTTCGATCGCTACCGCGTAATCACCGCTCATGCCCATGGAAAGTCGCGGCAGACCCACCTTAAATTCCGTTTCCAATCGATCACGCAATTCGCGCAGTGCGACGAAATAACGCCGAGATGCTTCCGCTTCCGGTGCGAACGGAGGGATAGTCATCAAACCCTCGACGGTCAAACGCCCTAACGACATCACCCGTTCCAGGTCCCGTCGAAGTGCCTCTGGCGAGAAGCCGTGCTTACTCGCCTCGCCAGCTACATTGACCTCCAGTAAGACGCGCGGTTGCATTCCTTCCTCGTCGGCGATTCTTTGCATGTCCTCGGCCAGGGCGAGGGAATCGAGGCCGTGAAACATCTCGAAAAGTGGCAGCGCCTGGCGGATTTTATTCTTTTGCAGGGGCCCGAGGAAGTGCCAGCGTGACCGGGAGGGCAGAAGAGGGATTTTGCTGCGGGCTTCCTGCACCCGGCTCTCGCCGAAGAGGATTTGTCCCGCTGCCAACGCCTGTTGCACCTTTCCGGCGGCGTGCGTCTTGGAAACGGCGATGAGCTCGACGTCGTGAGGGCTCCGTCCCGCGCGTGCTGCGGCTGCGGCGATTTGCTCTTCCACGCAAACGAGGTTCTCGGCGATCGATTCCATCAGGGCCGCAAACCCTCCATCATCTCCGTGGCCAGCTTCGGTCCGGTCCCGCTCTCTTCGTGTTTGAAATAGACGAATGTCTCGGACCAACGAGCGGACTGTTCCTTAACCACCTGCGTCCAACGCTCCACGTCTTGGGAGGTGTAATCTTCCCGGCGAAGCCGCAGGTAACCGTAATCGGCAGTCTCCACCACGGGCGTGGTGAGTTTCTCAGTATCGGCGAGGCAGAGGGCGATATTCCGCTCACGGAGAAGCGCGAAAATCTCCTCATCGAACCATGATTCGTGTCGAAATTCAAAAGCCGCTCTCAGCACTGGCAGCTCCCGCAGAAACGAGCTCAGGACATCGGCGTCTTTTTTGAAATTTGGAGGAAGTTGGAAGAGCACCGGGCCGAGGCGATCCCCCAATTGTCCAATCACCCGGCAAAAGTAAGCGATCGTGTCCTGACAATCCCGCAACTTGGCGAAGTGCGTGATTTTCTGCGGCGCTTTAAGCGCGAAACGAAAATGCTCGGGTGTCAGGTTTTTCCAGTTCTCGATCGTCTTGTCCGACGGGATGCGATGAAAAGTGTAATTGATCTCCGTGGTGAGAAGTCGCTCCGCGAAGTAGGGGAGCATCTTGCTCGCCGCCAGATCTTCGGGATAGAAAGTTCCCTTCCACTCCTTGTATTGAAATCCCGAGGTACCGATCCAGGCGCGCATCTGATCTCTCGATCATGCGCCCGATGGCTTCTGCTGACAAATCGATTGGCCTTGTCAGGTTCACGCGATTCGTGAAATGGAGAGCGTCTGGGG
>JBPCLK010000144.1:0-25768 GCA_051003355.1 Chthoniobacterales bacterium | reverse complement strand
TTCAAGGTCGCGCCACCATGTTGCTCAAGCTGATCACCGGCTCGACCCATCAGGCGCGCCATGAATCCTGGAAGAAACGCCAGTTCGAAGCCCCCTCCAATGGCGGCTCTGGCACGAGCAAGCCTGCCCAGCAGACCCAATCCGTCGCTACGGAAGAGGGAGTGCCAGCTGCCAAGATCGCGTAATTAGATCCGAAACCCTCCTGTCGGGCATGTGCAATCCGATCTGGTGAAGATCGAGCCGGCTCAGCTCTCGAATCATTCCCGTTCCCTTCAATCGCGCTGAATTCTGCCTTATAGTGCAGGATGCAATTACCGGTAGGTATCTCATATCGGGGCGTCGATAAATCCGACCAGCTCGAGGAATTTATTCGCAGCAAGGCAGCGCGCCTGGATCGCTTTTGCGATCACATCTCTCGCTGTGATGTGGTGGTGGAGCACCCCAACCACTCGCAACATTCCGGCAATCCGTTCCGGGTGCGCATCGATCTTACCGTTCCTCCCGGGCATGAACTCGTGGCCGAGGAAAAACCGGCCGCGCACGAGATGCACGAGCCGTTGAGCAAAGTGATCAACGACGCCTTCAAGACGATGGAGCGCCAGCTCAAGACGCTGGTCGAGAAACAGCGCCACGAGTAGATTGCTAGCAGCCCTAAGCCGATTTCGTTAGGCGACTCCTACGGAACTACCGTTAGCGCTTTAACCCTGCGAGATCGCTCTAGGCCGGCGCGCCGCTCAAGCCCCCACCGAGAGGCGGGACAACGTCTGGCGCGACCACCACTTGCTTGGGCGGTTTCTCCGGCGCCAGTTTGCCACCGGACGACGGCGGCGGCCCAGGAGGCGGGTTGATGAGGCGACCGTGCTCGATTACCTCGCGAATCTGCGCGCCATCCAGCGTCTCAAATTCGAGCAACGCCTTCGCGATAACTTCGAGTTTCTGCCGGTTGGCTACCAAAATCTCCGTCGCACGAGCGTAGGCATCGTCGACCAGCTTGCGAACTTCTCGATCAATCTGCTCGGCGGTCGCTTCGCTGTAGTCGCGGGCACGGGAAATATCGCGGCCGAGAAAAACGTAGTCTTCATGCTCGCCGTACTCGACCATGCCCATCTTTTCGCTCATGCCCCATTCGCAAACCATTTTGCGAGCCAGGCGAGTGGCCATCTGGATGTCACCGCGGGCGCCACTGGTCACGTCGCCAAAAACAATCTCCTCGGCCACGCGACCGCCCATGCTCACCACGAGATCGTCGAGCAGCTCGTTTCGGCGCTGGGTGTATTTGTCTTCCAGAGGCAGCCACATGGTCGAGCCTAACGACGGCCCGCGCGGGATGATAGTAACTTTGTGCAGCGGCTCGGTGAACTCGAGCATTTCGAGCAGAAGAGCGTGGCCGGCTTCGTGGTAGGCGGTATTGGTCTTTTCCTTCTCGCTCAACGCCAGACTGCGCCGCTCCTTGCCCCAGCGCACTTTGTCGCGGGCTTCTTCGAGTTCGGATAGGGTGATGCCCTTTAGTCCCCGGCGGGCGGCGAGTAGCGCTGCTTCGTTGATCACGTTAGCCAGCTCGGCACCGGAGTAGCCGGGCGTGCCGCGAGCAACCACATCGAGGTCTACGCCTTCGGCGAGTTTCACTTTCTTGCAAGGAACGCGAAGGATTTCCTCGCGGCCCTTCACGTCGGGCAAGTTCACGGTAATCTGGCGATCGAAACGACCGGGACGAAGCAACGCGGGATCAAGCACATCGGGCCGGTTGGTGGCCGCGATGATGATGACGCCTTCCTGGGTATCGAAACCATCCATCTCCACGAGAAGCGCATTGAGCGTCTGCTCGCGCTCGTCATGTCCGCCGCCGACGCCGTGTCCACGATGACGTCCGACCGCATCAATTTCGTCGATGAAAATAATGCAGGGCGCTGACTTTTTACCCTGCTCGAACATGTCGCGCACGCGGCTCGCGCCCACGCCCACGAACATCTCCACAAAATCGGAACCGCTGATCGAAAAGAACGGAACGTCCGCCTCGCCGGCGATCGCGCGCGCCAGCAGCGTTTTACCAGTTCCCGGAGGGCCGACCAGAAGAACACCCTTGGGGATGCGGCCACCGAGTTTTTGAAACTTCTTGGGGTCGCGCAGGAACTCGACCAGCTCCTGGACTTCGTCCTTCGCTTCTTCGACGCCGGCGACGTCGCGGAAAGTGATCTTGTTCTTATCCCGCGCGAGCATGCGGGCCTTCGATTTGCCGAAGTTGAGCGCGCCTTTACCCGCCATGCGGATCTGCTGGCGGAAGAGGAAATACAGGATGAGCAGGAAGGCGGCGATAGGCAGGAAACCGATCAGAGCCTGCGCCAGGACGTTCGACTCCGTCCGAATCGCGATCGGCATATTGGCGGCGGCCAATCTTTCCTGCAAATCGGTCGTGAAGTTCAGGAAGACTGTGGTTTTAAACGGGACCTGCTGGGCCGGAGCATTGCCGACTCCAGACCGTGAGTAGGCGCCCTTGATGGTTTGGGTCGGCCGGCCTTCCTCGACCACGAGGCGGAGCGGAAATTTTTGGTCGTTGGCGATCTGCTTGTGATCCAGCAGCTCGAGGAAACGATTGTAAGGGACGTCTTCTTCGGCGCCGTAACCTGCGCCACCGCGGAAAAGGACCGCCAATCCGATCAGGGCAAAGGCGATGGCGAAGAGAATGACGCCACGCCAATTGAAGTTCGAATCGCCGTTCCGTTTATTATCTTTTTGTGGATTACGATCGGGCTGAGCCATAGGAGAATGCTGCGCTGGAAAGACGCAGGCGCGAAGCTATCATGAAGCCTCAGCCATTGCAAAAGCAGGACGCGGGCCGCAGCACCGCGTTGCACCGATTCTTGCTCTCACCTATTTTGGCTGCCAAGACGCATGTCAGAACCCGTTCCCAATTTCGCAGATAGGATTGATCGCGCCGTCCAGCGGGTCACACCACTGGCCTATCGCTGGCGGCGACGCGGCCGGCGCTGGATGCGGCGGGCCATGCGCAAGCCTCGGAGCGTGGCGGAAGGGCCGAATCTTCTGCCCTTGCTCATCCAGGTGCTCGCCAGCTTCTCGAAGGCGGACGGCGTCCTGCTCGAGGAGGAAATCGATTCAAGCCTCGGGTTCCTGCGCTACGACTATCCGGAGGCTGTTTATTCGGAGCTCCGGATGCTTTTCCGGCAGGCTCTTTATGAGCAGCAGGATCTCTCCGCGATGGCGCAGAAGCTGGCGGCCTCGCTCAGCGCCGACCGCAAGATCATGCTCGGAGTGCAGCTTTACGACCTGATCTCTCAGGCGGGACTGAAGCAGGAACAGGTGGTCGCCTTCTATTCCTTCATGTCTCAACTCGGCATGGCGGCGCAAGCCATCGACATCGTCTACCAACTGAACGCCTCGGAAGACACGGACGCGCAGGTTTACCAGCGTGGCACCTCGCCCCTGGAGGCCATCTCTTTCGGAGTCAATGGATCGGCTGACATCATCATCAAGACCCTCTCGGGCAACGAGCGGCTCCTCGCCTTCCGTTATCACGACCTCATCCTGCTCAAAAACTACAGCGGACAAGCCGTCTCCGTACGCGGTCGCCCGTTGGCGCGCGGGGGATTTTGCCGCATCTACCCAGGCCAGCGCATTCTGGTTGGTGACTACGTGCTTTCCTACCAGGATCTGGCGAATTATTTCAACGCCAAAAAGAACGTTTCGCTTCCCCAGATTTTCGTGCGGGTAAATCGCGACTCCGACGAGGTGGAACTGGAGCGCTCGCGCTCGCGCGAAAGTTCACTCGAGGTGACCTTCGGCCTCAAGGTGCAGGTCAAAGCGCTGCGCGATGTGCGCGCCAAGCTGAACGGCGTCGTCCTCAAGGCAAACACGCTCGTCGAAGCGTCCCTCGACGACCGGGTGATCTTCTATAACGACACCGAACTCGACCTCCTGGATCTTCGTCGGCGGGCGCGCGCGCTTGGCGGGCGCTTTCAACTTAAGGCCTCCAAATCGGAGTATCTCGTCTCGAACAATCCGAGCCTCCTCGAGGAAGACGATATTCTTCTCTCCCCCGGGACCGCCGGCGACGTCCTGCTCAAGATTTCCTGCGACTACGACAAACGCGTGGGCGTACTCGAGGTGCTCGAAGCCGACCGGCCCATCATGGTCGGCGATGTGGCGGTCCGCACCACCGCGCCGCTGACCGATGGCGACACGATCCGCATCGATGTCGGCCAATTTCTCCGCTGCGACTTCTCCGAGCGAATCATCGAGGAAGAGCGCAACATCATCCGCAACCTCGAGGTGATCGACGTCAACCATCGCTTCAGCAACAGCGACATTGCCTTGGAAGGCATCAGTTTCGCTCTCAGTCGCGGCGAGCTCGTCTGCGTGATGGGCGCGAGTGGTTCCGGCAAAAGCACGCTCATGCGCGTCCTCGGCGGCCAGCTCGGGCCGAGCCGCGGACAGATTTTATTGAATGGTCGGCCGCTCTACGAGAATCTCGACTCGCTTAAGCGCTACGTCAGTTACATCCCGCAGGACGACGCCTTCGACGAACACCTGACCATCGGGGAAAATCTCCAGTTCGCCGCGGCCATCCGTTCCCCTCACCTATCCCGACGCGATCGCACTCGGCGCCTGGAAGGAAAACTGATCGAGCTGGGCCTGAGCGAACGCCGAGACAGCATCGTGGGCAGCCCGACCAAGAAGACGCTCAGCGGCGGCGAACGAAAACGCCTAAATATCGGGCTCGACATGATCGGTTCGGCCGACGTTTACCTCTTCGACGAACCGACTTCCGGCTTGTCCTCCAAGGATTCCGAGCATGTCATCGAGATCATTCGCGGGATGGCGCATAACAAGATCATCGTCGTCACCATCCACCAGCCGAGCTCGAAGATTTTCCAGATGTTTCACAAGGCGATCCTGCTCGACAAAGGTGGACGCCTGGTCTTTTTCGGCACGCCGACGGACATGTTGCGCTATTTCGCCGAGGCGGAGCACCAACACCAGTTCGGCGCCGACCTGGGAGCCTGCGCAGCCTGCGGCACCACGCGGCCTGAGTTTATCTTCGACGTGCTCGAGACACCTCTGCGGGATCTGAGCGGCGACATTATCTACGAGGAAAATCAGCGTGGCCAGCTCATGCCGGCGCGACGTTATTCCCCGGAGTTCTGGCGCGACAAATACGAGGCTTTTCGTCTCATCCAGGACGTCAAGCAGGTGCCGCTCCGGCGTGATCCGGTGCTGCCGCCGCCCCCGGCGCCAGACAGGGAACCGCGGGAGCCGATTCGCTGGCACGATGAGTTCACCCAACTGCGCACCCTTTTGCGACGCGCTTTCACGAGCAAGCTGCGCAACCAGGCCAACCTCATCATCACCATCGGCGTAGCGCCTCTGCTCGCCCTCCTCATCGCGACCATCCTGCGTTATTCGGACAGCGGTCGCTACGACTTCGCGTCGGCCTATCACATCCCGACGTTCCTCTTCCTCTCCCTCATCGTCGCGATGTTCCTCGGCCTCACCAACAGTGCGGACGACATCATCCGGGATCGCGCCGTCCTCCAGCGCGAGCGAAATCTCAATGTGCGCCTGACCTATTACGTTTTCGCTAAGACGATCTCGTTAGGCGTGTTCGCGCTCGTGCAGTGCGTCCTCTTCGTCCTCATCGGGAACTATCTCCTGGAGATCCGCGGGATGTTCTGGGCTGACCTCGCGATCGTTTTCATGACGGCCATGAGCGGAGTGTCGTTAGGCTTGGTTATTTCCTCCCTCGTAGCCGATCCGAAGACAGCGGCCAACATCGTCCCGCTTGTCCTCATTCCGCAAATCATCATGGGTGGCGCGATGATCAAATACGAGGATATGAACCGAAACCTCGGCTTGGTTTATACTTTTTCGCGCTGGTTCCACGAGCATCCGAATAGCGACGAGAGCAAGAAAATGGATAGCCGGCTGGAGGTGCCTTTTATCTGCGAATTCGTGGCCATGCGCTGGTCGTATGAAGAGCTGGTCGTGGCTCAGGCGAAGTTGAATCCCCTGACCGCGCGCCAGGACCGCACCCAGGCGCAGATCGATGAAATCGTCGCCCGGCATGAATCGAACCCCGGCGATCCAAAGCGTCTCGATGATCTGAAAGAAACGCTGGCGGTCCTCTCGGGCCTCGAGGCGCGCACGCCTCGCGAGCTAAAGCAATATCTGAAAATGATCGACCGCATTTTGAGCGGCAAAATGACCTTTCACCGCGCGGCTTTCCAAGGCGCCAACGGACCGATCACCGCCGAGCAGCTCTACGTCAACCAGAAGATTTCCGATCTCATTGCCAATGCCGAGATGGAGCAAAGTGATTACCGACGCGAGGGAAGACCCAACGTCTTCTTCGGCGCGCAAAAGCGTTATTTCGGGACAAAAGTCAGTGTCTTCGCCTTCAACACCGGCGTGCTGGTGGGTTCGAGTTTAATTTTACTCTGGCTCCTGCACTGGATTTTGCGGCGGCAACTGGAAGTGCGACGAAGATAGTGTCCGGATGAGGACTGTCTTCGACTTCGGGTTACCCGTAGCCCTTACAATCTATGAAAACTAAAAATCAAAAGGCCAAGACCCGCCTTATGGTCGCCGCGAGCGAGAATGACGCGGACATGCTCTACGCCACACGTTTCTTCGCGCCCGACGCCTTCATTTTCCTCGAGCAAAATGGCAAGCGAACGCTGGTCCTGAGCGATCTTGAGATTGACCGCGCGAAGAAGCAAGCTGAAGCGGACGAGTTTCTTCCCTACAGCGATTTTGAAAAGGACGTGCAGGGCAAAAACACCAAGGCTCCTGCCTACGAGAAAGTGCTGGGTCATTTCCTCGAGAAAAGAAAAGTCCGGTCCGCCATCGTGCCGGACAATTTCCCCCTCGGTTACGCGCGAGAGCTGGAAAGCAGAAACATTCGCCTGCAGACCAGCAACGGCCTCTTCTGGCCTGAGCGCGAAGTAAAGTCGGAGTCGGAACTGCGCCTGATGCGCAAGGCCTTGGAGATTACCGAGGCTGGTATGGCGCGGGGCATCGAGGTGCTCAAGCGATCGAAGCCCGGCAAAGGACAAAAACTGGAGTGGTCCGGCAAAGTCTTAACCTCCGAACTGCTCCGTGCTGAGATCGACACTGCGGTCCTTCGAGCTGGAGGTTTGCCCGCGAACACGATCGTGGCGGGAGGCGATCAGGCGTGCGATCCCCACGAACGAGGGCACGGTCCGCTTAGGGCAAATAGCCTCGTCATCATCGATATTTTTCCGCGTTCCGCCGCCAGCGGTTATTACGGCGACCTAACGAGGACGGTCCTGCGCGGACGCGCCAGCGACGAACAGCGCCGACTTTGGGAAACGGTCAACGCCGGCCAGGCTCTCGCCTTGAAGAAAATGAAACCCGGGGTCGACGGTTTGAAGTTACATCAGGAGGTGAAGCGATTTTTCGCAGACCAAGGATACCCAACTGAACTCCGCGATGGTCGTCAGACGGGATTCTTCCACGGCACAGGACATGGCTTGGGTCTGGAAATTCATGAGCACCCGCGTTTCCAGAAAACGGTCTTCAAGACCGGGCAGGTCATCACCGTCGAGCCCGGGCTCTACTATCCGGGGCTCGGTGGAGTGCGCACCGAAGACGTCGTGGCCCTGACGAAGAGCGGAATTCGCATGCTTTCGCGCTGCGAAAACAAGCTGGAGCTGTAGAAACTGGACGAGCGGAAGCTCGTCCCTCCGGGACCGTCATGCCTCCGCATGACCGGTCTGCGCGACGTTGCGGCGCCCGATTCGCGGCGACTAATGAACGCGAGGCGTTTTCAAGCGTCTAAAAGAAGAACCCGCATAATATATCAGCATGTATGCACCTCACGGTTATGGTGGCGGGATGTTTTTCTCGTCCAATTATTTAATCCTCGTCGGGATCCCGCTGCTCGTCGCCATGTGGGCGCAGTTTCGCGTGAGCGGCGCTTTCAAGAAATGGGGCGCAGTGCGCGCTTCCTCCAACATCACCGGCGCGGAAGCGGCGCGTGAGATCCTGCAGGCCGCCAACATCCGCGACGTCGAGGTGCTGGAGATTAATGATTATCTCGGAGATCACTACGACCCGACCAAAAAGCGGCTCTGCCTCTCCACCAATGTTTACAATACGCCTTCGGTTGCGGCGCTGGGCATCGCCGCGCACGAAACCGGTCACGCCATCCAGCATGCCAAGGCCTACGCTCCGCTCAAGGCACGCATGGCGGTCGTCCCGGTCACGAGCATCGCCTCGCGCATTCTCCCGTTTGCGATTTTCGGCGGGATCTTTTTCCACGTTACCGGCCTCATCACGGTCGGCATCTTTTGCTATCTCGCGCTGCTCGTTTTCCAACTGATCACCCTGCCGGTAGAGTTCGACGCCTCGCGTCGGGCCAAGATCATCCTGCAACAAATGGGAATCATTCAGCAGGGGAATGAAGCCGTGGGCGTCAACAAAGTGCTCAATGCCGCCGCCTGGACGTATGTGGCCGCCTTTGTCGCCACCCTGGGCAACCTTCTCTGGCTCCTTTCGGTCCGTGACCGCCGCTAAACGATGACGCCTGCTGTTGCGCTACCTGCTCCACGTCGCCTAACCGATTTGTTATCGTCGGGCGCGCCAGCGCGTGCTAAACGTAGCCGGGAGCCGATGGATCAACCGCGAATCGACGAAGATCAGCCGCTCGTCGCGCGCGCCCAGTCGGGTGACGCGACGGCCTTCGATGACCTTGTCGTGAAGTATTCTCCACGCCTTTACGGTCTGGTTTACAACATGACCTCGAATCACGAGGACACGAACGACATGCTCCAGGATGTCTTCGCCAAGGCTTACAAGGCCATTAAAGGCTTCCGCGGCAGATCGTCGTTTTACACCTGGATCCACACCATCGCGGTCAACATGACGCTCAACTTCCTCAAGAAGCGCGGTCGCCGTTATCACCTCAGCCTGGACGATGTGGACGCCAGCATTCAGAACGATAAGGAATTTATCGAGCTTACTTCCACCAGCAGTCCCGTCCGGGAAGCTGACCTGAGCGAGCTCCAGAGAAGATTGAACGAGGCCATGATGAAGCTGTCTGATGAACACAGGGCGGTCGTTACCATGTTTCATATCCAGGGAATGCCACACGCAGAGATCAGCAAAATTCTTGGTGTTTCCGAGGGAACCGTGCGATCAAGGCTCTTCTACGCGAATCGCCAACTGCAAAATTATCTGGACGAATTCCGAAAAAACCCCGTTGGTTAGAACTCGCAGCACACATGGACCACTTCGACGAAAACGACATCGGTAAATTGCTTCGCTTGAAAAAGTTTGAGCAGCCGCCTCCGGGTTATTTCGAAGATTTCCTCCACGAATTTCATCGCCGTCAGCGCGACGAACTTCTTCGCGAGCCAATTTGGAGTGTTCTCTGGCAGCGACTGTCAGCTTCACTTTTCCGCTTCAACCTCCCTTCCCTGACCTCTTACCCAGCCGCGGTGGCTGCGCTGCTCATCTGCGCGGCGGTGGTTTCGCTTAAGGTTTACCAGGCGCCGCAGTCCTCCGAGATTGCGATGGTGGAAACGAGTGCCCCAATCTCTGCCCATGAGAGCGTGCTCGATCAAATTTCGGCAGAACGAGTGGCCGACAATTTCACTCTCACCTCACCGCTCCCGTCCCGTAGTCTGGGGCCCGATCTTTCCCGGCAGATGAATGACAGCGCCTACACTCACCGAGCCTCGACGCCGCCGCGTTATGTGCTTGATCGGTTGCCCGTGAGTTATGAGCCGTCTTTCAAGTTTTAGCAGCGCGCGTCGCCCGTTTTTCTTTCACGGGCTCGTCGCTGGTCTTTTCGCACTGATCTATTTGCCTGTCCTGCAAGCGCAGGAAGACACGGCTGGCGCCATCAGTCGTGAAGTAAAATCGATCTTCGAGCGTTGCGGGAATGCAGTGGTCAAAATTCACGCGGTCGACGAACACAGCGAGCTCTCCGGCACCGGTTTTTTCATTGACCCCACCGGGACGATCTACACCTCGTATTCGGTCGGCGGCGAGGCGAACGATTTCACCGTTCAATTCGGTGGGAAAGAATACCACGCCCAGCAGTTGATGGCTGATCTGCGCAGTGGGATTGCGCTTCTGAAAGTGGACGCGCCCACCCCTTTTCTGCCCATCGGCAAATCTTCTGAACTTGGCCTGGCTACGCCGGTGGTGGCGATTGGCTACCCGCTCGATCTTCCCCAGTCGCCGAGCTTTGGCATGATCGCCGGGTTCGACCGAAAATATCTGGGCCGGTATTTTTCCACCACCCATCTGCGGATCAATCTCCCGACCCAGCGCGGCGAGGCCGGCGCGCCGCTTCTGAATTTTAAAGGCGAAGTCGTCGGCATCCTGATTAGCAGTGTCGACAGCGGCTCCGCTTGCTACGCGCTGCCGATCGATGCGGCCGAGAAAATCAGACGCGATTATGTGCGCTTCGGCGCGGCGCGTCATGGCTGGATCGGAATCGATGTGCGCGAGGCGGATAAGTCAGTCGAGGGCTCGCGAGCGGAGATGACCCAGATTCGTGAGCATACACCGGCGGACGGCTCCGGTCTGGAAACAGGAGACATCCTTCTGCAGGTCGGCAACGTGCCGGTCCACAAGCCGGAGGACGTCATTGACGCTTCTTTTTTTATCAGCGCTGGTGACTCTGTTCCTATCACCGTCATGCGCGGAGACCAGAAAAAGACTTTCAATGTTCAGGCCGCCTCCACCCAGCCGGGCACCATGGCCCAGGGGCCGGCTCCCTTCCGGCTCAGCGCTCCCAAATAACTCGTTAGGCTGGAAAGACCTTTAGGGACAGGCGCCTCCGAGAAGGCGATGAAGTTCATCCTCGTTAAGCACGCGGAGACCGAGCTTTTTCGCTTTCTCCAACTTGCTACCAGCCTCTTCTCCCGCGAGCACAAAGCTCGTCTTTTTGCTCACGCTTCCCGCGACCTTGCCGCCGGCCTGGACGATCTGCTCGGCGATTTCATCACGCGGGCGGCTCAAGGTGCCAGTGATCACCCAGGTGGTTCCTTTGATCTTCGATCCTTCCTCCACCGCTTTTTTTGGCTCGCTCGTTAGGCGCAGTCCAGCTTCCCGCAACCGCTCGACCATCTCGCGGTTGCCCGGTTCGAGGAAAAACTGCGCGATGCTCGCACCCACCACTTCGCCCACATCCGGGATCCGCTGCAGCTCGTCCAGCGAGGCTTCCATGAGCGCATCGAGGTTGGGGAAATGATCGGCCAAGGCGCGTGCTGCGCTCACTCCGACGTGCAAAATCCCGAGGCCAAACAAGAGTCGCCAGAGCGGTTGTTTCTTACTTCGCTCGATCGCCGCGAGCAGATTGCACACGCTCTTTTCCCCCATGCGTTCCAGCTCACTCAATTGCTCCTTCGTCAGGCCGAAGATGTCACTGACCTGCGTGACCAGCTTGCGGCTGACCAGCTGTGCGACCATGGCTGCGCCCAAGCCTTCGATATCCATCGCGCCGCGCGAGGCGAAATGCTCGATGCGACGCTTTAATTGCGCTGGGCATTGCGCGTTGACGCAACGCACTGCCACCTGACCTTCGTCCTTCACCACGCCGCTGCCGCAGACCGGACATTTTTTCGGCATGCGAAATTTCTTCTCCGACCCATCACGAAGATCGGTCCGCACACTCACCACCGCCGGAATGACTTCGCCAGCTTTTTCGATCACCACCGTATCGCCAAGGCGGATGTCTTTGCGTTCGATCTCTTCTTCGTTATGCAAGGTCGCCCGCGCGACCCGGCTGCCTGAGACGACCACCGGCTCGAGCGCGGCCACCGGCGTCAGGACACCGGTGCGACCTACCTGGATCAGGATGTCGTGTAATTTCGTCTCGACACGCTCGGCCTCATATTTGAAAGCCATCGCCCAGCGAGGCGACTTGGCGGTCATGCCTAACGATTCCCGCTGAGCGAAGGAATCGACCTTCACTACCGCGCCGTCGGTTTCGTAAACGAAATCGTGCCGGACCTTTTCGAGCTCCCGAATCGCGCCGAAGATTTCGTCGCTCGAGCAAGCGGCCCACCAGCGTTCGCTCGAGGGCAAACCGAGTTTTCTGAGCAAGGCGAAAAGATCCGTGTGACGAGTCAGTTCCACCCCCTCCACCGCGCCCGCCCCGTAAAACATGACCCCCAGCGGCCTCTGCGCCGTGATCGTAGAATCAATCTGTTTGAGCGAGCCAGCGGCAGAGTTGCGCGGATTAGCAAAAACCGGAAGGCCCGCTTCGGTCCGCTCGCCGTTCAATTTGGTAAAGCCCTCCTTGGTCATGAAAACTTCCCCGCGCACTTCCAGCAAACGAGGTGCGTCGCCCTTCAACTGCTTGGGCACCGAGCGAATGGTGCGGATGTTTTTCGTAATGTCGTCACCGGTTGTCCCGTCCCCGCGCGTGGCCGCATAGAGCAGGTGGCCATCCCTATAGAGCAGCGACACCGCCACGCCATCTATTTTCGGCTCGATCACGACCGGCACACTTTCGTTAGGCAAAAGCTTCTCGATGCGTCGATAAAAGGCCCCGACTTCCTCCTCGGAATAGGTGTTATCGAGACTGAGCATGGGAACCTGATGCGTCACGGGGCGAAACGCTTTCAGCGGCTCGCCCCCCACACGGCGGGTGGGAGAATCCGCGCTCACGAATTGCGGAAAGCGATCCTCGAGTTCAGTCAGTTCTCGATAAAGTCGGTCGTAATCCCGGTCTGCAATGATCGGGGCGGCTTCCTCGTAATACCGCCGGTTATGCTCTTGGATCTCCGCCCGCAACGCTGCGACCCGTTTCGCCGCCGAAGCTGCTTCCTTTTCCGCCATGAGCGATCATACAAACGGTCACGAAAACGGCAATCGCCGGGAACCGATCCGAAGCCCCATCGATTAAAAACCCTCAGTCTCCCGCGACATGTCGCGTGGGAGTTTGACGGAGTTCACTTCCTCTTCAACGGGCGTTTCAGGACCCGCCGCTGGCGCGACTGGCTCCTCGGCCAGCTTTACCGGTTCCCGCTTTTTGGTCGTTCGCGCCTGGTCGAGCTCGCTGAAGTGATCGCCGATCTCATAAGCGAAAAAGACTTCGCGAGTGACCATTTGCCGGCGCAATTTGTGATCGGCACCGCGCAGTTCCAGACGATATATACCTTCCAAGCCTAACGAACCGGAGAGGGGCGTCGGACGAAAATCCTTCCTCTCCACAACACCGCGGGCGGCCCAGCTTCCGAAAGGACTGGCGTGAGCTAAAGAGCAAAGCAGAACACACAGAATCAGCGGGAGAAGCTTCATGGCGAGCGTTGTTAGACGCCTTCCCGCCAATGCAGGTTCCACGCCAGCCAGCCGAAACTTTCCGGGCGGGAAAAATTCCACGCAAAAAATAAGCGCGTGGGTGTGCCGTCACACGAAGGAAAGGAAACCTAAACCGGAGGAAAAGTTATGTTGTGGACAATATTCGTTATTCTGTTGGTGCTGTGGATCCTTGGCTTGGTCAGTTCGTATACGATGGGGGGATTTATCCACATCCTGCTCGTGCTGGCGATCGTGGTCCTGATCATTAATCTCGTCTCCGGCCGCCGGGGCGTTTAGTTTAAGAAGATGAAACCTGCGGGAATTATCGGCATCATCCTTATCGTTGTAGGCATCATCGCGCTCGCCTACGGCGGATTCAGTTTCAAAGAGCACAAAAAAGATGTCGATATCGGTCCTGTCCAAATCGGACACACCGAAGAGCACAGCGTGCCTCTTCCACCCATCCTGGGTGGCTTGGCTATCGCGGGCGGGATCGTGCTCGTGATCGTGGGCAGTCGCAAGTAGCGCTGCCATAGTGCGCGGCGCGGATCAATTCCGCGCCGCTGCCTCGCCTACAAATGGATGGCGTGGCCAAACGCCTGGCCCGCCGCCTCGTGGACCGACTCACTTAATGTCGGATGCGCATGGATGGTGGCTTCGATCTCTTCGTAGGTTGCTTCCAGAGTCATCGCGAGCCCTAGTTCCGCGATCAACTCCGTCGCTTCCGGGCCGATGATGTGCGCGCCGAGGATTTCCCCGTGCGGCTCACCGATGAGGAGCTTAACGAAGCCTTCGATCTCCCCAATCGCCCGCGCCTTGCCACTGGCGCTGAACGGAAATTTACCGACGCGAAATTTCTTTCCGGAATCTTTCGCTGCACGTTCGGTCATGCCAATGCTGGCCACCTGTGGCTGGCAATAGGTACAGCCGGGAAAATGCTCAACCTTACGCGGTTTGATTTTGCCGAACATCCCTTCCACCGCCTGCACCGCTTCCCAGCTCGCCACGTGCGCGAGCCACGGTGGCCCGATGATATCTCCCGCCGCAAAAATTCCTGGCACGCTCGTCTCGTAGCGATCGTTCGTCGCTATGTAACCGCGTTCGCCCAGCTTGAGCTTTAGCTTTCCGTTAGGCAAAAGCGGCACCACTCCGATCGCCACCAGGCAAACATCAGCCTCGATCGTCTCCGCCGTTTTGCCTTCGACCGAGATGCGTACGCCTTTCGAGGTGGCTTCCGTCTGGGACGTTTTGACGTTGGTCAACAGAGTGATCCCCTGCTTTTTGAGGGATTTCTCCAAAGTTTGCGACACCTCCGTGTCTTCCACCGGAAGAACGTTAGGTAGCATCTCGATCAACGTCACCTCCGTGCCGAAGGCGTTGTAAAAGTAGGCAAACTCCACCCCAATCGCGCCCGCCCCGATAATCACCATCCTCTTCGGCTGCGGCTCTAGCACCATCGCTTCCCGACTGCCGATGACGGTTTTGCCATTGAAAGGCATGCTCGGGAGAGGACGCGAGACGACGCCGGTCGCGACGAGAATCTTATCAGAGCTGTGTTTCTCGCTTTGACCGTCTGCCAGCTTCACCGCCACTTCGCCTGCCTTCTCGAGCGACGCTTCGCCGCGGATGTAATCGACCTTGTTCTTCTTGAAGAGGAACTCGATCCCGGCCGCGTTCTTGTCCGAGACGTCACGCGAACGTTTGATCACTTTGCTCCAGTCGAAGGAAAGCCCCTCGATCTTAAAGCCGAAGTCTTCGGCGCGGTGTTTCATCAGGTGGAAAAGCTCGGCATTGCGCAAGAGCGACTTGGTTGGGATACAGCCCCAGTTCAAGCAAGTGCCGCCGGCGCGCTCTTTCTCCACGCAGGCGACGCGCTTCCCGAGTTGCGCGGCGCGAATGGCTCCCACATATCCGGCTGGCCCACCGCCGATCACGATCAGGTCGTATTTCATGGCGGCGCTACTCTAGACGGCTGACCGAGAGCTGGCGAGTCGTTAGGCGGGAAGAGCGCTAAATTCGTAATTCGTGCAGCGAAAGAAATTTGATCGAATGCCGAAGTGCCGCGCAGGGCATTCTAGCGGGTCCAACTTAACGGCACCGTCGGATCGCTCGGACAAGTCCTTTCCTGCGAGCATGCACTTTGGGGACTCCGCATTGTCGCTGCCAGATAACTTCCGAAGCCTAAAAGCGAAAGAGTTGCTCGATGCGACCGCTCAGGCTTTCAGGGCAACGAGCGACTTCATAGTGTCGCCGCCGAGCGCGCACGGTTCTAGGAGGAATCCGGCAATTGTCAGAATCTGTGCTATTTCCAGCTGGAGGTCGGATTCGACGTGGCCGGTCATGACGAGGGGACTTCTACTTCTTCTATTTCAACTCGTTCGCCGCGAGGAACACAAGATCGTTTTCGAAAAAACCTGCTCAGCTAGCCAGGGCTGCAGTTTTTCCCCGCTGTTACTTAAGGCCAGTGGCGAAGACGGTTTGGAAATGTGGCGTTTCTTTTTCCCGCGAAACGACCGTGACCTCAATCTCGGAAAAGCCGGCTTCTTCCAGCCACTGATGCAACTGCACTTCGCTAAACCCGAGCCAGTGATCGGCGTAAAGCTCCCTCGCTTTCTCAAAGCGATGGCTGAGCAAATCGAGGACAACGATGCGGCCGCCTTTTTTCAGGATGCGATGCGCGCCCGCGAGCGCGCGTTCGGGGTGAATCGCGTGGTGCAGCGCCTGGCTCAAAATGGCGAGGTCGATGGAACTTTTCTCGATGGGAGGATTCTCGATGTCGCCCAGCCGGTATTCGAGATTTTTGAAGCCGTGTTTTTTGGCCAACTGGGAACCGAACTCGACCATCTTGGTCGCGTTATCCACGGCGATGACTTTCCTCGCTTTCCTGGCGAGCAATTGCGAGAGAGTCCCCTCGCCCGCGCCGAGATCAGCGACAGTGAGCGGCGGAAGGAGCGCGATCATGGTATGAGCAAGGGCCTGCCAGGAGCGGCCCGGGCAGTAGCTGCGTCCAAAGCGCCCCGCGAGCTGATCGAAATATTCGCGCGCCTTGTCCTGTCGTTTGCGCAAAGCAACCTGCAGCGCCGCGCGATCGCGCTGGGTTTCCGGCATTTCGCGGGCGAGCTCTCGGGTCAGTTCGCTGACCTTGGCGCGTTGGGGGTCGAGCTTCTGCCCACTCGTTAGGCCATAATAAACGTTCTTGCCCGCCCGTCGATCTTCCACCACGCCAGCACGTTTGAGCTGTGCCAGGTGACTCGAAATCCGCGATTGCCCCATCCCGAGGACGTCCTGCAACTCCGCCACGGAAAGTTCTTCCTCTTCCAGGAGCAAAATCAAACGCAACCGGGTCGGATCGGCCAGCAAACGGAGGAAATTTATGGTTGACGCCATGGGACGCAGACACGATATATCAACGCATCATGATTGGTCAATATGATCAATCAGATTGCCTGCAACCTCTCAACTCCGTCAGCACCTCTTTCTTCTCATGCTTCGTCGTTTCATTTTTGCCTCAGAGTCCGTCGGTGAGGGCCACCCGGATAAAGTCTGCGACACCATTTCCGACGCCATTCTTGATGCCTGTCTGCGGCAGGATCGGAACAGCCGGGTCGCCTGCGAGACTTTCGCTAAAAGCCACACCGTCATCGTAGGCGGTGAGATCACCATCCCGAGCCTCCAGCCGGGCGTATCGCTCGAATCCGTGGTCGGGATCGATCAAATCGTACGCGGTGCCGTGCGCGAGATCGGCTACGTAAACGACGACGACGTTTTTCACGCCGACAAAATCGACATTCAAAACATCATCACCAATCAGAGCGCGGACATCGCGCAAGGCGTGGATGCGCGCGAGGCGGAAGGCAAAGGCCACGCCGAACAAGGCGCGTGCGACCAGGGGTTGATGTTCGGTTTCGCCTGCGACGAGACACCCGAATTGATGCCGGCGCCGATCATGTTTGCGCATCGACTCGGTCGCGAACTGACGCGCATCCGCAAGAGCGGCAAAGCGCCCTGGCTGCGGCCGGACGCGAAATCCCAGGTGTCGGTAATCTACGAAGGGGGAAAGCCTGTCGGTGTCTCCAATGTGGTCGTTTCCACTCAGCATACGAAGGACGTTAAGCATTCCGAGATTCGCAGCTTCATCATCGAGGAGGTGATTCGCAAAGTGTTGCCTAACGAGATGCTGACGGATACAACGGAGTATCTGATCAATCCCACGGGCAATTTTGTCATCGGCGGACCGGAGGGCGACACTGGTCTGACCGGCCGGAAAATCATCGTCGATAGCTATGGTGGCTGGGGTCGGCATGGCGGCGGCGCCTTTTCGGGCAAGGATCCGAGCAAGGTCGACCGCAGCGCCGCCTACATGGCGCGCTGGGTTGCGAAAAACGTCGTCGCCGCCGGCCTCGCTTCTCGTTGCGAAGTCCAGTTTGCCTACGCGATCGGATATCCCGATCCGGTCAGCATGAACATCAATACTTTCGAAACAAATACCGTGGACGAGGAAATCATCGAGCGCGCGGTGAACGAGACGTTTTCGTTCAAGCCTGCGCGCATTGTCGAGCAACTCGACCTACTCCGACCGATCTATAGCAAAACCACGAACTACGGACATTTCGGCAAAGACGATCCCGAGATCACCTGGGAGCGCACCGACAAAGCGGAAGCCTTAAAAAAAGCCGCCAAATAACAGAATTCACAAAAATCATGAGCACAAAAACGATCACCGAAACGCAGACTAACGACTATAAGATCGCCGACATCGGCTTGGCTGATTGGGGCCGCAAGGAAATCTCCATTGCCGAGCAGGAGATGCCCGGCCTGATGGCGATTCGCGAGAAGCACGCTACCTCCAAACCACTCAAGGATGTGCGCGTGACCGGCTCATTGCACATGACCATTCAGACCGCTGTCCTGATCGAGACTCTGGTCGATCTGGGCGCCGATGTGCGCTGGGCGAGCTGCAACATTTTCTCCACGCAGGATCACGCCGCGGCCGCGATCGCCCAGGCGGGCGTGCCGGTCTTTGCCTGGAAGGGTGAGACCTTGGCGGAATACTGGTGGTGCACCAATCAGGCGATATCTTTCCCGGACGGAAAAGGCCCTCAGCTCGTAGTCGATGACGGCGGCGATGTCACTCTGCTCATCCACAAGGGCTATCAGCTCGAAGAAGGCAGCGACTGGGCAAAGTCCGAGTCGCACAGCAAAGAAGAGCAGTGCATCAAAGATCTGCTCCTCGAAGTGAACCGCGATAATCCTTTCCGCTGGCACGAGATGGTGAAGGAATGGCGCGGCGTCTCGGAGGAGACGACCACAGGCGTGCATCGCCTTTACAAGATGCAGCAGCAGAATCAGCTGCTCATCCCGGCGATCAACGTGAACGACTCCGTGACCAAGTCGAAGTTCGACAATCTCTACGGCTGCCGGCATTCGTTAGTCGACGGCCTTAACCGCGCGCTGGATGTCATGATCGCGGGCAAAGTCGCGGTGGTTTGCGGATACGGCGATGTCGGCAAAGGCTGCGCGCAGTCCCTCCGTGGCCAGGGCGCTCGCGTCATCGTGACCGAGATCGATCCGATTAACGCGCTCCAAGCCGCCATGGAAGGCTACGAAGTCACGACCATCGAAGACACGTTAGGCCGGGGCGATATCTACGTCACGACCACGGGGAACGTCGACGTCATCACGCTCGCGCACATGGAGAAGATGAAAAACCAGGCCGTGGTTTGTAATATCGGCCACTTCGATAACGAGATTCAGGTCGACCCGCTCAACGAGCGCGAGGACGTGAAGCGGACCAACATCAAGCCGCAGGTCGACAAATATACCTTCGCGGGCGGGAACGAGATTTTCATGCTCGCCGAAGGCCGCCTCGTGAATCTCGGCTGCGCCACTGGCCACCCGAGCTTTGTCATGTCGAACTCCTTCTCCAATCAAGTGCTGGCGCAGCTCGATCTCTGGGCGAACAAGGACACCTACAAAGTCGGTGTCTATGTCTTGAGCAAAGAACTCGACGAAGAAGTTGCCCGCCTGCACCTGCAGAAAATCGGAGTGAAGCTGACTACTTTAACAGAAAAGCAGGCCGACTATCTCGGCGTGCCGGTGGAAGGTCCCTACAAATCCGAGCATTACCGTTATTAGGCGTGTCCGGAAAACGCCGTGACACCGGCGTGGTGTTTGGTTAAAGTTTCTGCATGAACCGACATTTATCTTCCTTGTTGGTCTCGCTTGTCTTGCCCGCAACGGCGGCCACCGTTCTTGCTTCCGGCTCTACGACGACACGGCCGGCGACTCGCCAGTCCATCAGTGCAAAAGCCGATCGCGGCCAGACCGCAGCGACTAACAACTCGACCAGAGCGGTAGCCGATGAACCTTATAATCTGGGCAAGGCGCTCTTCGGCGGAAAATACAAGCTCGGCCATCCCAAGCTGACGGAATCTAACGTGGCGGAAAAGTACCGGCGTCTGGTAAGTGTCCGGCGGACCCTGCCGGCCTCTGAGCGCGAGAAACTCGATCCAGCGGTCCTGTCCAAACGCCTGACGAACGGTGAAATGAACGCCTTGGAATACTATCTTGGCGTGCGCTTCGGTAAGTTCATTACCAAGGCGCCGTCATGGGCGAAAACTGATCCGCCGCCCCAGGTTGCCGTGGCTCAGTAGATCATCACCCCTCCGAGGTGCGGCCAACGGGCAGAAAGCTCAGCAAGGCGACCAGACTAACGAGTCCGAACTCGATCGGCCGCACCCAGCTCGGCTGCGCATAATTACTGAGCGTTTGGTCTCCCAGATTCAACCCAGTAGCGTAGCTGAGCGAGATCATCACGAGTAGCGCCAGCGCCGTAGGACAAATACGAGAAGCGACGAACGGGACCAGCCAGATGAGATACCAGGGATTGAGCACAGGCGAGAGGAGAAAGTAAGCCAGCATGACCTCGGCTACAGGAGCCCGCTCGAGACTTAGTCCTTTCCCTGCCCAGCGGGCAAAGAAGGTTGCCGCGATCAACCCAAAGACAACAAGCCACAGCCAGCGGGCTATTTCCGGGCCGAGAAAGCTGGCCAGCAAAGCAAAGCCGAAGGAATTGAATTCAAATCCTGCTGCCATGGCACGCACGCCGGGCCATTCCGCGGTGGAGCCCGAGAGCAAGATCGGCCCGTAAATTAAGCCCAAGGCCAGGAAGAAAGTCGGGAGAACGACCCGCGGTCGTCGCCAGATAAGGAAGGGCACGGCCAGCAAAGCAAAGATCTTCGCCGCAACGGCCACGCCGGCCAAAAACCCTGCCATGAGGAAGCGCCCCCGGCGGGCTAGAATCCACGCAAGGACCAGCCAGAGCAAGGCCCACGCTTCCGGGTGAGCGTGAAATGCATTCTCAGTCACGACCAAGGGACACCAACCATAAAACCAAGCGACGGATCGTCCGCCGAAGATCGAAAGTAAAAACAGAAGGGCGCCGTCCACCAGGAGAAGCAGGATCTTCAGAGTCAATAATGAACCCGGAGCGATCAAGGCCGCGGCGGCAAAGACAAGCTGAGTGATCGGCGCATAGATGGTCGTTAAGTCAGGATGATTTAGCTCGTCCAGCGCCGTTTCAACCCCGGTCGGACGCGCTTCTCGACCCGAAAAAAATTCCTGAGGAGCGTGATCGTAAGGCGTTCCGTCCTGAGTCATCCGCCAGCCGTCCCAAAGATAGCGGTGATAATCGTCTTCCAGGGTAGGCGTGGCCCAGAGACCGCAGAATCGGAAAAGGAGCGACGTCACGACTATCATCGGAAGCGTCGGCCATCCTTTACGTTTGCGGGCGAGAAACCAAACGCAGGATAGCCACCCGACCCCTTGCGCTCCCCACCAGGCTGCCAGGGATAAACGCCCACTTCTCTCAGAGGCGAAGGCTAGAAAAACGTAGCCACCGAGGGCCAGCAGAAATGGGAAGATCCAAGGCGGAAAACTACGCCGCCCAGCCAAAGTCCCGGATGTCATCCCAAATCTAGAGGAGAAGCAATCTCAGCTCGTGACAAGCACCATCTCCCGAAGCCGGCAGAGGGACCTTCAAAAATTCGTTAGGCGGTCAGTTGTATTCTGCAAATCGCACGTTAGCCTTCGCGGATATGAAAACCACATGGTTGAAAATGTCTCTCGCTCTTCTGGCTACTGCACTGTTCGCCAGCTGCGCCTCGGAGCCGGCCACCACCACCACGACCACGTCGAGCACCGAAACCCACGCGGCGACGGTTCCTCCTCCTCGGTAAATTGCCTAGCTGGCGGTCAACGCCGGCTTAATCTCAGGGGCGCTCGCGCGGTGGCGCGGAGGACTTTTGATCATCCTCCGCTTTGGAAGGCTGCGCTTCGGGCTCGATAAATTCTTCCTGCGGTTCGCTCGTGACTGCCTTAGTCGCGTGCTTTTCTTTGTCCTGACGATCACGTTCTTCCATGCACTAAGAAACGTCCCAGGGAACGAGTTTGGCCTTCGTCACTGCGTAGGAAGGGCCGGCAAGTAGTAGAAAAGAAATGCGATGATGACGTAAACAGACAGCAACTGGACGCCTTCCAGCCAGTGACTCTCGCCGTCACCGCTGATCTGACCGACGATCCAAATGGAAAGGACAATGGAGGCGATCTCCGGCAGGGAGAACTCCAGAGTCATCGGAGTGCCAAACCCATAGGAGCAAAAGACCAGCAACGGCGTGACAAAAAGTGCCATCTGTAGGCTGGAGCCGGTCGCGATGCTCAGGCTCAGATCCATCTTATTTTTCCAAGCCGCCCAGACCGCGGTGGAGTGTTCGGCCGCATTGCCAACCAGCGCCACGATCACGACCCCAACGAATGTCTCCGTTAGCCCCAGAGACTGGCGTGCCGCTTCGATCGAGCCGACCAGGAACTCGCTTAGGACGGCGACCAGCGCGGTTGAAACCGCGAGGGCAGCCATCGATTGCCAGAGCGGCCAGTGAGTCTCCTCTTCCTCCCGGGTAGGTCCCTTGAAAAGCTCGCGATGCGTAAAGAGATGGAAGAAAAGAGAACAGAAATAGGTCAGGAAAAGAACAAGCACGATGGCGAGGGAGAGCTTGTGTTCGGCCTCGATCGACCAACCACCCGGCCGCGAAGCAGCCGCATAGTGAAAAATCGCCGGGATGAGCAAGGCGATGGCTCCCAGCCCTAACGAAGTGGAGGAACTGCGAGCCGCAGTCTGGTTAAAGGTCTGCTTGGGAAAACGAATTCCCCCGGCGAGAATGGAGATACCGAGCACAAGGAGGAGGTTGCCGATGATCGATCCGGCAATCGAGGCCTTGACCACGCCGGTCAAACCCTTGCTTAGTGCCATCAACGCAATGATCAACTCTGCTGCATTCCCAAAAGTCGCGTTGAGAAATCCGCCAATACCTTCGCCAGAGCGGGCAGCCAACTGCTCGGTCGCGCGCCCCATCCAGCCGGCCAATGGCACGATGGCAATGCCGGCAATGATGAAGAGCAAGGTCTCGTTCCGCCAGGCGGGCACGAAGCGCAGAACAATCGCGAACGGGAACGCCAGGAGCAACAGGTCCAGCCAGGTGAAAGACCAACTGGAATGTTTTGTGCGCGCCATTCTTCATAGGAGCGCGAAGGTTAGTGTGGCTCAAGCGACTTCGGTTTCTCCTGGGCAGAAGGAGGCGTGCTCGTGACTGCGCTCCTAATCTTTGCCATCGCCCTCATTCTTGCCCTGCTCGTCTCGGATTACGCCGATCGGAGCGTGCTTTCCACCGCCGTCCTTTTCCTCGCGGCGGGGTTCTTCGTCGGTCCGGGCATGCTCAATCTGCTCCCGCTCACGACCGACGATCCGATCGTTAGGCATTTGGCCGAGCTGGCGCTCTTCAGCGTCCTCTTCACCGATGGCATGCGGGCTGGCATTCGCGATTTGGTCAATGCCTGGCAACTACCGGGCCGCGCTCTTCTTCTCGGCATGCCGCTCACCCTCGTCGCCACCGCGCTTCTCGCCTATTATCTCGTCCACATCTCGTGGATCGAGGCGCTCCTAGTGGGCGCCATCCTTAGTCCGACGGATCCTGTTTTTGCGTCTGCCATCATCGGGCGGAAGGAAATTCCCGGGCGTCTCAAACATCTCCTCAATGTGGAGAGCGGCGTGAACGACGGACTCGCGCTGCCGCTCGTCCTCGTCTGCCTGAGCGTGATCGGGCATTACGAAGCCGGTTACGCGGGTCTCGCGACCGAACTGCTTCTCGGAATCGTGATTGGTGTGGTCGTGCCCTGGTTGGCTTGTTGGCTGCGCCGGGCACGATTTTTCGGCGTCGCGAAACCCTATGAACCTCTCTTCGCGGTCGCCATCGGCCTCCTGGTCCTCGCGCTCGCGTCGATGCTCCACGGCAATATCTATCTGGCCGCGTTCTCAGCCGGCGTCACGATCGCCAGCGCCCGGCCGATCTTGCGGGAGGAATTTCATCGCTTTGGAGAGCTCATCACCGAGCTGCTGAAATTGGCGACCCTGCTGGTCTTCGGCGCGCTCATGTCGCCCACGCTCCTCGGCGAGCTTCATCCCACCGACTACCTTTTTGCAGTCCTCGCCCTGCTCCTCGCGCGTCCGGTCGCCATGATGCTCGCCTTGGCAAAAAGCGAACTGGATTGGCGCGAACGGCTGACGGCCGGCTGGTTCGGACCGAAGGGTTTTGCCTCGGTCGTTTACGGCCTCCTCTTGTTTCAGCGTCAGGTTCCCAATGCCGACCGGCTCTTTCGCCTGGTCGCACTTGTCATCGCTGGCTCGATCATCGCGCATTCCTCCACCGACGTGGTCCTGGCGCGCTGGTTTGTGAGCGGGAATTCTCCGAATACACCCGGCCCGGATGAGCCACGAACCGAGTCATAAAGCAGAATTAGCGTTAATAAATGTAGGGCTCGGAAAGCGAAAACGCGTTTCGGACCAGCTCGATCCTCGGCGCTCCACCGTTGGCGATGGTTACCTCCACGATATCGAAGCGAAAGAAAATATCGGGATTGCCTAACAATCGTAACCAGGCCAGCCCGCCTAACGAAATCCGTCGCTGCTGCGCCGCGCCCACCGCTTCCAGCGGTCGGCCGAAATCTTCACGCGTCCGCGTCTTCACCTCAACGAAAACGAGTGTGTCGCGATCGCGACAAACCAAATCGATCTCCCCTCCCTGCCGCCCGCGGAAGCTCCGGTAGAGAACCTTGAAGCCCTGCCGCTGCAAATAGCGCGCGGCCAGTTTTTCACCCTTCGCGCCCAGGCGCAAGTGAGCTGGCTTAGAACGCGAGAAGCGGCTGCGCCACCGGCTCAAAGGACCAGCGGTGAATCGGGCAAGGACCGTGTTCATGAAGTTTCTGGAGGTGGAGACCGGTCCCATAACCTTTATGCCGGCTGAAACAATACTCGGGGAAGCGCGTGCAAAAGTCCCGCATCAGACGGTCCCGCGTGACCTTCGCGATCACGCTCGCCGCCGCGATGCTCAGACTCAGGCAGTCGCCGTCTACGATCGCAGTCTGGGGTAGCGGAAACGGGAACACGGGAAGCCCGTCAATCAGAACGTGCTCGGGCAGAATCGCCAGGCCGGCCACGGCGATCCGCATCGCCTCATGAGAAGCGCGCAGGATATTGATCCGATCGATCTCGAGATTATCGACCACGCCAATCGCCCAGACGATCTCGGAGTGATTCGTTAGGTAACGGAAGATCTTTTCCCGCACGTCGGCCGTAAGCTGCTTCGAGTCGTTCAGCTTGCGATGGCGAAAGCGCTCCGGCAAAATCGCCGCCGCAGCTACCACCGGGCCCGCCAGCGCACCGCGTCCCGCTTCATCAATGCCCGCAATGCGGAGCACGCCTAACGACGCTCGCAGCTTCTTCTCGTGACGAAATCCGCAGCGTGCCATGGCACGGGCAGATTACGCTCGGAACGGGAAACTAGGCCAGCACGAATCCGGTTATTCCCGGACGGCGGTCGCTTCCTTGCCCTTACGATTGCGCAAGTAGTTCAGCTTGGCGCGACGCGCCTTGCCCTGCTTCTCGACTTCCACCTTCGCAACCCGGGGCGAATGAATCGGAAAAACACGCTCGACTCCTTCGCCGTAGGAAATGCGGCGCACGGTGAAGGTCTGGTTCAAGCCGGTCCCCTTGCGGCCGATGCAAATCCCGGAGAAAATCTGGATGCGTTCTTTTTCGCCTTCGCGCACGCGCGTGTGCACGCGCACTCCGTCGCCCACCTTGAATTTGGTCACGTCGGTCTTCTGCTGCTCCTTGGCGAGGGTATCGATGATGTTCATAAAGTCGCTTTCTTCCCCGGAAATGGGGTCAAATACGTAGCGCGACTGAGGCGGATTGTAAAGGCCGGGCCGAAGCGGCCCGCTATTCGAGCTTTTTCCTGCCTTATATCTAATTTTTCGCGCGACCGGAACAATGCGCCTCGGCAGTTCGCTAAGAGGCTCCTCTGTGTCTGCCCGTTAGCCTACCTCTACACCTTCGAAATGAGTTGATCCCACCACCCCGAAC
>JBPCLK010000143.1:0-6285 GCA_051003355.1 Chthoniobacterales bacterium | reverse complement strand
GCCAGCAAGAATCGGCCTTTGTCCGGGCGCGGAATATGGTCCGGCGAAACGCTGGCTGCCCGAACGTTTTGCCGCAGTGGCTAATGCGGTCGGAGGTCAGTGGGTGCTTTTTGGCACAGAGAAAGATGCCGAGATCGGGCAGGAGATTGCCGCGACCTTGGGAGATCGGTGTCTAAACCTGATCGGACAAACGACCGTCGAGCAACTCATCGAGGAACTGCGGAAGTGCCGTCTGCTTCTTACTAACGACACTGGCACCATGCATCTGGCCACGCTGTTGGGGGTGCCGGTAGTGGCGGTCTTTGGCTCGACTGAGCCGAGCCTGACCGGTCCGCTCGGCGAGCGCCAACGGATCGTGAGACATCAGGTCGAGTGCAGCCCCTGCTTTCTGCGCGAATGCCCGCTCGATTTCCGCTGCAGGAAGGCGGTGACCGCCGAAGAGGTCGCCGCCCTGGTCGCGCCTTCGTAGCGCGGGCTACACTTTCATCACCTCGGCATCTTTATGCTCGAGATGTTCGTCGATCGACTTTACAAAACGGTCGGTCAGCTTTTGGATCTCCGCTTCCGTATCGCGCAGCTGGTCCTCGGTGGCATCGCCCGCTTTTTCCATTTTCTTGGCGTCGTCCATGGCCGAACGGCGATTGGCTCGCACGCGCACCCGGGCTTCTTCGGCCATCTGCTTGAGCGACTTGACCAGATCCCTGCGGCGTTCCTCGGAGAGCTCTGGAATGGGCAGGCGAATGAGTTTGCCGTCCACCAGGGGAGTGATGCCGATTTTCGATTCTTTCAGCGCTTTTTCAATATCACGCACGGTGGACGCATCGAACGGTTGCACCACGAGCAGGCGCGGTTCCGGCGTGGTAATGAGCGCCAGTTGTTTCAACTTCATGGCGGAGCCGTAGGCTTGCACATCCACGTTCTCGACCAGGGCAGGCGAGGCCTTGCCTGTGCGCACGCTGGCAAATTCGTGCACCATGTAGTCGACACTTTTTTCCATCGTCATCTCGGCTTCGAGAAGGATTTCTTCGGCGCTCATAAGGTGGTGAAAGAAAGCTGGGCCGGTCCGAATGGCAATCGTTAATCGGTCACCAGCGTGCCGATTTTTTTCCCGAGCACCGCGTCGCGCACGTTGGTCGGCTGGTGCATGTCGAAAACCAGAATCGGAATCTTGTTGTCCATGCAGAGGCTGAAGGCGGTCGAGTCGAGCACCTGCAAGCGCTGGGTCAGAGCTTGGTTGTAGCTGATTTGATCGTAACGTTTAGCGTCGGGATACAGCTTCGGGTCGCGGTCGTAAACGCCGTCGACTTTCGTCGCTTTGAGAATGATGTCCGCGCCGATCTCACTCGCTCGCAGCGCCGCGGTGGTGTCGGTGGAGAAATAGGGATTTCCGGTTCCAGCCACGAAAATGACGACTCGGCCCTGCTCGAGATGGCGCACGGCGCGACGGAGAATGAACGGCTCGGCCACGTTCTGCATTTCGATCGCGGTCTGCACTCGGATGGGAACGCCGCTTTGTTCGAGCTCACTTTGCAAGGCGAGGCCGTTGATCACGGTGGCAAGCATGCCCATGTAATCGGCGGTCGTTCGATCCATGCCGCGGTGGCTGGCGGCGAGTCCTCGCCAGATATTGCCGCCGCCGACCACGATCGAGATTTGCACGCCGAGGTCGTAGATTTCCTTCACCTGCCGTGCGATTTCCTTCACGATGTGCGGCGAAATGGTGTCGCGCGCGCCGGTTTCGCGCAGCGCTTCACCGCTTAGTTTTAAGACGATTCGTCGGTAGGCAGGCGTGGCACTTTCCATCTCGGGCCGGATGATCGATCAGAAATGCAACTTTGGGGAGGAAAAACCGCGCAAAAATTCAACTGCAGTCAGGCGCCGCTTGCCTTCGAGCTGCACTTGCTCAAGGCGGAGACCGCCGCGGCCAGTCGCGACGACCACTTCGGATTCGTTAGGCCGGTCCATCGTTCCCGGGTCGCCCACGCTCTCCTCCACCACGGTGGCGCGGAAGATTTTGAGTTGGCGCACCTTGCCGGAGCCGTCGGAGATTTCCGTGAAAGCGCCGGGCCAGGGATCGTAAGCGCGGATCTTCCGGTCGATGTTCACGGCCGATTCCCGCCAGTCGATTCGTCCGGCGGCACGGTCCAATTTGGAGGCGTAAGATGCCTTGGAAGAATCTTGCGGCACTCGATCTGCGGAACGATTTTCCAGTTTCTCCAAGGCACTTAAGAGCGCTTCCGGCGCTAGCTCAGCCAAGCGGTTGTGCAGCGAGCCGCCCGTCTCGTCGGGCGAAAGCGTCAGCTTTTTTTGCAGCAGGATGTCGCCGGTGTCGAGCCCCTCATCCATGTAGATGACTGTGATCCCCGTCTCCGTGTCGCCGGTCACAATTGCGGCCTGGATCGGTGCCGCTCCGCGATGCGCAGGCAGGAGCGAGGCATGCAGATTCAGGCAGGCGACGGACGGAATCTCAAGCACACTCTTCGGCAGGATCTGCCCATAAGCCATCACGACGATGAGCTCCGGCTGGAGCGCGCGCAATTCCGCGACCGCTTCGGGATTTCGGAGCCGTTCCGGTTGCAGAATAGGAAGACGCGCTTCCGCGATCTCCTGCTTGATCGGCGGAGCCTGGATGCGCTGGCTGCGTCCGACCGGCCGATCCGGCTGAGTCACGATGCCGACGAGTTGGTGGACCTCCGATTGGCGCAAAGCCCGCAGGCTCGGCACGCCGATCTCGCCCGTGCCGATAAAAACGATCCGCATGCCGCCGCTTTACGGCACGAGGCCGCCGGGAGCAATGGTCGGCCGCGGCGCCGTGGCGCGTGCCATTAATTTATCGCCGGCCGTGACCTCTCGCTGGCCGACAGACGAGCCGCAGTTCGTGCAGCGATAATCGTAAAGCTCGCGATCGGGCAGCACCAGAAGCAGCCGTTCGCGTACCGGCATCGCTGTTTTGCATTTCTCGCAGTAAAGACTGGAGGCAGTGAAACTCTCAAATTGCTTCTGACTCATGGTCGCCGTCCGCAACTGTCCCCAGGATGTTGAGAAGCACCCTGGCCGGTTGCTCCATGGCATCGACCATCTGCACACGATCGCGGTAATATTGCAGCACCGGCTTGGACTCCGTCTCGTAAGTCTCTAGCCGCCGTTTGATGACCTCGTCATTCGCGTCGTCGAGACGGTTGTCTTTCAAGGCGCGTTTCTTCAACCGGACAAAAAGCTGGTCGCGATCGGGACAGGAGAGATGGAAAACCTTCTTCACATCGATGACTTCATCCATGATTTTCGCCTGGCCGACGTTGCGAGGGATGCCGTCGAGCACGAGCACATCGATATCGGGTTTGAACTCGTGCGCTTCCACAGCGGAATCGATCCGCGCCTGCCATAATTCGACCGTGATTTCATCCGGCACGAGCTGGCCTCTGCTCGAAAAATCGAGAAATGCGCGGCCAACTTTGGTGCGGGTATCGAGCGTGCGAAAAACATCGCCGCAGGCGCAGTGGAAGAAGCGCGGGATGGAGCCGAGCGAACGGCCTTGTGTGCCTTTACCGCTGCCCGGCGCGCCAAAGAGGAGGTATGTTGTGTATTTCATCGGAAAAAAGGAGTCCTTTATACCGGAAACCCATCGCGGCACAATCCGGAAACGGATGGGTCGCGCGTGCGAAGGGGACGAAACCGGTCCTAGCTGTCGGACGCCGTTTCGGCTTCGACCACGTTCACGCGGCGACCGGCCCGATCAAATTTCACCTGCCCGTCGACGAGGGCGAAAATGGTGTAGTCGCGACCGAGGCCAACATTCTTGCCCGGCTGAAACTTCGTTCCGCGCTGGCGAATGATGATGTTGCCGGCCACGACGCTTTCGCTGCCAAATTTCTTCACCCCGAGCCGCTTGCTGACGCTATCGCGGCCGTTCTTGACGCTGCCTTGTCCCTTTTTATGAGCCATTGGAAAATTAGATGCTGAGGCGGCTTACGCGGATTCTTCCTTGTCGGCCGCCGCTTTTTTCGATTTCGAGTCGAGGCTGATACCGGTGATTTTAACCCGAGTCAGCTTACGTCGGTGCCCGACCGTGCGGTGATAACCTTTGCGGCGGCGATACTTGAAGGCGATGACCTTCTTATCTTTGCGCTGCTCGACAACTTCGCCTGTGACGCTGGCGCCTGAGACCGAAGGGCTGCCATGAGTGAGCTTGTCGCCATCCGCATGCATGAGCACGTCGCCGAAAGTCATCTTCTGCCCTGCGTCGCCCTCGAGCAGATCTACGTCGATCGTGTCACCTTCTGCGACACGATATTGTCTGCCGCCTGTTTTGATAATTGCGTATGCCATAGCCTTGGGAAAAGTCGGTGAAAGTCCCACAGCACGGCAACTTTGACAAGCGGAAATCCCAACGACCGATCTAACTGGCTGACGCGGAACTGGAGGGCAATGTTATTTCCGGCCGCTACGCTTCGCTAGGAGCCCTTCGGTTCTTCGACTTCAGTCCGCTTCACACGCACCGCATGCTCGTCGGGTTCCACATGAGTACCGAAGTAGTCGGCGTAAACCTGGGTAAACTCTGCGCCAAAGAGCAAAATCTGCGAGGTATAATAGACCCAAAGGAGGAGCGTGATGAGCGAACTCGCGGCGCCATAGGCCGACGCCGCTGAACCGCTGCCGAGATAGAGGCCGAGCGCCCATTTGCCCACTGCGAAGAGAATCGCAGTGATCAGGGCCCCAACCCAAACATCGCGCCAGCGGATTTTTGCGTCGGGCAGGACCTTAAAGATAACCCCCAGAATCAGCACAAGGATGGCCAGGTCGAAGATCAAATAAACCGCCACCGCAATGACGATGCCGCCGGGCAACATGGCCTGGACATAATGACTAAAGGCCTTCAGCAGGGTCTCGAACGTCATGGAAACAAGGAGGAGAAAACAAATGCCGCCGACCATCGCAAAGGAAAGAAAGCGACCCCTCAAAAATCCCCATATGCCAGCGCCGGGTTTGGCTTTTACGCCCCAGATCGTATTGAGCGCGTCCTGCAATTGACCGAAAACGCCGCTCGCCCCAAAGAGCGCCAGCGCGACCCCGATGATGGTGGCCCAGATACTCTTATCTGTGTTTGACGCCTTTTGGGCGATGCTCTGAATGACATCGAGCGCGCTCTTGTCGAGAAAGTAGCCCAGTTGCGCCGTCATCTTTTCCCAAGCGCCGGCGGGGTCGTTATGAAAGATAAGGCCCAGCACTGCGAGCAGCACAAGAATGAGCGGGGCGAGTGAAAAGACGGTGTAGTAGGCCAGCGCTGCGCCAAGCTGCGGCGCCTTGTCTTCCAGCCATTGGCGAAACGTTTCCTTGAAGACATTAAACGTCGTCATGAAAATGTTCTTCCCGCGGATGGTTTCTGGTGCGGCGTCACTCATCACCAAGCGATTCGCACGACGAGAGGTGGGCAGCCGCTTATTTCAAGGGAGGCTCGGAACGAGCCGGCTTCTTTTCGTGGGCGGCGACCAGCAGCGTGATTTCTCCCTTGGGCGGATGGGCTTCGAAATGCGCCAGGAGATCTGCCGCCAGGCCGCGCCGGAATTCCTCAAATTTTTTCGTCAGCTCGCGGGCCACGCAAAGCGGTCGCTCCGGCAGGAGGGTCGCACAGGCCGCCAGGGTTTTTGTTAGGCGATGAGGCGATTCGAAGAAAACCGTCGTCTCGGGACGCTCCGCAGCGGCCGCCAGTTCTCGTTCGCGCCGGCCGCTCTTGACCGGCAGAAAACCGCGATAACAGAAACGCTCAAGGCCGAATCCTGACCCGACCAGTGCGGTCGTGATGGCCGAAACGCCCGGCACAATCGTATAGGGAAGCTCGCGCTCGAGACAGGCGCGGATGAGACGCGCGCCCGGATCGGACAAGCCTGGCATCCCGGCATCTGTGATGAGCGCGACGGTCTCTCCCTGGGCGAGCCTTTCCACGAGCTCCGCGGTGCGCCGCGCCTCGTTATGCTCGTGGTAACTGACCAGCGGCTTTCGGATTTCAAAATGCCGCAGCAGGTGACCCGAATGCCTCGTGTCTTCAGCCGCGATCAGGTCGACCTGCCTAAGGACGTCGAGTGCGCGCAGGGTCATGTCGTCGAGGTTTCCGATCGGAGTGCCGACCACGTAGAGCATGGTCGAGCATGCGCCACATCGCTCGCCTGCGCCATAACGACGAAATATTTCGTCACTGCGCGACCGGCACGGCGCCGGAAGGTTTTACGGGCCTTGGTAGGTGGCCGTCGCTACAACCAGCGCCTGGCCCGCAGGAAAAGCTTCTGCCGC
>JBPCLK010000142.1:0-16088 GCA_051003355.1 Chthoniobacterales bacterium | reverse complement strand
TGGTGGAGTCGCCGCAGACGGCCGCGAGGGCGGCGTTCCATGACCAAACAGCGACGGGAAAATTGAAAGCGGAAATAACCCCGACGAGACCGAGCGGATGCCATTGCTCCATCAGGCGATGGCTGGCGCGCTCCGATTGAATCGTGAGCCCGTACAGCATGCGCGACTGGCCGACGGCGAAGTCGCAGATATCGATCATCTCCTGCAATTCGCCCTCGCCTTCCGCGAGAATTTTACCCGCTTCGAGCGAGACGAGTTTGCCCAGATCGCTTTTGTGTTCACGGAGTGCGTTGCCCAGCTGCCTAACGGTTTCGCCTCGGACCGGCCCGGGCGTGGTGCGCCAGGTCGCGAAAGCTTTCTGCGCCCGCGCGATCACTTTCTCGTAGTCTTCCTCCGAGGCCGTCTTGACTTTAGCTAACGACATCCCATCGATCGGCGAGATCTTTTCGATGACGGAACCGCTGCCGTGCCATTTACCGGAAAAGGCGCCGTGGTTCACTGCTGTGAGACCGAGATTTTTCAGGACAGAGTGCATAATTCGTTAGGATGACGGGCGCTTCGTGCGCGCGCCGGTTTCAGTTTGAAGTTTCGGAAGAGCGCTATTGGCTCATCCGCTGGCATTGCTGCCGGAGAAGGTCGATCGCTTCGTCGACCACTTCCACCGTGAGATCGAGGGCGGGCCGGAAACGAATCGCGCGTTCGCCCGATTTGAGCGAGAAGACACCGTTTTCGTAGAGGCCTTTCCAGAATTCGTCCCGTTGTTCCGGGCTAGGTAGATCGAAGGCGAGGAACAAGCCGCGGCCGCGCACCGCCGTGATAATGGTGTTCTCCTCCTGCAAGTCGTGAAGACGATCGAGGAAATACTGGCCGACGACACGCGCGTTTTCGACCAGGTTTTCTTCTTCGATGATCTGCAGGAAATGAGTCGAGCGGACCATGTCGGTGAAGTTGCCGCCCCAGGTTGAATTAATCCGGCTCGGGAGGCGGAAGCAGTTGTCCTTGACCTCATCGAGACGCGGGCCAGCCATGACGCCGCAAACCTGCGCCTTTTTGCCAAACGACATCAGGTCGGGCATAACGCCGAAGTGCTCGCAGGTCCAATTCCGCCCGGTGGCGCACATGCCGCTCTGCACTTCGTCAAAAATGAGGAGCATCTCGTTCTCGTCGCAAATGCGCCGGAGGGTATGCAACCACTCGCCGCGGAAATGATTATCGCCGCCTTCGCCCTGGATCGGCTCGATGATGATGGCGGCGATATCGACGCCCTTTTCGCTGATCAACTGCATGATCTCGGCTTCGGACTTTTTCTCGCGTGCGATGACGTCAGCTTCGCGCTCCTTTTCGCCTAACGAGAAGTTGATAAACGGAGTCGAAACGCGGGGCCAGGAGAACTTGGCGAAGAGATCGGTCTTGCGCGGATCGGTATTGGTCAGGCTCATGGTGTAGCCGCTGCGACCGTGAAAGGCGCTCTTAAAATGGAGGATCTCCGTGCCGCGTTCGCCGAGGCCGGCGGCCATGTTCTTGCGCACTTTCCAATCCATCGCGGCCTTGAGAGTGTTTTCGACCGCCAGCGCTCCGCCTTCAATGAAGAGCATGCGCTCGAGTGGCGGCATCCCCACGACGCGCCAGAGCGCGTCGACGAAGCGCGCGTAACCTTCGGAGTAAACGTCGGAGTTGGCGATCTTGATCTCCGCTGCACGGAGCAGATCGGCTTTCACCTCCGGCTGGTCGAAATGGGGATGATTGAAACCGACTGGGTTGGAGCCAAAGAAACCGTAGAGATCGATCAGGCGCTGACCGTCGGCCGCGTTGTAAAGATAAGAGCCCTTGCTCTTTTCCAGATCAATGACGATGCGAAAACCGTCTAGTAAAACGTGCTCCGCGATTTTGTCGAGGACACGGGACTTGGATTCGGTTTTCGGTTCTTGGCTCGCACTGAGGCGTTGATCGGAGGAGGCCCGGGACGCTTCGGTGAGCATGGATGGCATACTCATCCGCTGATGGTAGCTGCCGTCGCCACGCGGGTCAATTGAAGTCGCAGCCTTGACACGATAACGCCGGTTTTCGCTCGCCTCCGCCTGGCCGCTCGGAGTAGCGATGAACGATGGCCGCGCTCTACTCCCTGCTCGTTTTAGAAGCACTTATAACCATCTGCGGGACTTTGCTTTTCGCCAGGTGGTGGCAACGGCACGCCGGGGCAAGCTGGGCAACCTGGCTGTGGGGCGGAGCCGCATTCATCACCGCGCAACTCATCCACATCCCGGTCTTACTCGGGCTGACCGCACTGGGGAAGAAATTTCCGCCAGCGCCGGCCTATGCCCTTTGGATCAACATCCTTGTTCTCGGTGGAACCGCAGGACTTTTTGAGAATCTGTCGCGCTACCTGTTTCTAAAGGGTCCAGCGAAAAAAGCGCGCCTATGGAGAGATGGGGTGATGTTTGGAGCAGGTCATGGAGGAGTCGAGGCAATCCTTCTCATCGGCGGCGCGGTCACAGGAGCCCTGGTCATGCTGTTGGTGGGCGATGAAATCCTCGCGCAGATCAAGACCGCAAAGCCGGATCAAGCAAGCGAGGTTGCGGCCCAGATCGGGGCCATTCGCGCCATGCAGTGGTGGACACCGTTGGTCGCGATTTGGGAGCGGATAATGGCAATCACGTTGCATATCGCGCTTTCGCTGCTCGTGCTGCGAGCCGTGGTCCGCGGCGAATTACGCTGGCTCTGGTTAGCCATCCTGTTTCACGCGTTCGTTGATGGCATTGCCGTCGGATTGCAACAGACGGCCCACGGAAACATCGCCCTGGTCGAAGGCGCGGTCACACTCCTGAATATCGTGTCCGTCGCGATTATTATCTGGACCTATCAGGCCGAGCGAAAAGAGTCAGTCCCTGCGACGGTCGAGCCACCATAATGACGCTCGAATGTTAGCGATCCCGAAGGGACGTTTCCTATTCCCCTCGTCTTTCCGCTAGACGATTCCCTTGCCCAGGTCGGCGTGTTTCCCGGCCATTAGTTCCTGGGTCAGGTTATAGGCGGCTTTGTCCGCGTTTTCAGAAACGCCGGCGAAATGCGTATCGATCCGCATCCTGGCCGAGCGGCAGAAGTAGTTCGCGAGCGAAAGGACTTCCTCCTCCGGTACGCCGGTGTCGATCTTGTGCTGGGCGAACGCGCAGGTCGCGCTGATCGCGAAAAGCTCGGTCGCGATTCCGACGAAACGCGAGAGCAGGAGCTGTTCGCGGTCGAGTTTCGGACCGAAGCGCGCCATGGCGTGAAAGAGTCCGCGCGCCAGTTTCTTACTCGTGCTGGCAGCATAACGAACCTGCGAACGAAGCTTAAGATGAAGGTTTTCCAGGTTGCCCGGGGTGGCCAGAGTCCACTGTTTCGGATACCAGCTCGCGTAAAACTTACCGGACTGCATAACGGCCTTTGCCCGATCGGCGGTCGAAAGCTGGGTGTTGAAGACGGCGCCACCCACCTTGAGATGTGGATCGAGAGCTTCACGCGCGATGAAGAGGCGCATGATTTCGCTCGATCCTTCAAAAATCATGTTGATGCGGCAATCGCGCAGAAATCGCTCGACCGGGATGCCCTCCTCGCCGCGGCCGATGAGGGATTCCGCGGTTTCATAGCCGCGTCCGCCGCGCACCTGCATCGCTTCGTCGGCGATGCGCCAAGTGGCTTCGGTCGCCCACATTTTGCACATCGCGGTCTCGATGCGGAGATCGCCGGCTTTGCGATCGACCATCGCGCTCGTCATAAAAGTGATCGCTTCCATCGCGAAAACGTTGCCTGCAATCTCGGCGACCTTGCCTGCGATGGCGTAGTGCTGGCCGATCGGCACGCCCCATTGGACGCGCTCGGTGACCCATTTGCGGCAAATCTCAAGGAGCCGTTTGGACAGGCCGACGCAGGCCGCCGGAATCGTTAGGCGACCAGTGTTCAGAGTCGTGAGGGCAACTTTCAAGCCCTGCCCTTCCTTCGCGATCATGTTCTCTCGCGGGACGCGGACGTCGGTGAATTTTACGATGCCGTTATAGAGAGCGCGCAGGCCCATGAAGTGGCAGCGGTAAGTAATCTCGAGGCCGGGCGTGTCGACGTCGCCGATGAACGCAGTGATCTGTTTCCGCTCGCGGCCTTTGACCATCTTCGGCGGTGTTTTCGCCATCACGACGAGGACGCCGGCCTTGATCAAATTGGTGCACCAAAGTTTCTCGCCATTCATGATGAAAGCGGTGCCGTCCTCGGTCGGATCGGCGCGCAGACTCATGTTGGCGGGGTCGGAGCCGGCCTCGGTTTCCGTGAGGGCGAAGGCGGAAATCTCCTGGCGCGCCACGCGCGGCAGATATTTTTTCTTCTGCTCCTCGGTGCCGAAAATCAGGAGCGGCTGCGGCACGCCGATCGACTGGTGCGCGGAGACAAGCGCAGTCAGGTTCGCGTCCCAACTGCCAAGCAGCATCGCGGCACGACCGTAATTGACCTGCGACAAACCAAGGCCGCCGTATTCGGTCGGGATTTTCACTCCAAAGGCGCCCATCGCGAAGAGATCCTCGATGTTCTTCCGCGGGATCTCGCCGGTGCGATCGATCTCGTCGGCATCGACGTTGGCTTTAAGGTATTCGCTCAGTTCCTTCAGGAACGGATCGCCCTTCGCTTTATCCTCCGCGCTCTGCGCGGGATACGGGAAGATGCGTCCGAAATCGTAGCGACCGATGAAAAGGTTGCTCGCGAAGCTGCCCCGCTCGTCGAGCGGATCGCGGGAACTTTCGGCGAGGTCGAGCGCGGCGGCTTTGCCGGCCGACATCTTCGACGTATCGATGACGGATTGCGTCTCGGCCGTTTCCGGCTTAGCGCTGGTTTCTTCGGCGATCTGTTTGTCAGGCGCTTCGAGCGGTGTCTTCATAAAATTTCGAGTCCTTCTGAGCGTGTTGGCGCAGCAAATCGCAGGGCTGGAATTTTCCCCCATGACGATCGCCAGCCTCGACCATTTTCGCGGCGCCGAAATGATCGGCGAAGCGAAGCGGTCCGCCGCGCAAAGGGGCGAACCCGGTCCCGAGAATCATGCCATAATCGGCATCTTCAGGAGCCGCCACAACCTTTTCCTCAAGGCAACGAGCGGCTTCGTTCACCATCAGGTAAACGAGGCGAAGCGCAAGGTCTTCCGCCGATTTGTGGGTCCCGGAAGAGGTGCGCCACTTCTCCAGCGCTTCGTTGGGCGACTGCTGCTTGCCCTCATATTCATAAAAGCCGCTTCCGCTCTTACGCCCAAGCATTTTCGCTTCCTGCATCTTTTGCAGAATCGCAGGCGCGGCCCCGCGTGCGCCTAACGATTTTTCGAGCGTTGCCGCGATATCGGACGTGATGTCGACCCCGATTTCATCGATCAAACGGAGCGGACCCATCGGCATTCCCCACGCCACCAGCGCGTCGTCGATCTTCTTTGCGTCGATCCCCTGCTCGAATAGTGCGGCAGCGTCGAGCAGGTAGGGAAAGAGGACGCGGTTAACCAAAAAGCCAGGGCTGTCCTGAACGACGACCGGGACCTTTCCGATCTGCCGGGCGAAGGCGAGCGCGCGAGCTTTCGTGTGGTCGGAAGTTTGTTTTCCGATCACCACTTCGATCAGTTTCATGCGGCTGACCGGGTTAAAGAAATGCAGTCCGATGACGCGCTCGGGATGTTTCGTCTCGGCGGCGAGATCGCTAATCGAGAGCGCGGAGGTGTTGGTGGCGAGGATGTCCGTGTCGTCGATTTTCGTGTCGAGATCGCGGAAGATTTCCTTTTTAATCGCGAGCTTTTCCGAAGCGGCTTCGACCACGATCTGGACGTCGCGCATCCGCCCCGGATCGGTTGAGGCGACGATGCGGGAACGGCCTTCCTTCGCTTTTTCTTCGCTCATCAAACCGCGTTTGACGGCTTCGCCGTAGGTTTTCTCGATGTTAGCCAAGCCTCTGGCGAGTACCTCGGAAGTGACGTCGCGCAAGATGACCGAGATGCCGCGCGCGCTGAGCCATTGCGCGATGCCCGAGCCCATCACCCCCGCGCCGATGACCGCGGCGTGTGCAAATTTTTCGGGCGGCGCTTTGCTCGATCCTTTGCGGTAGCGATCGGCCAGGAAAAAATTACGGATCAGGTTGCGAGTCGATTCGGTTTCACCCAGCTCGACAATGGCGTCGAGTTCTCGGGCGAGCGATTCGTCAGTCGAACTCGTTAGGCTCTGGTTGATGATCTCGGCCGCACGCGCAGGCGCGGGGTTTTGGCTCTTAGGAGCTTCGACTGCTTTTCCAGAATCTGGACAAGCGGAAGCTCGCTCCTCCGGAGGGGCAGGCTTCCGCTCGCCCAGTTTCGCGCGAGCAGACTCGATCAGCTTGTCCTGGGATACCACTTCATCGACGAGGCCGAGTTTTAATGCTTCCGCCGCCGAATAGAGCTTCCCCTTGAGAATCACCTCACCTGCCTTTTCAGCTCCGATCAAATGCGGCAGGCGCGTCGCGCCGCCCCAAGCGGGGACGAGTCCTAGAGTCGTTTCCGGGAGACCGATCCTAGTCGCTGGAGCGTCGGATGCGACGCGATAATCACAAGCCAAGGTAATCTCGTAGCCACCGCCGGCGCAGGCTCCGTGGATCGCTGCGGCCGTCGGAATTTTCAGCGCCGCCAGCCGATTGAAAACCTTTTGACCTTCCGCGATAAAAGCCCGCATCTCGCCGGTCTGCGCCTGGCGCAGGAGTGTCTGCAAATCCGCGCCGGCGATGAAGATCGACTTCTTCGCCGAGGTCACGATCACGCCTTTGAGCGACGTCTCCTTTTCGATGAAGTCGAGGTGTTCACTCAAATCACTCATCGCGCCCGCATCGAAGATGTTCGCGCCCGAGTCGGGCCGATCAAAAGTCAGGACACAAACACCGTCATCACCGATTTCGCGCCGAATGAAGGACGCCGTGGCAGGAAAAGTCATCGAGGTAAGTTGTGCCGGTTTCAGGAAAAATCCAAGTTGGGAAGGGAACGATCGGATTTACGGGATGAACAGGATTTTAAAATTCCCCGTCGCGACCACCTTGCACAATCGTGCAAAATCCTCTTAATCCTGTCTGATTTTAATCCATTCGCAGCGGCGATTGCGCTGCGTGAGCGCTGGTGCTACAACGTCGTGGCCTCGTCCGGGGCATGGTCGCGCAGTTTATGGTCGGCAGGATTCTTTTACCCGAAATCCAAAGCTTAATCGACGCGCGGAGTTTCTCGGCGCTGCGTGAGCTTTTTTCGGAGATGCCCCCGGCCGACGTGGCCGAGATCATTCTCGATCTGCCGGAGGACGAGCAGGTCATCATCTTCCGCATTCTGCCCCATGTGCTGGCGGCGGATGTTTTTGAATACCTCGACGTCGATGTCGACGCGCAGCAGAAGCTCTTGCGTGGGATGGCACACGAGCAGGTCGTCTCGATCCTGAATGAGATGTCGCCGGACGATCGCACTGCGCTGCTCGAAGAGCTGCCGAGCGCGGCCGCGCGCCAGCTCATTCGCCTCCTCACGCCAGACGAACGTCGGATCGCCCAGGCGCTGCTCGGTTATCCGGAAGGAAGCGTCGGGCGCTTGATGACGCCGGACCTCATCTCGGTCGCGGCCGATTCCTCGGTGCAGGAGGTTCTGACTTACATCCGCGAGTTTGGGCAGGACTCGGAGACGCTCAACGTTATCTACGTGATCGACGAACGCGGGCGACTGGTCGACGACATCCGCATCCGCGAATTCCTGCTCCAGCCGCTCGAAACCAAAGTGAGCGACTTGATGGATGAAAATTTCATCGCGCTCAACGTGACCGATCTACAAGAGGACGCGGTCAATATTTTCCGACGCTATGATCGCACGGCGTTGCCGGTGGTTGATTCCAGTGGCGTGCTCGTCGGGCTGGTCACGATCGACGATATGCTGGATGTCGCGGAAGAAGAAGCGACCGAGGATATCCAGAAATTCGGCGGCATGGAGGCCATGGAAGAGCCATACATGCGTATCCCGCTTTGGCGGATGGTCCGCAAACGCGCGACTTGGCTCGTCGTGCTTTTCATCGGGGAAATGCTGACCGCGTCTGCCATGGGGTATTACGAGGACGCAATCGCCAAAGCCGTCGTGCTCGCGCTTTTCCTCCCCATGATCATTTCGAGTGGTGGCAACTCCGGTTCGCAAGCTTCGATGTTAATCATCCGCGCGATGGCGTTAGGCGAAGTCACGCTGGCCGATTGGTGGAAGGTCATGCGCAAGGAAATCATCGCTGGCCTGATGCTCGGCCTTGTCCTTGGTTCGATCGGGTTCTTGCGGGTTGCAGTCTGGGCGCAATTTTCGAACGTTTACGGCCCGCATTGGATGCTCATCGCCATCACTGTCGGGATCGCCCTCATCGGCGTGGTCCTCTGGGGATCGCTCTCGGGGTCGATGCTCCCGTTTATCCTGCGCCGGCTCGGCGCCGACCCGGCCACTTCGTCGGCGCCCTTCGTGGCGACGCTCGTTGATGTCACCGGCCTGGTAATTTATTTCAGCATCGCGCTGGTCATCCTGCGAGGATCGATGCTTTAAGCTCCGGACCGCTCTCGTTAGGCGAGCGACTCAATCGCGACCCACTCGTTCCGCTCGCGCGAATCCGCCACCGCCTGCACCACGCGCATGTAGCGAACGCCATCCTCAAAATCAGGATGCGGCCGCACTCGGCCGTGGGATTTTACCGCGGCGACAAAGTCGTCCTCCACCCGCCAATCGGTTTCCATTTCGGGAGGCAGTTCAGCTACGTGCAGAGCAGGATCACCGACCCGGCCGGCGTGCACGACGTCCGATCCGAAATCGTAGGTGATCGTGCCACTGTCGCCATAGACTTCGAGCCGGTCGGCAGGGGCGAGAGCGTCCACGCCGCTAAATTCCAGCACGCCCTCGATGCCGTTGGCAAAGGTGCAGAGGATGTTCACCGAATCGGGAATTTCCACTTCGTAGCCTTGTCGCATGGTCTGGATCGTTTTCCCGCGAGCAAAGACGCCAGTGATTTCTCCAAACCAATGCTGCAGCACTTCCGCGTAAATCCCGAGAGTCAGAGTGTTGAGACCACTCATCTCCACTCGCTGCCGCCAATGCGCCGGGGCCTCGGGGTCGATGAAGAGACTGTTCAGGCTCTGCAAACGGAGACGTTGCGGGCGACCGAGGGTATCGTCCGCGATCAGTTTCTGCATAAGCAAGTCGCCCCGCATGCCGTGAGGCGGCGGGCAGAGCATGGTGACCAGTTGCGGAAATCGCCGCGCGGCCGCCAGCATCTCCTCCGCTTCGGGCAGGTCCATGGCCATGCGCGCCTGACAAAAAACGTGCTTACCCGCTTCCAGCGCGGAAACGGTCACCGCGGAATGCATGTAAGGCGGCGTCCCGATCCAGACAATATCGAGATCCTGCATGCCCAGGAGCTCGGCCCAGTTCTGCATGGGAGTGGCGTGCGGCACGTTTTCCTCGCAGAATTTTTCGGCGCTCTCGTAGGTCGAGTTACAAATCGCCACGACTTCGACGTCGGGATTGCGTTCGAGGGCGGGCAAATGTCGACGGCGCACGATCTCCCCTGCGCCAATGATGCCGATGCGAAGTTTACGGTTGTTTTTTTGACTCATACGTGGCCGCGCTCGATTAAGGTTTCTCGCGGAAGCACATTTGACCACGGTTTGTGTTAACTGTTCAACTCTGAAAGCAATCGGCAGAAGAATCCCTTGACCATCCCGGCGACTGACGGCACTTTACGCCCCTTCCAGCCCGGCTTATGTCAAAAGTTTGCAGCATCACAGGATCGAAACCATCGCGCGGCAGCATTATTCACCGCCGCGGTATGGCCAAAAAGAAAGGCGGCGTAGGCCGTCACGTGACCAAGAACGTGCCTCGCACATTCAGCCCGAATTTGCGGGAGCAGAGGATCTGGGTGGCGGAGTTGAAGAAATTCATTCGGATCAAAGTGACCGCGCGCGGCTTAAAGACGATCAATAAAAACGGTGCCTACGCGACGCTGAAAAAAGCCGGCTTGATAGCTGGCTAGGGTCGTTCGCTCTCGGCTAGCTGATTGTCAGATCAGGCGGAAAGAAGCCGCTATGACGGACCGGCCGGCGGAGTCTTTTCCTCCACCGATTTTTCTGCGGGTTCTGGCTCGTCGCTGGCTCCACCCGATGCGCCGGTATTCGTCTCGACCGACTCTGCTACAGGCTCTTGTTCTTGGGCAGGTATTTCCTGGACCGGCGTCGGTTCTAACTCCTGACCCACGTCTTCCGCGCTCGAAGCGGCTGCGTAATCGGGGGAAGCAGGATTAACGTCTGGAGAAGGACTTTGCCCCGACACTTCCTCAGCGGAGACTGACGGGGCGTCTGTTGTCGAAGCGGGAGCTTGCATTGCCGAAGCTGGAGTTTCCGCCGCAGAAGCCGCTGGCGCTTCCTGAGGCTGGTCCTCCGGGGAGTTGTTAGACGAAGGCTTCACGGCTTTCCCGTTTTTTCGGTCTGCCGGCGTCACGGACGCGGGAGACTTGGCCCTAGGAAGGTCGAGAGCTCCATCGTTAAATTCAATCACGTGTCCCTCGCGGATCAGCCAGTGCAGATTTGAAGCCAGCGCCAACTTGCGTTTCTCGACTGCTTCCGCCTCGGTCGCGCCGTCATGCGGCAGTTTCTCGAGCAACTGGTTGCGGCTGACCCCTGCATTTTCCCGCAAGGCAGCGAGAATCGCGGCCATCGCGGTCGAAAGCGAAGAAGTATCCTGGCTAAAAGCCTTCGGCCGCAGGGAAGAGACGAAAAGCATACCCTTACGATGCCGGAATATGTGCAGGGCACTCTGACGAAAGGCACCAATCAATTCCTGCATCATCTTGGTCGGCGAGCGAAATTCCTGCGACCAGGCGTTCTCGATGACCAGGTTCAAGGCCCGATCGGGCAAGCGCCGGCTCGCCGCGCCGCCAAGTGTGACCTCGGCGCTCTCGGCGATCAGACCCGGCAGATAGTTTTGGCGAAAATGACGCTCCGTCTCCGCCGCGTTGCTAAAAGTCTTCGGCGGATCCTCCAGCAAGGTGACGTAGGTCGTGACACTCCGGGCTTCTTCTTTCCATTTCTCGACTATTTCCGGATCGGTCACGATTTCGATCTGGCGCTGATAATCCGGGAAACTCATCCGCCGGCTGAAGCGCTGCTCGTAGAGACCGCGCAGATGCGCCTGATAAGCATGGTGATTGGTCGGGCCGAGCAGAGTTCCGCTCAAACGGCAGCGCGCTACTGAGGTAAAATTGCCTTTGATCGGTTCTGACTGGATCGTTTCGGTCCGGTAGAAATTATCCTTCTGGTTCACGAACGCGCCGTTCTCCAGCAAACGGCGATCGCTCGCCACCGGTCCCAGCTCGCCACTTTGGAAAAGCGTGGCCGTTTCCGCTTTCAACCGCACATCGTAGCGCTCGGGCTTGTCGAGAAACATGCGAGCGAGCGAAAAAACCGAGTACGCGAGATGCCCGGATTTAATTTGCGGCAACACGTTTTCCAAAACTCGGGCGGCCGGCGCGAAGCGAATCTCCACCGCAGGCGCCGGCGGCAGGGATTCTTCCTGGCGCCGCGGTTCGCGTGCCGGAAAATCCGCTGGGCGACGCTCCCTCCCGCGCGGGTCGCGACCTTTTTCGTTGGCCCGCGGCGGACGCGGTCCCCGCTCGCGCCGCTCCCCGCCGCCGCGCCGGTCCCGACGGTCGCGCGCGCCGGGCGGAACGTTCTCCTCACCGGCAAAATCCGCATAGCGGTTATCGTTAGGCGCTTCCTTGACCCAGGCGGGCAAAAACTTCAGATCAAAAAGATCCGGCGCGGAGTTCTCCTCGGACATAGATGTCATGTACGCGAAGGCGCGCGGATGTAAAATCAGAGGCGCTCTCCCGACTCCACAAACCGGCCGGTTAGCGCAAAATAAATTGACAAAAAATCCAATTAATTTAGTTGCCAACGTGCCACGGCACCTTTAAGCCGTGGCCCACCAACAAGCCAAACAAGGAGAATATTTTTATGTCGGACAAACCGATCGAAGAAAAAGTGAAGGAAATCATCGTCGAGCAGCTGGGCGTGAATCCCGAGCAGGTCACACCCACCGCCTCGTTTATCGAGGATCTCGGAGCCGATTCGCTCGCCATTGTCGAGCTGGTCATGGCTTTTGAGGAAGAATTTTCGGTGGAAGTGCCGGACGAAGATGCCGAGAAATTGCAGACGGTCGGCGACGTCACGAAATACATCGAAGAGAAGGCCAGCAAACAAGAAGAATAGTCTTCCCGCTGCATGCAGCGTGATTTGATAGCTCACCTAAGACACGGCTTCGGCCGTGTTTTTTGTTTCCCCCTTTGCCATTTCTTGTGCCCCAGAGAAAATTAGACCCGTGGATATCCTTTGGCTAAGCGCCCCCCTCTTCGACCTGGCCGGCCACCACATCTCGATCCTCGGGGTGGCGGCCTTCGTCGGGCTCATGACCCTGGGCTTCGTCTTCGCCAAGCTCCTCCAGAGCAGTCCGGTGCGGCGTTTCCTGAGCCGCTTCAAGCTGGATACCAATTTCATCGCCATCATCACGACGATTCTCAGCGTCGCGTCGCTCGTTTTTTTCACCGTCAGCGCGATCAACGGCCTGGGTATTCCACTCGCCTGGAGCGCGCCCTTGCCCGGCGTTTCCCTCAGCCTCGTGCAGGTTTTCCTGCTCGTCGGCCTGCTCATTCTCGTCTTCTGGATCTCGTCGCGGACCAAGCGCTTTCTCTTCAATCGCTTCCTCGTGAACAGCGGTCTCGATCGCTCGCTCCAGTACGCCATCTCGCAAATCGCCTCCAATATCGTCCTGGTCGTCGGCATCTTTATTGTCCTGCAAAATACCGGCATTCACCTCGAGGCGCTGACGGTTTTTGCCGGCGCGGTTGGCGTGGGCATTGGTTTCGGTTTGCAGAACATTACGAGCAACTTCATCAGCGGTCTCGTTATCCTGGCGGAGCGGCCGATCACCATCGGTGATCGCGTAGAGGTTGCTGGCGTTACCGGCCAGGTGCTGAAGATTCGCGCCCGCAGCACCGTGGTGGTGACTAACGACAACATCACGACCATCATTCCAAACCAGAAATTTATCGACTCGCCCGTGACTAACTGGACCTACGGCGACCGTAAGGTGCGTTTTCGGATCCCGGTCGGAGTGGCGTACGGAAGCGACGTGGAATTGGTGCGTCAGACGTTGATCGAAGTGGGGAAAGATGATCCGAACACCCTGGATAATCCCGCCCCCAGCGTTTTCTTTGTGGGCTTCGGCGAAAGCTCGCTCGATTTCGAACTGGTGGCCTGGGCGGACGAGATGAGTCACCGACCCCGGCGCTATCGCAGCGATCTGAATTTTGCGATCGATAAGAAATTCCGTGACGCTGGCATTGAGATCCCTTTCCCGCAGCGCGACCTGCATATTCGCAGCGGGGTGCTCCAGGTCGATTCTTCGCGGGAGAACAGGAAAAACAGTGCCGGCAAACAAACCCCTGTCCCCCACGCCGAGGCTTGAAAAAAGTGGCCCGTGTGGCTACGAGTATCGCATTCTGACCAGCGCTCATATCCTTCCTTCTTGGCGTTTGCAGCGCAGGTCCACCGGTACTAACGTCCGGGTCCCGGGCGGTTTTGCCACGCTCGCGACGCTCTCCGATTTGCGAGATTGCCCGGCGTGGCAGGAGGCCTTTCGCGATCAATGCAAGGATCACCGCTTCTACGAACTCATCGGCGCGACGCTGACGGATGACTTCGAGTATTTCTTCGTCGTGCTCGAGGATGAAAGACAACGGATTCGGGCCATTCAACCCGTCTTCTTCGTTCGTCAGAATTTAACCGAAGCCGTAACCGGCCCAATCCGCAATGCGATCGACCGCATCCGCCGCAAATTCCCTCGGTTCCTCACGCTCAAAACTCTCATGGTCGGTAGCAGCGCCGGTGAAGGCCACCTCGGCGCCTGCCTGCCGGAAGATGCTGCCTGGACGGCGGCGGCTCTCCATTCGTGTCTAAAGGCTTTTGCTCGCCAGGGCCGTGCCTCGCTGGTCGTGATGAAAGACTTCCCGTCGCGCTACCGCGAGTCGCTGCGCGGTTTTTCCTCCAGCGGCTACACGCGGATCGCGAGCATGCCCATGACCCGGCTCTCGCTCCATCATCGCGATTTTGAAGATTATATGGCTTCGTTAGGCAAAGCGACCCGCAAGAATTTGCGGCGCAAGTTCCGCCACACCGCCCAACGTGCTCCGATCGAGTGTGAGGTGCTCACCGACGTGACGCCGATCATCGCCGAACTCTATCCCCTCTACCTCCAGGTGCATCATCGTTCAAAATTGCACTTCGAGAAATTGACGCCGGAGTATTTCTCCCGGCTGGGCCGCGACATGCCGGAGCGCACTCGTTTCTTCGTCTGGCGCCAGGACGGCAAAGCCATTGCCTTCAGCCTTTGCCTGGTGCACGACGGCACCATTTACGACGAATATCTGGGGCTTGATTACGAGGTGGCCTTCGATCTCAATCTCTACTTTTACACCTTTCGCGACATCATTACCTGGGCCCTGGACCAGGGCTTGCAGTCCTATTGCAGCAGCCCGTTAAATTACGACCCTAAGCTGCATCTCGGCTGCGAGCTGGTGCCGCTCGATCTCTACGTCATGCATACCGCCGCCCTGCTCAATCCGATCTTCCGCCGTGCCCTGCTCTTTCTGCAGCCGACAAAGCATGATCCAGTGCTGCGGCAATTTCCCAACGCGCACGAACTTTAGATGCGCGGCACCATCGCCGAGTCCGGCCTTCTTCGTTTGTAATGCAAGGCCTGCGGCGGTGGTTCGTTAGTCCTTGGACCCAGTTGGCCATCTGTGTCCTGCTGGCCACGGCTTCGGAGATTTTCCTGAAACTCGGCGCGGTAGCAACAGCAGATCCTGGCAATTCCTGGTCGTGGACTGGCTTGACTGGATTGCGGTCCGGATGGGTCTGGTGCGGCATCCTAGCCTCGGTGATCAGCCTTTTTAACTGGCTCGCCACCATTCGCAAACTTCCCCTCACTGTGGCCTTCCCTGTCGGAAACGCCGTGCACATCCTTGTCCCGCTCAGTTCCTGGATCTTCCTGAATGAAGCGATCCTTCCCCGGCGCTGGTGCGGCATCGCCCTCGTTCTTCTCGGTCTCTTCATCGTCGCGAAACCGGCCGCGAAACTGGAGGAACGTCTGTGACCTTCTTCGCCGCGACGCTCATCTTTATTTCGGTTTCCTGCTTTGTGGCCGGACAGATTCTGCTCAAACATGCGATGGACCTCGCCGCGCAGGAAACGTCTTCGCGTCGGCATTTTATTCTCATTTTCGCCGCCGCCATCGCCACCTTTGCGGTTAACTTCTTTGTTAATATCGGTCTACTGCAACGCTTCGACTTGAGCTACTTTTTTCCGTTTCAAGGCTTGAGCGTCATCCTGATCGCGCTGGCTGGCGCGTGGTTGCTCAAGGAAAAATTGACGCTTCGCCTAACGATCGGCTCGATCGTCATCGCCCTGGGCGTCGCCCTGGTTTCGTTTAGTTAAAACCGCAACCTCATGTCGGTGTGCAGCAAGGCCGGAAGAAGGCGCTGGAGGGTCGCGTCGTTTTTTTGCCTAACGATAACTGGATCCTGAGGCGGCAGCTTTGGATGATCCATCTCGGACGCGAAACGCTGCTTCCGCCGGGCGTAAAACGGTGCCGACCAGGCCCCGCAAATATCACCCGCAGCGATTCGATTCCCTTCGCCGAGAAGCGTGAGCGCCCAGACCAAATCCTCCACGGCAAAGCGCCCGTTTTCCCAGTTGGTTGCCGCTTCCTCCGCGCGCAGGCAATCGAGATCGATAGTCACGTATACTCGCGTGGCTCCGAGTTTCTCTACGAAGCTGCTGAACTTCTCGCGCCAGTTTTCGCGCAGGATCGCGCCGCGGCGAGCCGAATCCTTCTCGCTTCGGTTATCGGCCCAAGGGTGCACTGCCAGGCGGCCGTGTCGCTCCTCTCGACAGGTGTCGAAGAGGCGGGGCAGACACCCACACTCGAAAGTTTCGCCACCCCACACCCCCACACTCTCTCCAGGAGGAAA
>JBPCLK010000141.1:0-12356 GCA_051003355.1 Chthoniobacterales bacterium | reverse complement strand
TCGCGTTGAGCGTGAGCGCGAGAATCAGGACGCGGCGCTGCCGGTCGTCCGCAGGTTCGCTGGCGCAGGAGCATCCCATGTGGCTTCGGTCCTAACAGCAGCAGCCACCCGTCGCCACCTCGGCCTCTGCCTCGGCGCTGTCGCCATCGCCGCAGCAGCCGGATTCGATCCCGCACTTTTCTTTCGCGAGGCACTCGGTGTGTTTCGCGGCCAGTTGGAAATCGAGACCCGACTCGGTCACCTCGGCGCTCGCGATCGGATATTGCGCCGTCACGCAGCAATCGTATTCCACTTCCACGTCGAGATCGTCGCCGGGCAGCACCGCTTTCCCGAGGTCGAGGATTTTCGTAAAAGTAGCCCCATCGAGCCGGTGCTCGAGGTCGCTGGCGGCCCAAGTCTGGAGCACACACGTCTCGCGCGAATCATGCACGGTGCCGCCGCAATCGACGAAACGCTTCGCCACGTGCCCCACTTCCGTGATGTGGAAATGAGCGGGAATCGCATCCCCATCGGGCAGGATGAAACGCGGGCTGGCAGCCGGGTGTTCGCGGAGAAGGGATTTTAGTTCGTCGAGTTTCATTTCGAATCTATATGCCTTGGCAGGTATATAGTCAACCTCCGCCTCGCCGGCCGGGAATGGTTGCTTCCGGTGGCCGGTTGCCGGCTCCCGCGGGATTCCGAAGATTGTCCCCATCGAGCGAATGCCTAAAGCGAAAACCCGTGACCAAAGACTGGACGAAACGCAACGAAACCCCCGGTGGCAAAAAGAAGGGCGAATTCTGGGACGTGCAGAGCGACGTCAAACCCTTCAAACGCGTCGCCCAGGAACCGGATAAGAGGCGGAAATAGAATCGGGATAGGCTTCGGCGATGGCCTTTGAATTCGACTAGGCCAAGAGCCGCTCTAACAAGGTAAAACATGGGGTCGACTTCGTAAGGGCGCAGGCACTTTGGAAGTCCAAAGTGGTTTTGCTCTCGGCTAGGGAGGCCTCGGAGAAACGCTATCTCGTGCTGGGGGCGATCGTGCGGATAAATTGCTCCGCCATTATCACCTATCGCGGGGCGACGATTCGGATTATTAGTGTAAGGAGATCCACCGCGCGCGAGATTGAAACCTATGAAAAAGCCGTCCGTTAAAGCGACTAGCGCCAAGAATCTGGAAGAGAAGTTCGACCGAGGCGGGGAAGTTCTGGATTACTTCGATGCGCGAGGAGCCAAAGTCATTCACCCGTCGAAGTCGGGGAGTTATGGCGTTAAAAGCGGAACGGAAAAAGCCGATGGTCGTGCGCGAAGGTGCTAACGAATGGCCTCAGTGCAACGAAACGGCCAGCAGCAAAAAAAAGGGCGAGTTCATGGCCGTGAAAAGCGACGGGGAGAAATTCAAAGGCGTCGCCAAGGAACCGGATAAGCGGCGGAAGTAGATCGAGTCGCTGCGTTTCGGCGCATATTATCGCGCGCATGCTCAAGAAATTATTGGGCCTTGCCCGGCGCTGCCGCCGGCGGCAAGATTACGGACATGAATCCGCCTTTATCGACCTACCGCCCGGGAAACGAGCGGACGGAATCATTCCGTATTTAAATGCGGAATAATTCCTTCCACTTCTCGTTAGGCATTTTCCGAGCCCCTTAACGTATGCTACCGAGCATCCGAATTTACCTTCTCGCGATTCTGCTTGTCGCTGCCGCTGGCGGATTCACCTACTGGCAGCTTTCAGGGTATCATGGCCTCGCTGATATGCAGCGCATCGGACGTGATGCGACAGCAGAGGTGGTGCAAGTCACTACTGGACGCGGCGCCGGGCGGAAGGCTCGACTATATAGAACAGCCAGTTTGAAGTTTGACGGAATTAATTTTGACCGGGGCCAGACGCTGCCGCCGCAATACAGCAAATACTCCAATTTTCCTCATATCGCCGTTGGCGAATCCGTCACGACCGGAAGTCAGCTTTCAATTATTTATGATCCGGCCGATCCGAAGAAGATTATTCGAGGCGCCACTACGGCCAGTTTTTCCCGCTTACTGAGCGCGAATGATCGGACTCCCGACTTTATCATGCGAATCAGCATCTCCGCCGTATGCTTCTCAATCGCTGGCGCCCTTGCTTGGGCGCTCATCAGAACTGGCCGCCACGTGACGCTTCTCCATCGCCGACCGCCTCATTAGTCAGCCACATACGATGCCTCGTTTCCCAGTTACTCCGATGACGCTGGACCATGTGAAAGTGATCGAGGCTGCTGGGCACCGCGTCGAAGACGTTACGCTGGTTAAGATGCTTCCGACCGTTTACCGCATCACGCTCAAGCTCGACAACGGTTCTTCCCGCGATTTTTTCCATGAGTCTGTCGTCGCGGACGACATCAAACGTTTCCGAGAGGAGATTTGCTCTCATTCTCTCGCCTACGGCGCACGCGCTTTGTTGCAGTCGATCCATATGGAAGTACTAGAGCAGGCAAAGTTACAGCAGAAAGCGCCGGGAGATTTCATTGTTTCGCGACTGCTTCTCCCAGATGCAACCATACCTTGCAGGATATCGGGGATATGGTTACACATTTCGTGTCGCGACTGACCGCGAGGAAATGTGGTATTCTATTTCGTCTACCAGTGAGCAATCCACGCGTGCTGCCAAACCAATCGATGAAGCTGACGACGGGAAGCCTTGCGATTAACTTCTGAGATGGCTAAAACATTCTCACTGTTGCCACGCGCTCTCCCTCCCGCCACAGCTTATCTCCGTCTCGTTAGGCGCCTTAGTCCGCACCGTGAATACCGTTGATGCCCAAATTGCAGATGAAGCGATCGTCGCCTGCAAAAAATGCGGCCAGAAGAATCGTCTCTACAAACGCGCTAACCAAGGAAACCACCGTTGCGCCTCGTGTCGCGCGATTCTATCCGACCCGTTCGCGCGCACAAAGTCTAGAGTTCGCATCGGGATGGCTTTTGCGTTGGCTGTATTTATCGCGGCCTTCACTATCTTTTTGTTTCAGCCTTGGACCCAGTATAGATGGGCAGCTTTCAAGGATACGGTTCCGGTGTACGAGAGTTTCATCGCGAGGCATCCCGCGACTGATTACGCCGGTTCAGCACGCGAGCGTATTCGCATCCTCCGAGAGAATTCAGTGTGGCGCGTTGCAAAGGTTTCTGAAGACATCAACAAACTACGTGATTACCTCCGCATATACCCCGACGGCAAATATACTGCGGAGGCCAGGACACGATGCGTTGCCCTTGCCGATCAGCAATGGGCTCCGCTGGCCAAGTCACGCTCAGAAAGTGCCATTCGCCAGTTCCTCAAGGATTATCCAGAGACGACTCGTATCGAAGAAGCAGAAAAGCGCGTTCAGCAGTTATACGACGACTTCACATGGGTTCAGGAGCAGAACACCGTTGAGGCATACAAGCGGTACCTGGAGCGTAATCCCCAAGTGGCAAATCGCGCGGCCATCGAGACGACGATAATCGATTTGGAGGTCGCGGCTATTGCATCGGGCGAACACGGCGTGCTACCGAAAGCGCAGCCCATCAGTTCCGATTCAAGAAGCTCGTATGCCGAGGTCACTGTTGAGAATAGTACCGGATACGAGCTAACAGTGCGGTACAGCGGCCCGGACTCAAAAAAGATCGTCATTCCCGCCGGCGCGACGAATTCTCTCTCGCTGGGAGTCGGCACTTATACCGTTGCCGCCTCGGTTTCCGCGTTTAACGTCCGCAATTACGTGGGCACCGACACGATGCGAGGCGGAGGCTACGAGTCGCGATTCTATATTAGCTTCGGTCCTTCATTCGAAACCGGCTTCAAGAAACGGAAATGAGGGATTCCAACTCGACGCGAACGCCTAACCATGCGATGCAGACATGTGGTTAAGTAAAGTTAGCTCTTAATGGTGGCATAAGATTTCTTTCTTTTTCCCCCTCGTTTTGAAACTCTGTTTCCCGATCCTCCGGCACGATGCGCAGTCGCTATCGGATTCATGACCCGGACGCGGCCCACTTCGTGGCCTCCACGGTTGTGGAATGGCTGCCGGTCTTCACGACCAGCACGTGTTGCGACATCCTGGTGCGCTCGCTGGCCTACTGCCGGGAGCACAAATGCAGGGGAATCGGGGTCAGCTTCAGAATCCCGCTGTTTTCATCGGAGTCTTAGAGCGCCCAACGTGCTCTTAACGCGCCGGAAACGAGCGAGATTATGAAGCTGACCCCTATCCTCTTGCGCGCCATCCGCTGCGGCGGCTATTAAACTGGCTGCGGGTTTCCTCGCGTGAGGACGACTCTGTATTGTTCATCATATTTGCCGGGTGTAGGTCCCAAACCCGCACCCGGCAACTCCCATCATGTCATCTATGCGATGCAGCCAACCCCTGGCCGGCGTACGACCAAGATTTCCACGACTCGAACCTCACATCCCGCCGCCACACGCGCCCTCGCCAGCGGTGGCTGATCTTGTTCTCGTTAGATGAGACGGGCCGACGCGGTGTGCCAGAGGTAGCAACGAGTACAGAAAGCCCCGGAGAGTCGAGCGAATGTCGGCACGGTTAGGCGCAGTTGCGCATCGATTTGTCCCCGGATTGTCACCGGGCTTTTAAGTGGTCATGGCCGAGTTTTCAACTTGGACACGAGTGAGCAAAGAATTAGGCCCAGGGCGCACTTCAAATAAAGTAACGCGGTTGGGGAACCTAGCCTGTAGTTCTGCAATGACCTCCCCCTTGAATTGTGGTGTGGCGCGTAATCCCAACGTGACAGAAATGACGAGTTCTGGCTCGATCGGATAGAAATAGCGGAGCCCCTCTTTCGTATCTCGGGGGCGCGTAATGTCCAATGGAACAATCAGGCGCGACTCTCGCTCGTGAAGGTATTTGATTTGCTTACGGCGAATAAATTGCCTTACCCGCTCATGGTCCGATGTCGCTGAAGCGTCATAGCTGACCCGCTCGTCAGAGTAATCTACCTCTAGGAATGATCGTCCAGTAAACGGTGGGTGGTTTTGACGAAAATCGACGACCAATCCAGTTTGGGACGAAGCGTACTCTTCCCACATCTCAGGGATCAGTCCGTCGTCTGAGAAACAAATAACGCCATACAACTGACTTACTAGCTCTGGGACGTTATCCTCGGTGTCGGAGTCGGAAAGGGATATATCGCCTTCAAACTGCTTTAGCAACTGTGATTTGTGGCGCCTCGCGTAGGACCTAAGCTGCTTGAACGTAGAAACGGCGGGGAAGTGCGTCGGATTGTTTTCGAAATATTCAGGAGATAGAAAAATCGTCGCAAATTGTTTACGAGCGCGGGCACGGGGATTACCGCACCGAATCTTAGGACTGAACTCCAGTCGATCGGTGAAATACTTTGGCGGCGTTGCGAGTAGTCCCGTGGTTGAAAGGAAATCCATCCCGCGTTTCGGTCGAAAATATTTCACGAGCGCCACGTCGGAATTTACCCTAGTACCGCCTCGACGCAAAGCAACGCGCCGATGAATCCAAGCTACGTAGGACGGTAGTGGGCCGTTCCATAAGCCCGCGAAGCTGTTGGCCTTCGCATTGTTGGTATTGTGACGCTAGCGTAACCGTTGGACTTGGTGTATCTGAGCATTGTGTTTGGACGACGTAGACTCGCGGCGGCGCAGCAAGATTTGGAGAGCAAGCGGGGACGGCAGAAGCTCGCGTCCGAGAATTACATTGCAGCACTCGAAAACTCGAAGGAAAAGAGCGAGGCCGCACTTAGGGCGTCCAAAGAGGTCGTCGAACAGCAGCGAAGAGTGATCGAGGCCCTTAGGACAAACGTAGCTGCTCTTGAGAACCTGGTTGAAGTTCAAAAAGGCATGCTCCGAGGGGGCACTGGGTGATTCGCCCCACCCTATGACGCGGAAGAGTTAGACGGCTGCTGCGCGTGCGATTGCTTCTTTTTTAAACTGAGCGAGCGCGGCAATAACGTCTTCGGCTTTGGAGTCTCCCCACTTAAGAGTCAGGACAATGTGATGTGTTTCTCCGAACTGCGCAATCCCATCATCGATTTGGCCTTGGAAATGATTTAAGCAATCTAGGCAGAATCTGGACCACCCGGACATTGCCTCGGCAACGTTCCGAAAGCGCGGCACGTGGGCGAGATTACGAACTTCCGCCTCCCACTGAATAACCTCGTCCATCGTCGCAGCCACCTGATCGACGACACGAACCAGAGACTCAGCACCGACAGCTTGGCCTAAATCAACGGTTAGGAGCTTATCCAGCACGTGCACGAATCCCCCAAACTCTTCTGACTTTGCTCCCACCCAGAGCGTGAAAGAATCGTCATCCATTCCTTCAATTGTGGCAGCAAGCCACCTGACATTGATCTCCGCAAGACGGGACCGCAAGGTCGTCTGCACGAGTTTTAACCCCTCCGGGGGATCTTCGGCAACTTGAGACGGCGGCGCAAGATTGTGGTGAGGAGCCGCCGGCAGCGGCACATGTTTGGTCACAGATAGTCCAGTCCCAGGGACTCCCGCAGTGGCACGCAGGCCGGTCTTTCCGACAGTGATCTTGGCGCCTTTCGGACCCACTGAAATAGAAGCCCCTTTCTTGCCGAGATTTAGCTTCAGCCCGGGAATGATTGAAAAGCTTCGACGAAAGCGAAACGACATATCGTGCAGCCGATTGTGGCAACAGAAGCAAAGATGTCGAGAGGAAATTTTTGAGGGTTCTGCGCGTAGAGGTCAACGTCATTACTCGTTGATGATCCCTCGTTCCCAAACTCTGTTTGGGAACGCACTTGTCTTTGAAACTCTTTTTCCCGGTCCTCGGGCACGATGCGCAGTCGCTATCGGATTCATGACCCGGACGCGGCCTACTTCGTGACCTCGACGGTGGTGCAATGGCTGCCGGTCTTCACGACCAGCGCGTGTTACACATCCTGGTCCGCTGGCCTACTGCCGGGAGCACAAAGGTCCCACGACATATGGCTGGGTGATCATGGACAACCATTTCCATGCCGTCCTGGCCGGACCGGCGCTCGCGCAGACGATCGCCGACTTAAAGAAGTTCACGGCGCGCGAGGTGATCGCGCAGTTGGAACGAGAGGGACGGGATTGGTTGCTCAACCAACTGCAATACTATCGGGCGGCGCATAAACAGGCGAGCACGCATCAGGTGTGGCAGGAAGGGGTGCATCCGCAGGCGATTCGGGAGCGATGAGATGATGCGGCAGAAGCTGGAGTATCTGCAGAATAACCCGGTGAAGCGGGGACTGGTCGCGTCGCCGGAGCATTGGCGGTATTCGTCGGCGCATGAGTGGCTGGCGGGGGCGTTGGCGGTTTTGCGGTGTGATGATTGGTGGCAGGATGGGTGACCAGCGGCGCAACGGAGTTGCGGGGACAAGTGCGTTCCCAAACGGAGTTTGGGACCGAGGAAAGAAGTTCGCTCGGGTGCAGTTGCTGACAATTGAGGGCTTACTGAAAGGAACGCAGCTCGCCGAGCACCCGGATTACGAGGCGAACCTGAACTTCAAGGAGGCAAAGGCGGAAGCCGCGGATGTGCAGCAGCCGCTCATCTAGTCGGGGCCGCTGACTGACGACGTTCCTGCGCCTTATGAGCGCGAACGCGATCCCCTCGTTCCCAAACTCTGTTTGGGAACGCACTTGTCTTTGAAACTCTGTTTCACCATCCTGCGTGACGATGCGCAGTCGCTATCGGATCAATGACCCGGACGCCGCGCATTTCGTCACGGCTACGGTGGTGCAGTGGCTGCCCGTCTTCACCACGAGCGCGTGTTGCGATATCCTCGTCCGCTCACTGACTTATTGCCGGGAGCACAAAGGACTCAAGATCTATGGCTGGGTGATCATGGATAACCATTTCCATGCCATCCTCGCCGGCCCGGCGCTCGCCCAGACGATCGCGGACTTAAAGAAGTTCACCGCGCGCGAGGTGATCGCACAGTTACCCCAGGAAGGACGGGATTGGTTGCTCAATCAGCTGAGTTACTATCGGGCGGCGCATAAGCAGGCGAGCACGTATCAGGTCTGGCAGGAAGGGGTTCATCCGCAGGCGATCGTGAGTGATGAGATGATGCTGCAGAAGCTGGAGTATCTGCAGAATAACCCGGTGAAGCGGGGACTGGTCGCTGCGCCGGAACATTGGCGGTATTCCTCGGCTCACGAGTGGCTGCCGGGGGCGTTGGCGGGGTTCCGGTGTGACGATTGGCGACAGGAGGGGTGACGGCGGCGCAACGGAGTTGCGGAGACAAGGGCGTTCCCAAACGGAGTTTGGGAACGAGAGGGGGAGTTGGGCGGAGAGCTTCAGGCCGCGGCCTTGGTTCTGTCCAGCTTGTGCCAGAGCTCGATTGGCCCTAAGTCCTGCTCGTGCGCGCCGCGGCTGTGATTCTGATTTTCCTCGCGCTCGCGGCGGCACTCGGGCCGGCGACGACTCTGGCGGGGGCACTGCCGCAGACAAAGCGCGCGAGCTGCTGCCAGAAGATGGCGGGCCAAAAGCAGAATGACTGCGGCAAGGGCAAAACGAAATCGTCGCAGGATCGGCAATGCTGCGCGATCTGCGCGCTCGGACTCGGCTTGCTCGTGACGAACGCCGCGGTGCTGCCGGCGCGCCCGGTGGTCGAGCAGCCTCTTGCGATTTTCATCTTCGGCAAAGCGGACGCACGGAGCGGCCCCCGACGCCGCCTCCTCGCCGCGCGCTCGTTTGAAGCGCCGGCCTGCCCCGCTCCCTGCGGGGCAGGAAGAAACGAAATTTCAAAGGAGGACTATCCAAATGAAATACTTGTTCATGATGATCGCCGCGCTCTCGCTGGTGGGCTCTGTGACTGCGACTTCGCAGTCGGATTGCTGCCCGGCCCAGGGGTGCTGCCCGATCCACCTCGGCTGCTGCCACTAGAGCGCGAGGGATAAAGTAACGAGCCCCCGCTGGAGCGATCCGGCGGGGGCTTCTTTTTTTGCGCTCAAGCTTTCGTAAAATCGGCTTGTCCGCGCAATCCGCTGTCCTCATATTTTCGGTAATCTATGTATACCAAAAGCAATCTCAGCCGACTGAAGAAGATGGACGCGCTCGCGCCCGCAGCGATGAAAGCCTTTTGGGCTTTCGACCAGGCGGCGCTCGCCGACGGAGCCATCCCGGTAAAATACAAGGAGCTCATCGCCGTCGCCGTCGCGCACGCCACGCAGTGCCCCTATTGCCTCGACATCCACGCCGGGAACGCCCGCAAAGCCGGAGCCACCGAGGCGGAACTGGTCGAAGCGGCGTTGGTCGCGGCCGCTCTGCGCGCGGGCGCAGCAGTGACGCACGCGACCCACATGCTGACGGACTAGGCGGCGCCAATTCCGGAGGTCGGGACCGCGGCCTAACGAGGCGGCGTCACAGGAATGTAACAGTAAAGGTTTTGACCCTCCCGAGCGCGCTGCGGCACGGTGGCGGCACATGAAACTCCACTCCTTGCAACGCAAGCTCCTCGCGGGATTGCTCCTCTCCGGTGTCGCCGCCACGGCCTCGGCCCAGATGACGATTAACGGCGCAGGCGCCACTTTTCCTTATCCAATTTATTCCAAATGGTTCGACGCCTACGCCAAGGTCGATCCATCGGTCCGCTTCAATTACCAATCGATCGGCTCCGGCGGCGGTCAGAAGCAGATCCTCGCGGAGACTGTGGATTTCGGCGCTTCCGACGGCCCGATGAGCGATGAAAACCTGGCAAAGGCGCCGGGTAAATTGCTCCACATCCCGACGGTCGCCGGCGCGGTTGTCATCACCTACAACCTGCCCGGCAGCCCGGCCTTGAAACTCGACGGCCCGACGCTCGCGGACATTTTCCTGGGCAAAATCACGAAGTGGAACGATCCGCGGATTGCCGGGATGAATAGCGGGGCGACTTTGCCCAGCGATGACATCGTCGTTTGCCATCGCTCCGATGGCAGCGGCACGACTTACATTTTCACCGATTACCTGAGCAAGGTGAGCCCGGATTGGAAATCCAAAGTCGGCAACAACACTTCGGTCAACTGGCCCGTCGGTCTCGGCGGCAAAGGCAACGAAGGCGTTTCCGGTCAGGTGAAGCAAACGCCAAACTCGATCGGCTACGTCGAGCTGATCTACGCGCTCCAAAACAAGATGCCGTATGCCGACTTGAAGAATGCGGCGGGAGAATTTGTGAAGCCGACGCTGGAGTCGGTGACCGCGGCTCTGTCCACGGCGGAAATTCCCGAGGACTTCCGGTTCTCGATGACGAACGCGCCCGGCAAAGGAGCCTATCCGATCGCGGGTGCGACCTGGCTGCTCGTGTATCAGCAGCAGCAGGACGCGACCAAAGGCAAGAAGCTCGTCGAGTTCCTGAAATGGGCGGAGAAAGACGGCGAAGCGATGGCGAAGGATCTGGACTACGCGCCGCTGCCCGACGCTTTGCAGAAGCGTGTCCTCGCTCGGATCAACGAAATCAAATACTAAGAGGGTTCCCATGCCGCGCCGGTTGATCGCCGGCGCGGCGTCGAAACCGCTGAGCTGATCATGCCACTCGTCGTCCCGATGCCCGAAACGCTGCCGCTGGAGCGGTCGCGCGTAAAGCTGGCGCCGCCTTCGCGCTTCGCCGACAAGGCGTTCGAATGGCTCACCCTCGCGATGGCGCTCGCGGTCGTCGTCCTGGTCTTCCTCGTCGGCTGGCAACTGGCGCGCGGGTCGTTCCTCTCGATCAAGAAATTCGGTTTCCACTTCCTCGCCACTTCGACCTGGGATCCGGTCGCGGAACAGTTCGGCGCGCTTCCCTTCATCTATGGCACGGTGGTTTCGTCTCTGATCGCGCTGGTCATCGCTGTGCCGCTGAGTATTGCGACAGCTGTTTACCTCACCGAACTCGCCCCGCTCTGGATTCGCCAGCCGCTCACTTCGTTGATCGAAATGCTGGCCGCGATCCCGAGCGTCATCCTCGGGCTCTGGGGCATCTTCGTGATGATTCCATTCCTGCGCGATTACCCATTCCCCTGGCTGAAAGAATACTTCGGCTGGACCGGGCTTTTCACCGGCCCGATCTACGGCGTCTGCATGCTCGCCGGCGGAATCATCATCGCGATCATGATCCTGCCGATCATCACTTCGATTTCACGCGAAATCCTGCGCAGCGTGCCGAACCTCCAGCGCGAAGCCGCCTACGCCCTCGGCGCGACCCGCTGGGAAGTGACGCGGATCGCTGTCCTCAGCTACGCGAAACGCGGCCTCTTCGGCGCGGTCATTCTCGGGCTCGGCCGCGCGCTCGGCGAGACGATGGCGGTCACGATGGTGATCGGTAACACACCGCAGATCGCGGCTTCACTTTTCAAGCCCGGCTACACCCTCGCGAGCGTGATCGCTAACGAGTTCACCGAAGCGACCACCGATCTTTATTTGCAGGCGCTCTTCGAGATCGGCCTCGTGCTTTTCGGGATTACGATCGTGGCTAACCTGCTCGGGCAACTTCTCCTCCGCACCTTGAAAACCTCGAGCACCACCCGGGGCGCCTAACGAATGATCGCGCCCCGGCAAGATTCCCATCGCTGGCGCAAAATCAAAAGCGCGCTCGCCTCCGGGCTCTCCATGTTTGCGGCGCTCCTCGTGATCGCGCCGCTCGGCCTGGTCTTCTTTTACCTCCTCCAAAAAGGCGCCGGTTCGGTCAACCTGCACTTTTTCACCCAGCTCCCGAAACCCGTCGGCGAGCTCGGGGGCGGCATGGCCAACGCGATCGTCGGCACGCTCGAGCTGCTCGGGCTCGCCGCGGCCATCGGCATTCCTATCGGGGTGCTCGGCGGCGTTTATCTCGCGGAGTACGGCACCGCCTCGAGCAACTGGTGGCTCCGTTTTACCGCCGATATCTTGAACGGCGTCCCCTCGATCACTTGGGGCGTCGTGGTTTACGGCCTGGTCGTGCTTACCTTTAAAAGTTTCTCCGCCTATGCCGGCGGACTCGCGCTCGGATTCATGATGATCCCGCTGATCATGCGCACGACTGAGGAGGTGCTCCTGCTCGTGCCTAACGGCTACCGCGAGGCTTCGCTCGCGCTCGGGATCAGCCGCTGGCGCACCATCATTCATATCGTGATGAAGACCGCCTCGAAGGGCATCGTCACCGGCATTCTCCTCGCCCTCGCGCGCATCGCGGGCGAGACCGCGCCGCTGCTCTTCACCGCGTTCGGCAATCGCTTCTGGAATCGCAATCTGGCCGAGCCGATCGCCGCGCTCCCGCTGCAAATTTTCTCCTACGCCATTTCTCCTTATGAAGATTGGCACCGCCAGGCCTGGGCTGGCGCGCTCGTCCTGGTCGTGGGAATTTTCGTCATCAATGTCCTGGTCCGCTTCCTCACCCGCGACCGCGGCGCCCGCGTTACCTAACGAAATGTCCACTCTCACGATGTCACCACC
>JBPCLK010000140.1:0-22228 GCA_051003355.1 Chthoniobacterales bacterium | reverse complement strand
CGGCGATGCCGGTGCCGCCGGTGGTGAGGATGAGTCCGCAACCCTGTGCGGCGAAGGAGCGAATAACGGCCTGGAGTTTCTCGAGCTCGTCCGGCACGACCGCCTCGGCGAGCACGTTCCAGTGGTTTTTTTCCGCGAATTCTTTTAACGCGGGGCCACCAAGGTCGTCGTATTCGCCGCGGCTCGCGCGATCGGAGACGGTGATGATGCCTACGATAATCTGCATTTTTTTACAGGATTTTTCAGGATGAGGAAGAACAACGAAGACGTCGTTTTTTCTTCATCCCGATAATCCAGTTTCCATCTTGGACTTTCGAACAAGGTGCACGTCCGCGATCCGCATCTGTTTATCGACCGCCTTGCACATGTCGTAAATGGTCAGCAGCGCAACGGAGACCCCGGTGAGTGCTTCCATTTCGACTCCCGTCTGGGCGGTGGTGCGCGCGCTGCAGGTTGCTTCGACTCCGTCTGCGTCGCTCGTTAGGCCAACTTCCACGTGACTTAATCCTAAGGTATGACAAAGCGGAATGAGCTGGGCGGTCTGCTTGGCCGCCTGGATCCCCGCCAGTCGCGCGGTGGCAAAGACGTTGCCTTTGGCGATGCGATCGGACGCGATGAGCTCGAGGGTTTCTGCTTGCAGATCGATCCGACCGCTGGCGACCGCTTCGCGCAGGCTGAGCGGCTTGGCCGAGACGTCGACCATCTTCGCGCTGCCATCTTTGGCGATGTGAGTGAGCTGGGCCATTCGTTAGCCGCCGATGGCCACCATTTTGCGGCCGGGCTGGTAGGTGGTGCGGAAATCGTGCTGCTCCGGTTTACGTTCCACCACGTCGAGGAAGAATTGGCGCAATTCGTCGTCACTCGCTCCGGTGCGCAGCGGCTTCATGATGTCGAATTCGAGGTAACTGCCGAGACAGGGCCGCAACTTGCCGTCGCAGGTCAGACGCAACTTGTTGCAGCTCTCGCAGAAATGCAGGTTGGTCATCGCGCCGATGAAGCCAATGCGCTGATCCCGGCCGGGCACTCGGTAATAGCTGGCCGGCCCGTTGGTTTTGAACTCAGGCTGGGGGATGAGCGCGCCGAACCTCGCCTCAAGCGAGCGCCTGGCCTCGGCTACCGGCAAAAAATTACTCTCGGTCAGCACATCCTTCGTGCTCACCGGCATGAGTTCGATGAAACGCAGCAACAGGTCCCGCTCCGCCGCGAATTCTACCAGATCCGCGAGCCCGTCGTGATTGCGACCGCGCATCAGGACGCAGTTTATTTTTACCAGGGGAAACCCTGCTGCCACGGCGGCTTCGATTCCGGCAATCGCTTCCGGCAGGAGATCCCGGCCGGTGACGCGAGCGTATTCTTCGCGATCCAGAGTATCGAGCGAGACGTTGATCGAGCGAAAACCGCAGGCTCGGACTGCCTCGACCATCGTCAGGCCAGGTTCCACCTCGCGCTTCAGGAGAGTGCCGTTGGTGGAAAGGCCGATATCGCGCAGGCTCGTTAGGCCAGGGAGCTGGCGGAAAAGCTGGATGACGTCGCGTCGAGTCAGTGGTTCGCCGCCAGTGAGGCGAATCTTGGTCACTCCGAGATCGGTCGCGATCCGGATGATGCGCAATGTTTCCTCAAAGGTAAGGATTTCATCCCGTGGCAGCCATTCCTGGAGCTCCTGCGGCATGCAATAGGTGCAACGTTCATTGCAACGATCGGTCAGGGAAACGCGCAGGTATGAAATGCGGTGTCCGAAGCGATCCTCCATAGCCGAGGCTACTTCGAAGCCCTGTGTGAATCAAGACGCTCCCACCCCTTGGTAGTGGTTTGACGCTGTCGTGCGTCAGTCTAGCTTTAAGTATGATGCGTCAAATGTTTTCGGGGGCGCTGTTGGCGTGTATCGCAACGGGCGCGTTGGTTCTTTCGGGTTGCAGCACTGTTGGATCGCGGATCGATGAGAATCGCTCCTCTTTCGAACAACTTTCCCCGCAGCAGAAAGTTCTCGTGAGCCAGGGCAAAATTAACGGGGGCATGTCTCAACAAGCGGTCTATATCGCCTGGGGCCAGCCGCAGCAGAAAGCGGCTGGAATGGTCCGCGGTGTGCCGACTGAGACATGGGTCTACACGCTCACGACTGGCGCTTATGGGCCGGCTGGCTACGGCGGTTACGGCGGCGGATACGGGGGCTTCGGCTCCGGTTATGGTTACTCGGGCCGAGTCGGCTTCTACGGGCATCGGGGTCGCTATCGCTATTACGGGTCGTTCGTCGATCCGTTCTGGGATCCATATTATTACCCGTTCCCAGCTACAGTTAGCTATCCGGTGAAGACGGTCTCTTTCCAGCGAGGACGGGTCGTGGCCTTTCAGCTCCTGCGTCCAGGCGGTTAGTAAAAACCGTCGCGGAGCACGATCAAAAGCTTTGTGATTAGGCGCTTTGAACCAGGCGCCTGACCAAGTCTTCCACTGTCACGATCCCGGTCAGGCGGCGTTGTTCGTCGAAGACCGCGGCCAGGGTCGAATGCGCTGCCCGGAGGCGGCGAATGATTCTGTAAGCTGATTCGCTCTCCGCTGAGGACACGATGTGCCCCATGTAGGCGCGCAAGTCTCGCGGGCGACCGGGATCGAGCAGAACATCGAGCACATTGACCAAACCAAGCGCGCTGCCGTCGGCGGTGATGACTGGCACCCGGTCGATACCAGTCTGCGCACTCAAGGCGAGCAGCTCCGGCAGGGTCGTTTCAGGCTTGGCCGAGACGACGTTAGGCTTGGAGACCATGACGTCGCTCACTTTCACGGTCCGGAAGTCGACCACATTGTGAATCATGGCGCGCTCGGTCGACGTGAGCGCACCTTGTCGCTCGCTTTCGACAGTCAGTTGTTTCAGATCCTCGCGGGCAGCGAAGAGGCGGGGCGGCGCTTCCGTGCGGCGAAAGACCAATTGGCCGAAGCGAGCACCGAATTCCAACATGGGCCAGAGCAGGCGCGAGGTGACGACAAGCAGGCCGGCGAAGGAAGCCAGCGCGCGGTAGGGAAAACGGCGAAAGAGCGATTTCGGCAGAACCCCGAGGAGGAAGAGATAAATCGGGGCCGCGACCAGGAGGGCGACGGGATAGCCCTTCAGGCCTAACAATCCCACGAGCTTGCGGGTGAGCAGGAGCAGGCCGGCGATATCGGCCAGGTTGGTCACGAGCAGGATGGTAGCGAGGAGACGCTCCGGCTGTTTGAGCAGTTGATCGAGCAGGACGGCGGAGCGGTTGCGCAATTTTACCTGGTGTCGGAGTCGCACCTGATCGAGCGAAAGCAGCCCAGCCTCTATGCCGCCAAAAATAAAGGAGACGACCCAGCAAACGATGATCCCCAGCCAGCCGATCATGATTCGAGCTCCAGAGCGGCTTCCAGGTCTGGGCCCGCGCCGGCGGCGGTCTTTTCCAGAAGAACCTCTTCGATCCGTTTGCGGCTGACGCGGCGAATATTAAGGGCCAGCCGCGGGATCTCCAAGCGAGCGCCAACGTTAGGCAAATAGCCGAGCCGGTTAAAAATATAGCCACCGATGGTGTCGATGCCGTCCGCCGTCAGCTCAAAGCCGAGGTGCTCGGTGAGGTCGTCCAGGCGCGCGTTGCCGCTGACCAAAAAACGTCCATCGTCGAGCGGCTCGATATAAAGGTCCGCGTCGCCTAACGGAGCCGCATCGCTCAGGATTTCCTCGATGATGTCGCCGAGCGTGACGATGCCTTCGGTTCCGCCAAATTCATCCACGACGATGGCCAGCCCCTGCGGACGCGAGAGAAAACCGCGGAGCAAATCCATCGCTCGCATCGTCTCGGGCACAAACGAGGGCGGAATGAGTAACTCCGTGTAATGCCGCGAGGGATCGAGCAGAAACCGCTTCACATCCACGATGCCGGCGATCTGGTCGGGCGTCTCGGCATAGACCGGGACGCGGCGATGCCGCCGTTCCTTGAAGAGGGCGATCGCTTCTTCGTTAGGCAAATCGTCCGGAACCGCGAAGGTATCGACGCGGGGCGTCATGCAATCCTTGGCCGTTTTGTCGCCGAGCTTGATGATCTCCTGAATCATTTCGCCTTCCGCCTCCTGGAGCGTGCCCTCGGCTTCGCCCATCTCCACCAGCGTCTCGAGTTCCTCGTCGCTGATTTGCGGCCGGACCCGCAACTTCTCCGGCGTGAGCCGATCGATGACCAGCGTGCTGGCGTTTTCCAGGCCGCGCCCGACCTGATCGAGGAGCGGCATCATGACCTTGAGCGTGAAGACTCCCAGCGTGGAGATTCGGTAGGCGGTCGAGAGCGCGAGCAACTTTGGAATCAGATCGCAAAGCAGGACGACGACCGCGAAAACGGTCAGCGCTGCCAGTCAGGTCGGCAGGTGGGTGATGACGGGCCCTTCCCAAACCAAAACCAGGCAGAGGATCACCAGCGGAACATTGACGACCGTGTCGCCTAACAAGATCACGTTGAGGACGCGACGCGGATTATCGCGGAAAGTGCAGAGGAAATCGGCCAGCGAAGGATGCTGCTCCTGGAGCCGCTGGATTTGATGGCTTTTCAGCGCGAAGAGCGCCGTCTCGAGGCCAGAAAAAAGCGCCGAGCAGAAAACCAGAATAACGATCGCAAGAACGAGAAACGCGAGCCCGACTGCCGTCATCCCTGGTCCGCGGTTGCGTGAGCCGCAACCCTCCTTGGGAAAAGAATACGTACTGGGTTGCCGGTCATCACTGCCGAACCGAAACTAAACGCTTCGTGAATAAAGGCCAAAGAATTTCCCGGCTGCTCGAGGAGATGAACGGTGGCCCGGCAGAAGCCGATCCGCCCGAGATCTCGCGGCATCCCTGTTATCTTGGCTTTTTCCGGTGTTGGAATGAGCAGCGTTATTACGACGCACACGATGTGCTGGAGCATCTCTGGCTGCGCACCGAATCGGATGATGCCAGCTATTTCAAGGGTTTGATTCAGGCGGCCGGCGCGTTTGTTCATCTGCAAAAGCAACATGCGCGACCGACGCACCCGAAAGATGGCCGAAGGATGTACCCGGCAGTCCGGCTCTTTCGCTTGGCGGAAAAGAATCTCGCGCCTTTCGAACCTGTGCGGCACCAATTCCACGTCGCGCAATTCCTCCGGCTTTTGCGTCGGCAGACAGACTCCATTTTGGCGTCCGATTATCGGGAAAATCCCTGGAAGCCCGCGACCGCGCCGCGGCTTCGGTTGGGATAATGCTGGAGGGACAAGCTCGTTGTCGTCCAATTGTTGAAACACGGACGTGACAGCGCCGGTCGTCGAATTAGCGCAGCAACTCTTTGGGCATTCCGCGCGCCACGATCTTTCCGCGCTCGATCAGGAGCACTTCCTCACAGAGTTCGATCGCTTCCATGCGGTCGTGAGTCACATAGAGCATGGGTAAGTCGAATTCGTTAGGCAAAATCTTGAGCTGCCCGAGAATTGTATCGCGCAGAGCGCCATCGAGACCGGTGAGCGGTTCGTCGAGCAGAAGCAAGCGCGGCTCGGACAAGAGCGCTCGACCGATGGTGACCCGTTGTCGTTCGCCGCGCGATAATTGCCTGACGTCTCGCTCCAACAGTCCGTCGATTTGCAGAAAACGGGTCACGTGTTCGAGTGAGAAGGCTGGATTCTTGCTCGCGGTCGGACGTCCGAAGAGGAGGTTTTTCCGCACGTCGAAGTGCGGGAAAAGCGAATCATCCTGCGGCACGTAGCCGACCCGGCGCTGCCGGACCGGAAGCGAGCGTGATAAATTCGCGAAAGTCGTTTCCTGGAAGCGAATCAACTCACAATCCGCTTCGCGCAAGCCCGCTACAATCTCGAGCAACGACGTTTTGCCAGCGCCAGAGGGACCGAAAATCGCGGTGCGCGGCGACATCAATTCGACGTCGACCTCGAGGATAAACTCGGAGAGTGGAAGGCGAATCTTGCGCAGTTCGAGCTTCATCGCGCCTCCCGTTTGCGCAGGAGCCATTCACCTGTGAAAACCGCCACGAAAGCAATCACCACACAAATGACGAGCAGGCGATAGGCCGTCGCGTCGTGCCCGAGTTGGACGGCTTCGTAAATCCGCAGCGAAAGGGTCGTAGTTTCACCAGGAATGTTTCCTGCCACCAGGATGGTTGCGCCGAATTCTCCCACCGCTCGAGCGAAGGCGAGCAGCACGCCGCCAAAAATGGCGCGAGCCGCGAGCGGCAGCGAGATGGTCAGGAAAACGCGCCACTCGTTTGCGCCTAAAGTTCGCGCCATTTCCTCGTAGCGTTGATTGACTTCCTGGAAGCCCACTCGGGCGGAGCGAACGAGAAGCGGAAACGACATGACCGCGGCCGCGATGACCACCGCGCGCCAGGTGAAGACGATATCGAAATCGAATTGCCGGTGAAGAAATCCGCCTAACGAACCGCGACGGCCGAGGAGCTTGAGCAGGATGAGCCCGGTCGCCACCGGCGGCATGACGAGCGGGAGGGTAACGAGAGTTTCGACGATCGATTTCCCAAACCAGCGGCCCCGCGCCAGGAGCCAGGCGAGCGCCAGGCCGAAGGGCAAAATCAGCGCGGTGCTCAGGGCACAGGCCAGCAGAGTGAAGCGCACCGCCTGCCATTCATCGGGCGCCAGCCACATCAGCGTCGCACGATGAAACCGAACTTTTCGAAAACGTCCAGCGCCGGCGACGACTGCAGATAGCGCTCGAATTTGTCCGCAGCGACGCGACGTTTCGTTTCCCGTAGAATGGCGACCGGATAACGAATCTCTGGCGCATCTTTTTCGGGCACGGCGTAGATGACGCGCACTCGTTTCGAGATAGCCGCGTCGGTTTTGTAGATGAAGGCGGCGTCCGCATTCCCGGCTTCGACCGCGGCCAGGGCCGCGCGGACATTGTCGGTCGGCACGATTTTTCCACGTAACGGACCGGCCAGGTGCAGGCGGGAGAGAAATTCGCGGGCGTAAATGCCGGCAGGCACCACCTGCGGGTCGGCCAACGCGATCTTGCGGAACTCGGGCCGGAGCAGATCTCTCGATGAATCCATCCTCAGCGACGAGTCCACAGCGGCCACCACCACCAGCGAATTGCCCAGCAGATCATGGCGCGTGGAGGTATCGATCAGTTCTTTTTTCTGTAACTGATCCATTTTCGCTTCATCCGCCGAAATGAATACGTCGGCGGGCGCTCCTTCCTCGATTTGCCGTGCCAGCAGGCTGGACCCGCCAAAGTTAAGGGTCGTGTGCAAACCCGATTCCTTTTCAAAATTAGCCGCGATTTCCTTGACCGCATCGGTCAGACTGGCCGCCGCGTAAACGTGCAGATCGGCAGCGGAGGCTTGGAAGATGGGAAGAATCGTCAAGGCCAGGAGAAGCTTTCGCACAGCGGATAATCTGCGCCCCTTTCGCGCTGCACAAGCGCCAGCTTCCGCTTTCCTGCTTCCGCCTTTTGCCTGTAAGGTAGGGGGTGACTCCGACACCGCCTGCCGCCGTGCCCCACGCTCCGCCATCCGCGCACGTGGAGCACACCAACCGGCTCATCCACGAAAAATCTCCCTACCTCCTGCAGCACGGTCATAACCCGGTCGACTGGTATCCGTGGGGTGAGGAAGCCTTCACCAAGGCCCGGCAGGAGAAAAAGCCGATCTTTCTCTCGATTGGTTATTCGACCTGTCACTGGTGCCACGTGATGGAGCACGAGTCGTTTGAGAACGAAGAGGTCGCCGCCTTCATGAACTCTCGTTTTGTGAACATCAAGGTCGATCGCGAAGAGCGACCCGATGTCGATCGCGTTTACATGACTTTCGTGCATGCCACCACGGGCGGTGGCGGTTGGCCGCTCAATGTCTGGCTCACGCCGGCGCTGAAGCCGTTTGTGGGTGGCACTTATTTCCCTCCAGAAGATCGCCACGGGCAGCCCAGTTTCCTGAAAGTGCTGCGCCGCATTGCCGACGCGTGGGAAAACGATCGCGGCAAAATCAGCGAGAGCAGCAACCAGATCATGGCCGCACTTGCTCGCTCAGCGGCGGCACCTTCCGAAGGCGCGGGCAAGGTGGAGCCGAAGCTGATCGAGGCCGCCTATCAGCAGATCGCGCGGAACTACGACTCGCGGGAGGGCGGTTTCGGTGGCGCTCCGAAATTTCCCCGGCCGGTCACGCTCGATTTTCTCTTCCATGTTTATCACCGCTCGCCGGCGGATTCGCAGGCGGGCGAAGCCGCGCTTGGCATGGGTTTGCAGACTCTGCGCAAGATGGCGGCTGGCGGCATTCATGATCAGCTTGGCGGCGGATTTCATCGCTACTCGGTCGACGCTTATTGGCGTGTGCCGCACTTCGAGAAGATGCTCTACGATCCGGCGCAGCTGGCTTCTTCTTATCTGGACGCCTACCAGATTACGGGCGATTTGCGTTACGAATCGATCGCCCGCGATACCCTCGATTACGTGCGCCGCGACCTGACCGACGCGAAGGGTGGATTCTATTCCGCCGAGGACGCCGACAGTCTAATCAAGGCGGGCGGAAAAGATAAAGCCGAGGGTGCTTTCTACGTCTGGACGAAAAAAGAAATCGACGAGGCGCTCGGCGAATATGCGGAGCTCTTCGATTATCAATACGGCGTCGAGGAAAACGGCAACGCGCCTGAAGGCAGCGATCCACAGGGAGAATTTCGAAACAAGAACATCCTTTACGAACGTCAGACGTTCGCCGAGACCGCAAAGCATTTCGGAAAGAGCGAGCTCGATGTCGATGAATCGATGCGCTACCGCCGGGCCACTTTGCTGGATATACGCTCGAAGCGACCCCGGCCGCACTTGGACGACAAGATCATCACCGCTTGGAATGGCCTTATGATTTCCGCCTTTGCGCGCGGCGCGGAGATTCTGGGAGATCCCACTTATCTGGAAACAGCGACCCGGGCCGCCGAGTTCGTGAGGGACAACCTGTACAACGCGAAATCAAAAACCCTGCTCCGCAGTTATCGTGACGGGCCGGCGGAGATCGGCGGATTTGCAGAGGACTACGCTTTCTATATTCAGGGACTGCTCGATCTCTACGAGGCATCCTTCGATGTGCAGTGGCTTCAGTTGGCGGAGCAATTACAGGCCACGCAGGATCGACTGTTTTGGGATGAAGAGAACGGTGGTTATTTCACCAGCACGGGCGACGACCCAAATGTGCTGCTGCGGTTGAAAGAGGATAACGACAACGCCGAGCCTGCGCCGAGCTCGATCGCCGCGCTCAACCTGCTGAGGCTGGGACAGATTCGCGCTAGCAGGCCGCTGCGCGAACGAGCGCAGAAAACGATCGCGGCTTTCGGCGTGGCGTTGAACCATTACCCGAGCGCGATGCCGCAAATGCTGGTGGCCCTCGATTTCAGCCTCACCAAGCCGAAGCAGATTATCATCGCTGGGAACCCCGATGCGCCTGAGACGCGCGACCTTCTTCGGGAGGTGCGGCGTCATTATCTGCCCAATACCATCGTGCTGCTGGCCGACAGCGGTGCAGGACAAAAGTATCTCTCCGGCAAGCTTGAGGAGGTGCAGGAAATGAAACCGATCGATGGGAAGCCGGCCGCTTACGTCTGCGAGAACTTTACCTGCCAGGCGCCGGTCACTTCGGTGGAAGAACTGCGCAAGATTTTGGATCGTTAGTCGGAGAGCGGAGCTGCACCAAGGTGGGAGCCGCCTTGGTGCGGCCATGAAAGGCGGCGACTTCTGCAATTAGACGCGCTCCGCCAATCGGGGCACAAAGGCACCTCCCACATTTAGACGTCCGCAGGGCGCGTGGGCAGGATTTTGCGTCGCCGTAAACGCATCCAGTTATTCCAGGTTTTGCGCACGCTGTCCCGGGGAGTGAGGTATTCCTGGTTGAGTTCGTTGTTCCTGAGGATCTGCGCCAGGATTCCGCGCAGCGAAAAATCCTGGGTGTCCAGAATGGTGTAAGCCGTTCCGATCGCCGCGTGATGGTGGGCGTCGCTGGCCGCCGTCATGGGAAGGCCGCGCACCTGGGCATACTTGAAGGCGTAAGTGTTATAACGCCGCAGAGTGGTGGCCGCGTTGAAGACTTCTAGGGCATCGATGGGCAATTCCTCCAGGTTAGAGAAGAGGATGCCGGCGCGGAATAAATCGTAGGGATGCGGCGGGATGGCCAACCCGCCACGCTCGTGAATGAGGTGGCAGACCTCGAGGGCGGGCCGTCCTTTCAGGTAAGGCAGCGAAGCACCGATGGAAAGAAGATGACCTTCCGCAGTGGTCACCTCCACGCCGGGGATAATGAGGAAACCGTCCACCGGCATCCCGTCTTCGCGGATCAAACCTTTCTCTCGCAGATAATCGACGCCTTCGTTGGTGTTGTGGTCGGTCAGGGCGAAACCGTGCAGGCCTTTGGCCTTGGCCGCAGCGATGTTTTCCTCCGGACTGGAGACTCCATCGCCCGAGAAGAACGAATGCGTGTGCAGGTCGATCTTGAACGGCATTGGGCGGAGCGTAGTTTGCGGGCCGCGAAATGCAAAGTATCGGTTTTAAAGAATGGGCGCTTGTCTGCCAGGCGCTGGGCGAGGGGAAACAGCGGGTCATCCTGCGCAAGGGCGGCCTGGCGGAGGGCCGGGAGGGCTTCGCTTTTCGTCACCGGGAGTTTTTCCTTTTCCCGACTTTTTTCCACGAACAAACCCAGCGTGTCCGCGCGGTCGAGGCGGTGCTGCCCGCGCCGTTGCCTAACGAGATCGAGATTCGCTATTTCGCTCGGGTCGAGGAAACGCGCGTGCTGACTGACTGGGCGGAAGTGCAACTGCTCGCGCCGCTCCATATCTGGAATGAAGAAGTTGTGCGAGAACGCTTCGATTACGACGAGGCGCCGGGCGTGCACGTCGCTTTCGTGAAGGTCTTTCGGCTGGAGCCGGTCTGGCGTTTTCCGGACGCCAAGTCGTATGGCGGTTGTCGCAGTTGGGTGCAGCTGCCCGTGCCGCCGCCGGAATTGAAATTCCATCGGGTCGAGAAGGCATGAACATGTCAGTCGAGGGAGGATGCCTGTGCGGCGGAGTGCGCTATCGGCTCCGCACGGAGCCCGCGCAGGTGAGCGATTGCCACTGCATCGACTGCCGACGCGCCAGCGCGGCATCCTTCGTCACTTGGGGCCAGATGAAGTCGGACGACATCGAGCTGCTTTCCGGCAATCTGCGTAAGGTGAAACACGCCAGCCGGCTGCGTTCGTTCGCGGAGTGTTGCGGCACTCCGCTCTTCTTTCAGGATGATGAGAATTCCCGGGCGATCGATGTGACGATCGCGTCGCTTGATGACCCGGAGAAGTTTATACCGCAGGCAGCGATCTGGACGGAGGATCGCATGCCGTGGTCCGTTCTGGATCCGGCGCGGCCCGCGTATCCGCAGGGGCGCGATTCGACGCCGGAATAAAAGACCTAGCCGACCGAGGCGGTCATCAATTCCACCTCGGCACCCGGCTCTTCTGGATTGCGGTTGAACTGCAAATCGTAGAGCCGGCGATAGTAGCCGGAACTGTCGAGGAGTTCCGCGTGGGTGCCGACCTCTTTGATGCGGCCTTTCTCCATGACGACAATTTGATCGGCGGAGAGAATGGTCGAGAGGCGATGCGCGATCGCGATGACGGTGCGGCCCTTGGCCAGACGTTCGAGCGCGATCTGGATCTGCTGTTCCGATTCCGAATCCAGCGCGGAAGTGGCCTCGTCGAGCAGGAGGATCGGGGCGTTTTTGAGCAGCGCGCGAGCGATGGCAAGCCGCTGCTGCTGGCCACCGGAAAGAAGGCAGCCTTTGTCGCCAATGACCGTCTCGTAGCCTTTGGGCTGCGCCACGATGAAATCGTGCGCGTAAGCCGTGCGCGCCGCGGCGTAAATTTCTTCTTCGGTCGCATCGAGCCTTCCAAACTGGATGTTTTTGAAGATCGTGTCGTGAAACAAGAAAGTGTCCTGCGAGACAAGGCCGATGTGTTGGCGCAATGATTTCTGCGTAATCGAGCGCAGATCCTGCCCGTCGATCCGCAACACACCGCTCGTCGGATCGTAAAGGCGCAGGATCAGCGAAAGAATGGTGCTCTTGCCCGCGCCGCTCGCTCCCACCAGCGCGTAGCTCTTACCGGATTGGACTTTGAGGCTAAAATCCTTCAGCGCGTCGGAGACGCCGCCGACGTAGCGGAAAGTCACGCGATCAAGTTCGAGGGAGCCTCCAGATTGACTGATGGCAACCGCGTCCGGCTGGTCTTCGACGCTCGACTCCGAGTCCAGAATGCGGAAAATCTCCACGGTCGCCTGGACGGAGCGCTGCATTAGAATATGAATGCGGCTGAGCGTTTTGATCGGCTCGTAAAGCAGGAAAATTCCCGCGATCAAGGCCATGAATTTCGCTGCGGGCAGATGCGCGAAATAAACGTAGAGAAGGGCAAAGCCCACGCCAATCGCCGCGATCGATTCGACCAGTGGGGAAATCGCTTCCGTCGAGCGGATGATGCGCATCTGGTTATCAAACTGGATTCGGTTACTCCGCCGGAAAGACTTTTCCTGATGGTCCTCGCGGGCAAACGATTTCACCACTCTGATCCCGGCAAAAGTCTCCTGCATGGTTACCACCATCTGGCCCATCTCTTCCTGCTCCCCGCGGACGGCTTTGCGAGCGCGTTTCCCGTACATGCTGAGCGGGATGAGGCAGCTCGGGAAAAGGACCAGGGTCACGATGGTGAACTTCCAATCCATGTAGAGCAGCACGCCGACTCCGCTGATGATGGCGATGGGTTGCTTGAACAAGTCGCTGCTGATGCTGGAGAGAGCACTTTGCATCAAGCGCGTGTCGTTTGTGATCCGCGACATGAGAAAGCCCGACTGCATCTTGTTAAAGAAATCCATCGAGTGGCTCAGCATTTTGCCGAAGAGCTGCGTGCGGATGTCGGTCAGCACTTTCGCGCTGACCCACGTCGTGTAGTAGGCGTTGCAGTAACCGCAGACGCTGCGCGCGATCATGACCGCCGGGATGGCGAGGCAGATCAGGACGAGGGAATTGATTTGGGGACCCTTGTTTAGAAGCTCCGGGTGAGAGGCAAGGGTTGTGGGCGCCGGAGTGACTCCGTGGAAGACGACATTGGCCACATGCGCGAGGACGAGCGGCATGAGGGACTGGATGCCGCCGGCCAGAAAGCCGAAAGCCAATCCGAGAGCGAGACGCCCCTTGTAGGGTAACGCGTAGCTGTAGAGACGCTTATATGGACCCCACCCGTTCATCAGGGTGGTCCACAAACTTTGCTTTTGCCTTGGGGTCTTATTTTCGCTCATGCGACCGGAGCTGCCGGAGTCGACAGCAGCGTGTGAATAGCACCAATCACTTCGCTAGTCGAGATTTCCTTCATGGCATGGGGCGCCTGTTTGGGAAGGAAATCCAGCATGGGGCCGGCAATACCGGCGCGCAAAACGACCACGGGCGAATGTCGCGGGCGCCAGTGAAACGGATTCGTCGGGCCGAAAAGAGCGACCTGTGGAGTGCCGAGCGCGGCGGCCAGGTGCATCGGGGCGGAATCGATCGTCACGAGCATGCGAGCGCGTTGCAGGAGCGCAGCCAGGGCAAGGAGATCGAGCTGGCCAGAGAGGTCGAGGATGGGTCGGCGCGCGTGCTTCTGGATCTGGGTGATGTGATTTTTCTCCATCGGCGCCGTTCCCCCCGTGGTGACGACCTGAAAGTCTTCTTCTTCGGCCATCGTGTCCGCTACTTGCGCCCAACGTTCGGCCAGCCAGAATTTCTCCAACCGGGCCGAACCCGGATGCACGACGACGAAACGATCTCCCAAGCCATGTTCCGCCATGACTTCCGCCGCTCTGATGCGGGCTGCTTCCGGCAGATCGAGATCTATCTTGCGCGAAGGATCACTCACCCCGGTCGGCGCCAGCAGCGCGAGATGGTGATCCACGGTATGCGCGAACCGGACCTTGGAAGTAACGAACTCGTTGTAGCTCAATTGCCGGACCGGCTCATGCCGGACGACGTTGTAGGTGATCCGTTTGGTGGCGCCGGAAAGCAGAGTCAGAAAAGCTGAGCGATCTGTGCGCGAGAAATCGAGGCAGTAATCATATTTTGTTCTCGCGACGGCGAGGAACTGTGAGACGTCGGAGACTCGGCCGCGTGCGACGAAAGTCCGGTCCAGTCCGGGAATGGCAGGGAGCAATTCGCGAGAGCCATACGCGGCCATGAGCGAGATCGTCGCGGAAGGAAAATCTCTGCGCAGCGCGGCGACCGCCGGGACCGTCAGGATGAGGTCACCGATCCGTTTGAGTTGGATGAGAAGGACGTTCAACCGGTCCTAGCGCGTCGCCTGCATTGCCACTTCGTAAGCATCCAGCAGGCGCGTTCGGAAATGGTCCCACGTGAAATTTTCCACGACGCGTGTTCGCGCCGCCCGACTCATCCGTTCCACGATCTCCGGGTGGTCGTAGAGATGCTGAATGGCTGCCGCCAAAGCATCCACGTCGCCCGGTGTGATGAGCAGCCCCTGCACGCCATCCTCGACCACATCACCCGATTCGCGGGTCGTGATTTGGGGCAACCCGCAAGCCGCGGCTTCGTAGGTGACCTTCGCGCTGCCTTCACACTGGGAGGGGAAGACATGGATGGTCGACTGGCGCAGATACTTCTCCGGTTGCCGGGCGAAGCCGACAACTTTGACGCCCTTCTGCGCGTACTTTTGCAGGTAGGGCTTTATCTCGGGATGCACCGCGCCAACCAGCCAGAGTTCCGCGTCCTTGAGCGCGAGCCGATTCCAGGCCTCGAGCAAATGATGCACCCCTTTCCGCTCAATCAGCGCCCCGGAAAAGACCGCGCGGAAATGGTCTGGTCGCGCACCTGGCGTGAAGCGATCCACATCGACTCCGCGCGGCAGATAAAAGAGCTTCTCTTCGGGAAATCCCTGCACTCGGAAGGTCTCGGCCGCCTTTTCCGAGAGGACGAGGATGAGATCGGCCAGATCGTATTCCTCAAGGAACCGATCACGCTGGAGGAGAAGATCTTCCTTCCAGCGGCGGCGCCATGGGAGAACCGGTTTTGAGGCCACCGGCGTGGGCCGCTTCTTGATCTTGCCGCGGTCGCGATGCCAGGTGGGAATCTCGAGGACCGATGGAATGCCGCGCTTGTGCGCCTCGCGCAGGGAAAGCAGGCAATCTCCCGACCAACTGTGAAACATGTCGTAACGACCGGTGGCCAATTGGCGGGCCGCGATCCAATCGAGATATTTCTTTTTCGCCCCGTAATAATAAGGGCTCTCGAGCGACGAAAGCAGCCGCACGGGATGCCAGCGCAACGAGTGAATTTTGGCGGATGGAATTTCCTTCTGACGATTATCGTAAGCGACTGCTTTACCGAGGAATCCGCCGCGATGCGACGCTCGTAATGTCTCGAATGCGTCGGTATCAAGACCAGAGCCGCCGATGCGCGCGAAGATCGAGTAGAGCAGGTGCTCAGGCAGCGTTCGAGCTGCCGCTTCCGACGGCGCGGGCACGGGCGGGGCTTTTAGGGTTTCACCCACCATGGCCTTTCCATTATTGTTGGTAATGCGCGCAAGTAAAGGTAGAACTCCGGCGTGTTCGCAGTGAGTCGTTCCCCTTTAACGATCGGTTTGGCCCGCCGCGGGCACTCGGATACCGGGGGCGCCGAGGCTTATCTCAAACGTCTGGCGCGCGGCCTCAGCGAGGCCGGCCATGCCACCCGGCTCTTCACCGATGCCGCCTGGCCTCCGCGGGAATGGAGCTGGGGACCGATTACCCGCCTGCGCGGCGAGACGGCGCATCGTTTTGCCGACGAGTTGGAAAAAGCGAAGCCGCAAGAACATTGCGACCTGCTCCTCAGTCTCGAGCGCGTCTGGAAATGCGATGTCTATCGCGCCGGCGACGGGATCCACTGCTCATGGATGCAGCGTCGCGATGCTTCTTCCACAGTTTTCCGCCGCTGGTTGCGTCATTTCAACGTCAAACACCAGGAAACCGTCGACCTGGAGAAGGCGCTTTTCTCGGGTGGCGCGCGCCAGGTCATCGCAAACTCCGAGATGGTGAAGCGCGAGGCGCAGCACTACTATGGTTATCCTGCGGACCGAATCACGGTGGTGCCGAATGGGGTGCCGCTGGCAGATTTCCGACCCGACCCGCACGCGCGGGCCTTGCGCCGCAAGATTCTACGGCTGCGCGAAGATGAGATCGCGGTTCTTTTCGTCGGGTCCGGTTGGGAACGCAAAGGTTTGCGCTACGCGATCAAAGCCATCAATTCGTTAGGCAATAACTTTCGTCTGCTCATCGCGGGGCGCGGCCGCGGCCGGTGGGTCAAAGGCCAGACCGTCCGGCGCCTCGGTCCGGTGCACGACTTACCGGTACTCTATGCGGCCGCCGATATTTTCCTTCTCCCGACGCTTTACGACCCTTTTTCCAACGCCTGTCTCGAGGCGCTCGCCGCCGGTCTGCCGGTCATTACCACGCGGGACAACGGCTTCAGCGAAATCATCGAGCAGGGCGTGCACGGCTCCATCATCGCCCCCAGCACCGATCCCGACGAGATTCGGAAAGCGCTTCTCTATTGGTCGGATGCGGATCGGCGGATTGCCGCGCGGCCGGCGATTCTCGAGCGCGCCGGGCATTTCGATATCTCGGTCAACGTCGAGCGCACGCTCGACGTGCTCCATCACGTGCCCAAGGCGGACGCGGTATCGGGAAAGATCTGAAAAACCTGATCGAGTCGCGCAATTTCGAAAATCGTGCGCACACTTTCCTGCAGGCCGGTGAGCGCGAATTTCCCGCCATAACCGACCACGTTCTGCATGGCTTCGATGAGGATGGCCAGGCCTGAACTGTCGATGTAGCTGACCTTTGAGAGATCGACCACCAGTTGGGGCGGGTGGTCTGCGATGAGAGAAGAGAGCGACGCCCCGATCTGCGGCGATATGTGCAGATCGATTTCGCCTTCCAAAGGAAGGATGCTCGGGTCGGTTTTTGCCATGGTAGGTGGGAAGATCATGTCACTCTTGCGTCGTCCGTCAATTTTTAGTCCTCAGCCTACTTTTTGAGAGCGGGCCAAGATTGAGAAATTAATAGCAGGAGTAGGACCAGATCGCGGGAAGTGAGGAAAAATTACGCGAATTTCTGAAAATGAAGAGCTACCAGCCGAGCAGCGCCATGACCATCTCGACCTCGCGGAAGTCGTCCATGATTTGGTCTGGTTGGTGTTTCACCAATTCCTCCCGGCTGAAATTCCCGGTGGTCACGGCGATCGTCCGCGCGCCGATCGCCTTCCCGCAGGCAATGTCGTGCGGCGTGTCGCCGATCACGTCGATGTCCGCGCCGGCAAAGTCGAGTGAATATCTCTCTCTCGCCCGCTTCTGCGCGAAGGGCCCCAGCTTGTTGCGATCGTGATGATCGTCGGCGAAGGCGCCGAACTCGAAAAAATCCCAGATGCCGTAGTGGGCGAGCTTCAGCTTTGCTCCGCGCTCCACGTTGCCCGTGAGCAGGCCGAGCACATTCTGTGGACGCGCTTGGAGACGGGAAAGTAATTCCTTGATGCCTGGCAGGATGCGGCCAGAACGATGGGGCAGTTCATCAGCCAGATACTCAACATAGAGATCTAGAAACGCCGAAGTCTTCTCCGGGGTCACGGGGATATTCTGCTTCCGCAAAATCTGGTGCACTATCCCGCTATCTGTTTTGCCCGCGACCTCGATGTCGTCCAGCTCGTCGGCGATGCTAAATTGCTCTTGCAGCACCTTTTTGAGTGACTGGATTCCCGCGCCGCCGGTGTCGACCAGGGTTCCGTCAATATCGAATAAAAGAAGGCGTTTGGAACTTGCTGACATCACTCGGCGGATTCTAATAAGTGGACCGGCTTCTCAAGCTGAACGTTCCATTTTGCAATCGGAAAATCCTTACCGCGGGCGACTGGCACCATCGCCTACTGGTTACCTGCACGCTGGGCACGCGCTCACTTTCTGGCGTGCACAGGAACGCTGCCGCGGATGTGAGGGCGTGCTTATCCTGCGCTACGAAGATCTCGACGGCCCGCGATGCCGCCCCGAATTTCAAGAGGCGATTACCGCAGATTTGCGCTGGTTCGGATTGGCCTGGCAGGAAGGTCCATTCTATCAAAGTAACCGCCGGGGATTCTATCTCCGCGCTTGGCGGCATCTGCGCGACCGCGGTCTCATTTACCATGCTCCTGTTCGCGACAGGATGTGCTTTCCGCGGCCGGCGCGCCGCACGCCGAGGATGAGAAACCGCTCTATCCCGGCACCTGCCGGCCAGCTAGCCTAACGAAAAGCTCCGTGGCCGATCCGACGGGAGCGACCTGGCGTTTTCGGGTCAGCGAAGGGGAGATCCTGAGATTTTTGGACCAATGTGTCGGGCCGCAGCGGGCGGTTGCCGGGATCGATTTCGGTGATTTTGTTGTCTGGCGAAAAGACGATGTCCCGGCTTATCAACTGGCCGTGGTAGTGGATGACGCTGAGATGGGCATCACGGAAGTCGTGCGCGGTCAGGATCTGCTCCGATCGACCTTCCGGCAGTTGCTTCTTTATCGCGCGCTCGGCTGGGATCCGCCCGCTTTTTGCCACCTGCCGTTGGTCACCGATTCGTCAGGCAAACGTCTGGCCAAACGCGACGCCGCACTCAGTCTGCGCGCACTTCGCGCCGCGGGCGTCGACCCCCGGGAGATCCGGCGACGTTACGCCCCTTGGTCGCCGGAGACTCAGAACCCTGAAGGCTGAATCTGGAGCAGCGCGATCATTGCCAAAAGGAACGCGATCATGGCCAATGCCGCCGCTGCCCAAATGGCTGTACGAGGCGATCTTTCTCCTTACTCCGATGCGGAAAGGGTGAGGCATTTGCAAAATCAGCCGGTTTTTCGCGGGTAGTAGCAGGCAGGGCTTCGATTTCGCCCGCTCCGGGCAGCGGCGTTCGCCAGTCGCCTCGGCTTCTTAGCGCGCCTCTACTTTGCCAAAGCGGAGGCGGTCGCCCGCGCGCAAGAGCGCTTCACGTGCAGGCTCGCCGTTTACTCGGATGCCGTTGGTCGAACCGAGATCCTGAAGCTGATCTTGACCACCATCAGCCAGGAGCAACTGCGCGTGCCGGCCGGAAACCGAGGGGTCGCTGATCTGGAGGAGGTTTTCGGGTCCACGCCCGATCGTTATTTATCCTCCGTTAGCTCATGGACCCTGCGCGCGTTCTCCAGAAATACGGAAAGCGTTCGGAACGCAGGAGCGTGAGCGGATCGTCCTCGGACGGCAAAGCCATCATTTTTTCTTGAACACTTCCACCGCATTCCAATCCTCTTCTGGGGGTGCGACCTCATATTCGAGCACCCGCTCCAGATACATGTTCGCGAGGTGATCGGTCGGATAGAATTCGAGAAATTGCGTCAGCAAAATTTTCGCGCCGGGAAAATCGCGCTGCCTAAATTTCTGGAAAGCTTCTTCATAGATCTCGAGGCGACGGAGCAATTCGGGATCGACGTCCCCGTTTCGCTCGCCGATGAGCGTAGCGATTTCGACCGGCTCATTTTTTCCTTTTACCCGCACCCGCGCGACCGAGCGCACGTGGAATTGATCGCGCACAAACTCGGTCGAAGTCGGTCCGAGAATGATATCGACCGCGTAGGTTCTCGTGAGGCCTTCGAGCCGCGAGGCGAGATTGACCGCATCGCCAATGACGGTTGGATCCGCTTTCTCCTGCGAACCGATGTTGCCGCCGAGCACGTCGCCGGAGTTGATGCCGATGCCGATAGCAAAGGGCGCGATCCCCTCCGAGTGCCAGCGCTCGTTCAGGATCCGCAACTCGCGCCGCATCATGAGGGCCGAACGGGCGGCCATGCGCGCATCCTCGGCGGGACCGCGGCTGCGCACATTTCCCCACACCGCCATGACGGCGTCGCCGATGAATTTGTCGAGCGTCCCGTTGTGCTCAAAGACCGCCGTCGTCATCTTACTCAGGTATTCGTTCAGTTGCGTGACGAGCGCTTCCGGATCGGCGTTTTCGGTCAGACTGGTGAACCCGACGATGTCGGAAAACAAAACGGTCGCGGGAATACGGACGCCCTTCAGGCTGCTGTAATACCCGCCGGGATTATCAAGAATTTCTTTAACCAGATTTTTCGAGACGTAGCGCTCCAAGGTTCGGCGAGTGCGAAGTTTCTCGAGCCGCTCGAGCAAATATTCGAAGCCTAACGAGAAAAGGCCACTGAGGAGAAAGGCGGCCAGGACCGGCACCGTGATGAGGAGTAGGCCGGTGCGATCGTAGGAGATGCGCGCAGTCGCCAGGTAAGCCGCTGTGATGCCGGTCAGCAAAAAGAGTGCGGTCAGCGGACGCCGCACAAAGGCGATGAGGAGCCAGGCGAGCACGCCGGCGCCGGCTACCAGCAGGTAAGAGACCGAGAGAGGCGTTGAGCGTAGAAATTGATGCTCGAGCGCGGCCGCCATGGCCTCGAGATGCAGCTTAGGCCCCGGCCGATCGGGACCGAGCGGAGTATCGACCACGTCGTGCATGACTTGCGCGGACGCGCCCACGATGACCACCTTGTTTTTGAAGAAGGCGCCGCGCTGATAATTGGCCTGCCAGAACTTCGAGTCGAACACCTCGTAAAGCGGCCGCGGCGGGTAGGCGTCATCCGCACTGAAGCGCAGCAGATGCGCGTCGTGATCGCGCGGGATATCGGCGCTCCGACCGATTTGGGCGAGCCCGCGCGCGGCGAGCGACGAGAAGACCTCCTCGCTCAGGTGGGGCGGCTGACCGGCCAGCTGCCGTTCCGTCAGCGTGTAGTGAATGGCGCGCGTTCGCTGGTCGAGCGGATCGGGAAAGAAGTTCACGTAGCCGACCCGCGGATCGGCCATCTGGGGCGGAGCAATCAAAACGTCGTTAGGCACAATGGCCTGCATGGCGTTGGCGGCGTCGAAGTTGGCCGCCAGCACGACTTTGCCGCGGTGACGTTCCAGGGCCGCGCCAAAAGCAGGATCACCATCGTTAGGCGGATTAAAAACGAGATCAAAAATGACCAGGCGCGCGCCCGAGGCAAAGAGGCGTTCGAGGAGCAAGGCCCAGACTTCGCGCGACCAGGGGAAAGGGCGCTCGGTCATCAATTGGAGAGCGCGATTGTTGGCCAGCTCCGCGGGTTGAAACGGAGGAAGCTGCAGAGTGCTTTGGTCGATGCCGAGAAAGACGAAATCGTCGCGCGTCGCGGTTTTGCGGCCTTCCTTTTGCAGGTAATCCTCAAATCGGTTTTCGCCCGTCCAGACCGCGGAGATGAATGGCAGATCGGGCTTAAAATACAGGAGAAGCAGCACCGACCCGGTGAAGAAGAGCGAGATCGCCCCGAGAATCAGAAACCGATGTCGCCCAAGCCAATGCACTTCTGCATATTAGGAAACCTCGAGGCGGCGGCCAATGGCAAAGTAGCCGGCCGGCCAGGATAGCGCAGCCAGACGGATTTATCGTTTGTCATTCGGCCGGCTTTGCTTAACTTCCCGGCCCGGCACTTCCCACCATGCCGGCCTTGCACTGCCCACCTGATCCCATTTTGGGATCTTATCAGCGAATGAGGTCGGTCAGTGCCTAATTAATAACAATTCGCTGATACAGGAGTCTCGCGCTCGCGCGGGAATAACGAAATGCCAAGAGCCACTAACGCGCCCGCCAGCCGCGAGCGCCGTAAACGCGTCATCGATGCCTCCAAAGGTTACCGCGGCCGCAGATCGAAACTTTTTCGCTACGCGAAAGACGCGCAGATGAAGGCCAAGTATTGGGCCTATCGCGATCGCAAGACGCGCAAGCGCAACTTCCGCATGCTCTGGGTGCAGCGTCTGAATGCCGCCGCCCGCGCCGAAGGCCTCACCTACAGCCGTTTCGCCGAAGGTCTCAAAGCAGCCGGCATCGGACTCGATCGCAAGATTCTCGCCGATCTCGCTGTGACCGACGCGACGGCCTTTAAGGGCATCATCGAGCAGGTGAAGAGCGCGCTCGAAAAGAAGTCGAGCGAGGACAAAAAGAAGCAGGCCGCGTAGCAGGAGCCGTTTGACGGCTCCCTTAGGAAAAGCGAGGCCGAGGCTCGCGGGCGGGATGTTTTCGTCCGGCCATGCTCTCGCTTCGCCTGGCGAAGCGGCTACAAGTCCATTATGACGCATCCGCTCGAAGAATTGCGCGATACCGCTCTGGCGGAGATCGGAGCTGCGCCGGACGAGGCGGCGCTTGAGGTCGTGCGAGTTCGTTTTCTGGGACGGAGCGGCAGCATTTCC
>JBPCLK010000139.1:0-14788 GCA_051003355.1 Chthoniobacterales bacterium | reverse complement strand
TCGCAACGCCAGTTCTCCAGCGGTGGCGCCAGGATTCTGGTGGACGTTTACACGCCGGTCGCAAACGGGGTTCATCCGCCGGTGCTCGTCCTGCATGGCGCCGGCGGCATGCTCTTCGACGGACCGGAAATGACGCGGGTCTCGCAGGATCTGGCCCGAGCCGGCTTCGAAGCCTATCAGGTGCATTACTTCGATCAGACTTCCACCTGGTTTGCACGCCAAGCGGTTCTCCTGCGTCTCTTTCCGACTTGGCGGGTTACGGTTCACCACGCAGTCGAATGGGTTCGCACGCTCCATCCGGAAGCGGGGCCGGTAGGAATTTTTGGTTACTCTCTCGGCGCTTTCGCCGCCATCGAAGAGGCGCGGCGAAATCCTGCGATCGGCGCCGTGGTCGAACACGCGGGGGGATTCTGGCACCAGCATCCGGAAGGACCGACGCGCCAGCTGCTGCCGCCGATTCTGATGATGCACGGTCGCGAAGACCAGCGCGTGCCGTTCGCCAAATACGCGGATCCGCTCCTCGCCTATCTGCGAGAACATCACGATCCTGTCACGACGCGATTCTTCCCTCATGAGGGCCACAATTTCAGTCCCGAGGCATTGAGGAAAACGCGGGAAGAGGCGGTGCAATTCTTCCAACGACACCTGCGGAGATAGCCGGCCTAACTTTTCGAGCTGTTCTCGAGCCGATTTTGGCCGAAAAATTGCTTCGAGAGCCGGGAGAACCGCAATGAAAATACTGGCTCTCGTTCAGCGACAACCCAAGCCCGTGCTCCTGACCGCCTCGCTGCTCCTGGTGCTTCTGACCGGTATTCTCGATTGGCTCTCGGGTTACGAGGTCAGCATGTCGCTCTTTTTTGGGGCGCCGATTATGGCCGCTATTTGGTTTTGTGATCGCAAGAACGGAGTGCTCATCGCCATCATTTGCGGCCTCACGTGGTGGTGGGCCGACTTTCTGGCGGGTCATTATTATTCGACCAGCCTGCTGGCCGTCTGGGAACCGGCGGCGCGGTTTATCTATTTCGGCTTTGTGGCGGTCGGCGGCGCAGCCCTCAAAGAAAAACATGACGATGTCAGAGCGCGCATTGCGTTGCTGGAACACACGCAGTGCCTGGAGCGCGAAATCATCGAAATCAGTGAACGCGAACAACAGCGTATCGGGCGCGATCTGCATGACGGGCTCTGCCAATATCTGGCAGCGGTCAGCTGCGCAGCGGCGGCCCTGCGCTCGGATTTGCTCCGCCAGGATCTGATCAAAGAAGCGGCGGTGGCGGAAGAATTGGCCGAGCTGATGCAGAATGGCGTCGTCCAAACGCGCGATCTTGCGCGAGGCCTGGTCCCGGTGCCCATGGATGATGAGGGGTTGCCTTTCGCGCTGGAGGGCCTCGCAGCCTCAGTGGCTCGGTTGCAGAATATCGATTGCCGTTTCCTGACCGACGAGGAAGTGGCCATCGCCGACCCAGCTGCTGCGACGCACCTTTATCGCATCGCACAGGAGGCGATCAATAACGCGACTCGACATGGGAAGGCCAATCGGATCCAGATCGGCCTCTCTAACGATGGAAATTTTACCACGCTCAGCGTCTCGGATAATGGGCGCGGTCTCTCCAAAGCCCGGTTTCCCCGCCCGGCCTCGGCCTTAATATCATGCGCTATCGAGCGCGCCTGGTAGGCGGCAACCTGGCTCTGAGCGAACCGACCACTGGCGGCACCCTGGTCGCCTGCACTTTTCCACGACGCCCTTGGCCACAGGAGCTCCGCGATGTCGCAGCCTAATGCCAATAAGACACCGGTGGTGATCGTGGAAGATCATCCCATGTTTCGCGAGCGGCTGGCCGAGTTGATTAACCGCGAACCGGATCTCAGCATCTGCGGAGAAGCCGACAACATCCGGGACGGTTTCGAGCTCATCACCCGGGGCGACGCGAAAGTCGCGATCATCGACATCACGCTGCAAGGCTCGAGTGGGCTCGAATTACTCAAAAGCCTGAAGGCCGCGTCCGCCGAGGTGCCGGTGCTCGTCCTTTCCATGCACGACGAGTCGCTTTACGCCCAGCGCGTTCTGCGCGCCGGTGCGCGGGGTTATATCACCAAGAGCGAAGCCTCCGCCAAGATCATGACGGCGCTGCGCCAGGTCGTGGCTGGCGAGATCTACCTGAGCTCCAAAATGGCTACCAAACTCCTCGGGCAGCTGGCGGACGGGTGCGATGCCACTTCGGGCATGGATCGCCTGACAGATCGGGAGATGGAAGTCTTTCACAGGATCGGTTCGGGTCAGAACACGCGCGAGATTAGCGCCACCCTTGGATTGGGAGCCGCGACGGTGGAAACTTACCGCGCCCGGATCAAGGACAAGCTACAGCTGGAAAACGCCGCGCGTTTACAGCAGGAAGCGGTGCGCTGGGTCCAGACCCTCGAGCGGGATGCCGCCTGATCGACTTCTGTCCACCTGTCTGTGACATCCACAAAAAGAACGGAGCTGGCCCGGCCGGCTGGCCTCCGCCCTGCTTTAGGAGAAGTCAGCTGACTCTTACCCATGAAACTACCTTCTCTTCCTTCAAGCCGTCGCGGCGGTTTCACCCTCGTAGAAATCATGATCGTGGTTGCGATAATCGCCCTGCTCGCCTCCATCGCGGTGCCGGGCTTCCTGCGAGCCCGCAAGCGTTCGCAAGCCAGCCGTATCATTAACGATCTGCGTCTCCTGGACGGAGCGCTCGATCAATATGCGATCGAGACCAATAAATCGACTAATGCCACTGCCTCTTTCACCGATTTGAAAATCTATCTGAAGAAAGGCAGCCCGCTCTACAACACAGGGAAAGACGTCCTGGGCAACGCTTACCAAACAACCTTTACGGTCGATTCACTGCCGAAGGTTCCCGCCATCACCCGCACCGCGCTTTCCGACATCGTCAATACCGCCTTTTGGTCGCCCTATCCTTGAAGAACTTTTCAGTGCCCGCGCTGTAGCTGCACCGCGCGGCTTCTCCGATCAACCGTGCATCTGTTGTGCGGTTGATCGTTCTTTTAGACCGAAAACGCTTCCTGGATCACGCACGCCTGTTCGCGCTTGTGGATGGCCAGCGCGCCCACCGCCGGGCTGGCACTGGCATTGCGTCCGGCGTAGAGAATCTCCTTGCCTAACAGCGCTCGCAAGCGGGGCTCGATGTAGGTCCACGCACCCATGTTTTGGGATTCTTCCTGGCACCAGACGATCTTTTCCGCCTTTCCAAAAGACTGGAGAGCCGCTTTGAGCTTCTCTTCCGCCAACGGATAAAGCTGCTCCAGCCTAACGATGGCCGCCGTCTCGATTTTTTCGGTCGAGCGATGACTAAGCAGGTCGTAGTAAACTTTGCCCGAGCAGAGGATAACCCGGCCCACTTTTTCCGCCGGCCCGCCTTCTGGTGCGGGCAGAATTTCCTCGAAACTGCCCTCCGTGAAATCAGTCGCCCTGCAGGCGGCTTGTTCGGAACGGAGCAGGCTCTTCGGCGTCATGATGATGAGCGGTTTAATGAAATCGCGCTTCATCTGGCGGCGCAGGACGTGGAAATACTGGGCCGCCGTCGTCAGGTTGCAGACTTGAATATTGTCTTCCGCGCAGGCCTGCAGGAAGCGTTCGAGCCGGCCGCTGGAATGCTCCGGTCCCTGCCCTTCATAACCATGCGGCAGAAGCAGTACGATGCCGCTCGGGCGTTGCCATTTTGACTCCGCCGAGACGATAAATTGATCGATGATGGTCTGCGCTCCATTGGCAAAATCGCCAAACTGCGCCTCCCACAGGCAGAGCATGTTGGGGTAATCGAGCGAGTATCCGTAATCAAACCCGAGCACCGCTGCCTCGGAAAGGAGACTGTTGTAGATACAAATACGCGCCTGCTCGGGGCCAAGATGGAGCAGAGGCAGATATGGCTGGCCCGTTTGCGCATCGTAAAGGAAAGCATGCCGGTGGCTGAAAGTTCCGCGGCGGCTGTCCTGGCCGGAAAGGCGCACCGGCACGCCCTCGAGCAGAAGCGAACCAAAGGCCAGCGCCTCGGCAAAACCCCAGTCGAAAGGTCCACCCGCCTTATGCGCGTCGCGCAGTCGATCGATCGTGATTCGTTTGACCTTGGGCAGAACATTGCAGTCATCCGGCAAAGTCGTTAGGCCAGTCACGATCTGATCCAGGACTTCGGGGCTGATCGCAGTCTTGACCGGTGCCCAATGATGCTTCGGCTGGAAGACTGCATTGGACTCGCGGAATCGATTCTTCCCTGCCTCGCCATCTTTTTCGATGGTCTTGACCTCATCCAGCGTCATTTCCAGCCGGAGATCGAACTCAGTCTCGAGCGAAGCAGCATCGTCCTCGCTCAGCACCCCGGCCTCGAGCAACTGGCGTTTGTAGAGCTGCCCGACGGACGGCCGCTTAGCGATTTTCGCATAGAGATCCGGCTGCGTGAAGAGCGGCTCGTCCCCTTCGTTGTGGCCGTAGCGACGGTAGCAATACATGTCGATGACCACGTCGCGGCCAAATTCCTGGCGGAAATCGAGTGCAGTCTCGGTCACGAAACGAACGGCCAGTGGGTCGTCCCCGTTTACATGGAAGATCGGAACCTCGATCATCTTCGCGATGTCAGTCGCGTACATGGAGGACCGCGCATCCTCCGGCAGCGTGGTGAAACCAATCTGGTTGTTCACCACCACGTGGACCGTGCCGCCGGTGCTGTAGCCGTGCAGTTGCGACATGTTGAGCGTTTCCGCCACGATCCCCTGCCCGGCAAAAGCGGCGTCGCCGTGCACCAGCAGCGGCAGCACTTTCCGCCGATGTTCCGTATCTCCCCGAATGCGCTGGCGAGCGCGCGCAATGCCCTCGACCACCGGATCAACCGCTTCGAGGTGGCTCGGATTCGCCGCCAGCCGGATCTCGACCTTGGTGTCGCCCAGTTTCCGTACCGTGCGATAACCGAGGTGATACTTGACGTCACCGTCGCCTGCCACCAACTCCGGAAGATAGTTCGTGCTGAACTCAGTGAAGATAATGCCAAGCGATTTCCGCAGGAAATTCGCCAGCACGTTAAGTCGCCCGCGATGGGCCATCCCCATGCAGATTTCCTCGATCCCCTCGCCCGGGCAACGGTGCAGAATGGTGTCGAGAATCACCATGAGCGACTCCGCGCCCTGCAAAGAAAAACGCTTCTGCCCGACATAGCGCGTATGCAGGAAAACCTCGAAAGCCTCCGACTCGAGCAGTAAGCGCAGGAGCGCAACTTCGACCCCCGTGGAAGCCTGGTGATTCGGCGGCCGGCGCTCGAGGCGGTCCCGCACCCAGTTCCGAATGCGGGGATTCTGAATGTGTTGAAACTCGGCCCCGATCGCGTCCGCATAGATCTCGGTGAGCCGCGCGATCATGTCGCGCAGGGTCATCCTCTTGTTATCGAGAAAGAATTTCGACGAAACCTTCAGGTCGAGATCCTTTTCGCTGAAACCGAGCTCGCGCAGGGTCAGAAGCGGGTTGTCAGGCCGTTCTTCGGCAAGCGGATTCACCCGCGCGATGGTGTGTCCCAGGGTTCGGTAGGCATAAACCAAACCATCGACCCGCGTCTGCAGTGAACTCTCCTGCTCCGGCGCGGTCGTGGACGTGGCCGCAGGCGCCGCACCGTTGCGATGCGGCGTATTCCCGAGTTCGAAACCCTCGAAAAAAGCTCGCCAGCTACCGTCTACCGAATCGGGATTCTGCTCCCAACGACGATAATTTTCCTCGATCAAATCGAGATTGCCGCGGTTGGCGAAGGAAGGTCGCATGCACCGGTAGTCTGGCGGCGTTTGCCCGCTGGGCAAGTTGACAGTCCAAAAGCAGCCTAGATGTTCGCCTGCCAGTGCATTTCAGCATGACCGCAGATGAGCATCAGGAATCCGTGACCAAGCCCGCAAGGCGCAGTCGGAGAACAACACTTACAACCATGAGGATGCGCTTGGCTCTCAGGCCAGCCCGCGGCTGGCGGCGACCTTTACAATTCGTTGCGGCTCTTCTTTTTGCCGGCGCGGTTTCCTCTTTCGGGCAGGCGCCGTCGAACGAAGCCGAACCCGCGACCGAGCCGGCCGTCCTCGCCGTGGCGAAAGTATTGCCCGCCGTCGTCAACATCAACACCGAACGCGTGGTCAAGCGGCAGGTGCGCGATCCCTTTGATGATTTCGCCGCTCAATTTTTTGGGGCCTACCGCAACCGACCGCGCGAGATTCGGCAAACGCAGCAAAGCCTCGGCTCCGGATTTATCGTCGATCCGAGCGGATACATTGTGACTAACGATCACGTGGTCGAACGGGCGGCCGATCTCAAAATCGAGGTCGTCACTAACGACAACAAAAGCTACAAGGCCCGTTATATCACCGGCGATCCGAAGAAAGACCTGGCCTTTATCAAAATCGACAGCGACAAACCTCTGCCCTTCGTAAACCTGCACGACATCTCTCCGAACCTCCTCGGGCAAACTGTTATCGTGGTGGGCAATGCTCTCGGCTACGGCAGCTCGATTAGCCGCGGCGTCCTCAGCGGAGTAAAACGCGAAATCACTATTAACAACATCGACTATCACGATCTCTTACAGACAGACGCTGCCATTAATCCTGGCAATAGCGGCGGTCCCCTCGTCGATCTCTCCGGCCGACTCGTCGGCATCAGCTCCGCCAAGATGGCCTTCACCCCGCAGGGCATTCCTACGCAAGGTCTCGGCTTCGCCATCCCCGCTAACATCGTGCGCGATAACGTCGAGCAATTCAAAAAGATCGCTGACAAACAACCGCCCCCGAAGCCCGGTAACACCGATGGGGAAACCGGTTCCGCCCGCGCGGAATCAATGTTCGGTCTCCAACTTCAGGATCTCACTAACGAACTCGCCGCCGCCCTCGGCTACGCGGGGGGCAAAGGCGTCCTGGTCAGCGCGGTCGAACCCGACAGTGCAGCCGACAAAGTCGGAATTGAACGCGGTCTGGTCATTTATAGGATAGGAAAATATGACGTGAACTCCGTGCAGGACGTCGAGCGATTGCTGGCCCGTGCGGTCAGCGGCTCAAGGGTGGATTTCGCAGTCGGCATCATCGGTCGCGGCGCGCGCGGACGTCGGGTCGAGACGGTCAATCTCGTCGCACGCTAAACATTTTGCCGAAAAATTTGCCAACATTTACGGGCCTGGCGTTGTCAGTAAAACTCACCGCAGCATGATCAAGGTCGAAAATCTCACCAAGCGCTACGCCGGCCAAACGGCCATCGATAATCTGACCTTCGAGGTGGGCAAAGGCGAAATCATGGGCTTCCTCGGACCCAACGGCGCCGGCAAAAGCACTACCATGCGCATCCTCTCCAGCTTCATGCCGCCCACTTCCGGCCGCGCCTCGATCGCCGGTTTCGATATTTTCGAGAAGTCTCTTCAGGCTCGCGCCCACCTCGGTTATATGCCGGAGAACGTGCCGCTCTACAATGACATGCGCGTGACGGAGTACCTCGATTATCGCGCGGCGCTCAAAGGCGTGGCGCACCGCCGCATTAATGAACGCGTCGGCGACGTGAAGGAGTTGTGCGGTCTCAAGGACGTCGGGAAAAAACTCATCGGCGCGCTTTCCAAGGGCTACCGGCAGCGCGTCGGCCTCGCCGATGCTCTCGTGCACGAACCTGATCTCCTCATCCTCGACGAGCCGACCAGCGGCCTCGATCCGAATCAAATCCGTCAGGTGCGTGAACTGATCCGCAACTTGGGTCGTCAGCACACCATTCTGCTTTCCACCCACATCCTGCCGGAAGTGGAGATGACCTGCAGTCGCATCATCATTATTAACAAGGGACGCATCGAAGCCTGCGACACACCGGAGAATCTGCTCAGCCAAATGCGGACCGCCACCGGAGTGAGGCTTGAAGCTCAGACGGGCGCGGACGACGGCGCGGAAGAACTGAAAAAGATCGTCGGAGTGAAGGACGTTAACCTAACGACTGATGGCGAGTGGCAGGTCTTTGCGCTCCGCGCCGAAGCCAATACGGATGTTCGTCCGGAGGTTTTCCGCCTAGCCACCGAGCGGCACTGGAAAGTGCGTGAGCTTTCCCAGCGCAAAGCCACCCTTGAAGATGTCTTTGTCGAGATTACCCATGCCGATGAAGTTTGAGATCATTGGAGGACGACCGCTCCCGTCGCCCAAGCGAGGCGCCCGCCTTACCATGACGCTTCTGGCCTAGCCTATGACCAAATTCTTTACCCTGTTAGGCCGCGAGGTTCGGAGTTACTTTAACTCCCCCATCGCCTACATCGTCCTCGTCTTTTTCCTGCTCGTGAGCGGGGTCGATTTCTACTTTCAAGTCGGCTACATGAACCAGCGAGCCATCCCTTACACCGTTCAGGAGGCTTTCTTTAACTCTATCTTCTTCTGGTTCGCCTTTGTCCTGATTTTTCCCCTCATCACGATGCGCCTGTTTGCCGAGGAGTTTAAGCTCGGGACCATCGAACCACTCATGACCGCGCCGGTGCGCGACTGGCAGGTAGTCCTGGCCAAGTATTTCGGCGCCCTCTTTTTTTACATCGTCCTCTGGCTGCCGACCGTTCTCTATTTCGTTATTTTCCAGACGATCACTCACCAGCCCGCCGCCGGCTCGATGGGTGCCTATCTCGGCGGCTATCTCATGATCCTGCTCCTGGGAATGTTCTATCTTTCGATTGGATGTTTCGCCTCGGTCCTGACCAAGAATCAAATCGTCGCGGCGATTATCTCTTTCGCCATCATCACCCTGCTTTTCTTTCTAGGGCTGGTTTCGTTTATCCTCCTCGATGTCAGCTCGGAGACTCGCCAGCTTCTGGGCTACTTCTCAGCCATCGAACAGATGGGCATGCTCTCACGAGGTCAGATCGATACGCGTCCCATGGTTCTCTATCTCAGCATGACGATTGTCGTGCTGGTCTTCACCTACCAGGCATTCCAAACGCGGAAATGGAGGCTCTAAGAGATGGCTGATGACATAACTCCGACGGAGAAGCCAAACAAGATCAAGCGATTTCAGATCGGGCTGAATGTGCTCGTGCAGGTCGCGATTATTATCGTCCTGGCCGCCATGGTGAATTACCTCGGCTTTGAGCACTACAAGCGCTGGGACCTTTCGCGGGACAAAAAATACGCGCTCTCTGATAAGACGAAGCACTTTCTCGACAGCATCAAGAGCAAGGTACGGATTACGGTCTTCTTCGGCTCGCAAAATCCAATCACCGCCGATGTCCAGAATCTTCTGACCGAATATCAGTATGCCTCGCGGGGAAAAATCGACGTCGAATACGTCGATCCCGAACGTAACCTAACGAGAGCCAAAGAGCTTTTTGATAAATACAAAGTCGTCACCGACGAAAGCGTGCTCGTGGTCGAGTATCAGGGTCGTAGCAAGACCGTGAAGGCTTCGGAGATGGCGGAAATGGACCAGGGAAACCCCATGTTAGGCGAGCAGCCCTCGGTCAAGGCGTTCAAGGGCGAACAAGCCATCACGAGCGCCTTAATCGATATCGTGGAGGGGAAAAAGAACACCGTCGGTTACCTGGTCGGGCATCGTGAACCGCCGCTCGGTGAAAAGAGTCCCATCTCGGTCTTGAAAACGTTTATCGAGAACGAGAACGTTGAGTTTCAAGAGCTAAACCTTTTCGAGGTTCCAGCCATTCCTGCGGATTTCAAGGTTATCATGATCGCGGGACCGCAGTATGACTTTTCCGATCGCGAAATGAAGATGCTGCGGGATTTCTGGAACAAGGATGGACGCATTCTTCTACTTGTAGATCCGGCGGCTAAGACTCCGAAACTCCTCGGCTTCGTCAACGAGCTTGGCGTGAAGATCGACGACGATCGTTTGATGGCGATGGTCAAGACCGGCATCCAGGAAGTCGCACGCGTCCGCGATGTGGTGGCACATTTTCTGCCCGATAACTCAGTCACCAAACGACTGGCTGACGTGCGTGCGCCGTTCTTTGGCTCAACCAGTTCTCTCACTCTGCAATCGCAACGCGTGGCAGCCGCCAACATTCACCTGGCGCCCCTCGCCCAGGCTGAGAAAGGTTATTGGGGCGAGACCGATTATTATTCCGACGCCGAGCAGCTCCTGCAATTCGATCCGGCAAAGGACAAGGGCGAGCCGCTCACCATCGCGGCTTCCGTGGAAAAAGGCGGCAGTGCAGATGAGCGTGTGCAGATCAGTTCCGCTCGCCTCATCCTCGTGGCGAATTCCACTTTCATCCAGGATAACGCTCTGACTCAGGAACAACAGGGCCTCGATTTCATTTCGGCCAGCCTTAATTGGCTGCTTAGTCGTGAACAGATGATCGGCATCGCGCCGAAAATTCCGCAGACCCTTACCTTCAACCTGAGCGAACAGGCGCTCCGCCAGCTGCGCTGGATCGTTCTCGTTATCATGCCGCTGGTGCCCGCACTCCTGGGGCTTTTAGTCTGGTGGCGTCGCCGCGCCTAACGAATCGGCATGAAGACTCGGACTACACTCATTCTTTTCGCCCTCGTCATCGGCCTCGGGGTTTGGATCAAATATTTCGAAAGCAAAGGCCCGAACACGGTCGAGGCGCAACGGCAGGCGGGGAATGTCGTCAACTTCGACCGGGAAAAGCTGGACGGAATCGCGATCCAGAATGGCGACGATCGCATCGAGCTCCAGCAGCAGAACGGCAAATGGCGGCTGACTCGTCCGGTCAAGGATCAGGCCGACGGGGCGGCGGTCGATAACCTGATTACCGACATCGAAAACTGGCGAAAAGAAGGAACGCTCGCGGCGAAAGAGGTCAACGGCGAGAAAAGCCGGATGAGCGAATTCGGTTTGTCGCAGCCGAAGTTGCGCCTGCGGCTGATCGGCCCGAATGCGCCGCCAGAGATTCTTTTTGGTAAGGACACAGCTTTTGAAGGCCAGATGTACGTCCGCTTTGCCGATTCCAAAGACGTCTATATCGCGGACCAAAAAGTCAGGACTGATATCTCAAAAAAACCGGATGATTTTCGCGATCGCAAACTAACCGACCTGACTACCGCTCAGGTTGTCCGGGCGGTCTTGAAGAGTCCGGCGGGCGAGATCGAGATTAGTAAAAGCAACGAGCACTGGGAAATCGCGAAGCCACTGCAGGCGCGCGGCGACGACCAGACGATCACCGACTTGCTCGCCCAGGTCACGAACGCGCGCGTCCAGGAATTCGTGGCCGACGATCGCGGTGACCTGCACTCCTATGGGCTCTCCGAACCCCGCGGCTCCATAACCGTCTACGGCACCGATGACAAAGAAGGCCGAACCCTGCAAATCGGCAGCCCGACAGAAAAGATAAAGGATGCGGTTTACATCCGTTATCTGCCCCGGCATGCGGTTTACGCCCTGCCGCAGAAGATCGAGGAGATTCTGAAAGTTCGCCCTAATGATCTTCGCGATCGTCATCTCGTTAGGCTGGACCTGAACAATCTGGACCGAATCCATATCGAGCCAGCCGGAAAATCTCCCGTCGTTCTGGCCCGCAAGGAGCAAGACTGGACGATCGCGAGCCGTAACAATCAGCCGGCTAACAGTGAGGAAGTGCGCCGGCTGCTCGCTACCCTCAACGATCAGCAGGTCAGCAGATTTGTCGCCGACACCGCATCGGACCTGGCGAAATACGGACTCGATCAACCTCAACTCAAACTGACTTTCAGCTCCTACGCTTCGGAGAACACGGCGGAAACCGGCGCCGGCGAACATCCCTTCCTGACTCTATCCATCGGAAAGGTGGAAGGCGATGAAGTCTACGCCAGAGTCGGGGAAGAGCCTTTTATCGTCGCCGTGAAACGGGATTTGTTAGACCGAATTCCGTTAGAGCCCCTGCAATGGCAAGGACTCACGATCTTCAAATTTAAGCCCGGCGAGATTCATCGCGTTTCGAGGGTCATGGAAAAGGAGGAGTCACTCGTTCGGACCGGCCCTCAGACTTGGAAATGGGTGAAGGACGAAGGCGCCATCGACACGATCGACCTGGAATCCCTGCTCAACACGCTGGCCTCGCTGCGCGCGGTGCGATGGGTCGGTGCTACAACGCCCGAGCATGGATTCGAAAATACTCCCATCGTGGTCACCTTTGCCACCTCGCCGGATGATAAGGCGCTGCATAAACTCACCCTCGGCAATCGGACGGCCGACGGGATGTGGTATGCGAAAATCGACGGTGAGGAAGGAACTTTCCTGCTCAGCAATCCAGACTACACCGCGTTCAAATTGCCGCTGGCAAAACCCGCGCCGCCGCCCAAAACCAGCGGAAGCCCAGCAGCGTCGCCCACCCTCTCGCCGACCGTTACTCCGCCGCCTAAGACGGTTTCTTCGCCGGCTCCCACGTCGCCGACCCCCTGACGATTAGTCGGACGCGACACTGGCGGTATAGATCGTCACGATACCGCCGGAACGAGGTTCGGCGGTCGCGTCGCGAAAGCCGCTCCGGTTGATCAGTTCGCACATGGCAGCACCGCTGGGGAATCTTTCGATCGAAGCGCCCAGGTAGGTGTAGGCACGTTTCTCGCCCGTCAGGAGACCCGCCACCCACGGGAGCAGGTGGTGCAGATAAGCTCGATAAACCGGGCGAAGCCATCCTTGGGGCAAGGAGAAATCGAGCACCAAGAGATGTCCTCCCGGGCTCAAGACGCGCGCCATTTCCCGAAGCGCCGCGCCCCAGTCCGCCATGTTGCGCAACCCAAAGCCGACGGTGATCGCCTCGAAGCTGTTCACGCCGAAAGGCAGGTGGAGAGCATCTGCCACGACGGTGTTCGTTAGACCCTTGCGGCGCGCCGTGACCAGCATCTCGGCGCAAAAATCGGCCCCGGTCACATCCGTCGCAGGGAGTTTTTTCTTGATCGTTAGGGCAAGATCTCCACTTCCGGTCGCGAGGTCGAGCAAGCGGCGCGGTTGCCAGCCACTCACGATCCCCGCCGCCCTCGCGCGCCAGGCAAAATCGAGCCCGCCGCTCAGAAGGTGATTGGCCAGATCGTAGCGTTGCGCGACACGCTCGAACATGGCGCGGACCGTCTCCGGGTCGCGAGTGGCCGCGTCGACCGCGGAAGAAGTTTCTGGATCCAAGACGGCGGCGTTGGAATCTCCGGGCGCGCCCGCCTACTCGAGCGGCGGATCGCCGCGCTCGTCTTCGCGGGCCGCGAGCTTGTTCTTGTCCATCAGACGCGCGCAGGTATTCCAGCGTAGGAGCGCGTCGTCATTGCCCGCGGGCCGGAGTTTTTCGGCTTTTTCGAACTGCTCCATGGCCTCGCAAAGTTCGTTGTAGGCATAATGACTGGCGCCCGGGATTCCCTGGGCCAGCTTGGCCTTGGCCCGGCGTTCGGCGAGGATGCCGGCGTAGTAGGCGCGCTCGTAATCTCCCTGGATGCGCGAAAGTAACTGGTTCGCCTGCGTGTCGCTCACGCCATAGCCTTTGCTGAAGCGATCGGTCAGTGCGAGGAGCAAAATGATCAGCGCTTTTTGATTTTCCGGGTCGGCGGTGAGGATATCGAGGCAGATGCTTTCCGCTTCGCCCGGTTCGTTGAGCAGACGATAGCGCTCGGCTTTTTCCAAGGCCGTGGGGATCGCTGCGCGCGAAAGTGATTTCAGCTCAGACATGGTCGTTAGGCGGCTCGGGAGCACGTTCGTTACGCTGGCGGATTTTTTTCCAGACCCAGCCCAACGGATCATAGTAATCATCCACCACCCGCTCCTTCAATGGAATGATTGCATTATCGGTAATGTGTATCTCTTCGGGACAGACCTTGGTGCAGCACTTGGTGATGTTGCAAAACCCGATGCCTTGCGCTTCTCGCAGCTCTGGCACGCGATCCTCGGTATCGAGCGGATGCATCTCCAGCGCGGCGGTGTAAACGAGGAAACGCGGCCCGATGAATTGCTCGTGCTTGTGATGGTCGCGCAGGACGTGGCAGACATCCTGGCAAAGGAAACACTCGATGCATTTCCGAAACTCCTGCACGCGATCGATGTCCTCTTGCGCCATCCGCCAGGTCCCGTCGGCCGCATCGGGCGGGCGTGGCTTGAAGCGCTTGATCCTTTTTTTGACGGCGAAATTCCACGAGACATCGGTGATCAAATCCTTCAGCCGCGGGAAAGCCTTCATCGGCTCGATCGTGACCGGTTGGTCGAGCGGGAGATCGTTCAAGCGCGTCATGCACATCAGCTTCGGCATCCCATTGACTTCGGCGGAACAGGAGCCGCACTTGCCTGCTTTGCAATTCCAGCGACAAGCAAGGTCGTTGGCCTGCGTCGCTTGAATATCGTGGACCGCGTCGAGCACGACCATCCCCTCGGAGACTTCGGTCGTGTAGTCGCGGAACTCGCCGCCACTCCCGTCGCCACGCCAGATTCTGAAGGTCGCTGTGCTCATCCCATCTCTGTGATTACTTGTGCCAAGTCTTCTCGCAGCGCGATAATCGGCTCGCGCCGGATTTCCATGCGGCCGTCGTCACCTTTCCAGACAATGTTATTTACCTTGGCAAATTCCGCGCTTTTCTCCGGGTAATCTTCGCGAAATTGTGCGCCGCGGCTTTCTTTGCGCTCGAGCGCCGAGCGCGTCACGGCCTCGGAAACAGTCAGGAGATTCGCCAGATCGAGCGCGGTGTGCCAGCCGGGATTGAATTCCCGATTCCCGTCGACTCCCACCCTGGCCGCGCGTTCCCTGAGTGCGCCGATCCCTTCCAACGCCGCCTGCATTTCTTCCTCCCGCCTCACGATACCGACCTTGTCCTGCATTATCTCCTGCAGATCTTTTTGCACTTGGTAAGCGCAATCGGCTTG
>JBPCLK010000138.1:0-8857 GCA_051003355.1 Chthoniobacterales bacterium | reverse complement strand
TCGATGGTCGGAATGCCCGCTTCGTTGAGAGGGGAATGGTCGTCGATCATGTCGTCATTCAAATAGGTAAAGTGATCGCGCACCTGGAGCGCGTCCGCCGCTGCGAAAATTCCGCGGGCCAGTTCTGGGGGCGAATCCGGCGGCAGAGTGATGGTCAGGTTGCGGTCGCCCATCATGTCCCACACGATCCCGCCGCAGTAGTCCCTCACTTTGCCGGCGTCGAGCAGCAGCTGGGCGAAATAGCGACTCCCGTAAAGGCCATCCGTGCGGGTAAAATGCTCATACGCTTCTTCGCCATCGAAAAAAACCAGCTCCACCCGCGACGCTAAATCTGGGTGCTGGTTGAGCACGCGGGCCATTTCCAGAAGAGCGCCGGTGCTCGAGCCGCCGTCGTTCGCGCCCACGAATCGGAGGTCATCAAATGTCTTGGTGTCGTAATGAGATCCGACCAGGAAGACCCGGCTGGATGCGTTAGGCCGGCGAGCGATCAGGTTGACGAAGGTGACGGGCCCGCGCGGAGTTGGCTGAGTGAAGTTTTGCTCCTGCACTTGCCAGCCGTTGCTTTCCAGGCTTCGACGCAAGTAGTCGCGCGTTTTTTTGATCGCATCGGATTGTGCCGGACGCGGCCCGAAGTCGACCAAGTCTTGCACGTGTCCAAGCGCGTTTTCGCCCGAAAATTCTGTCCAGATATCGCCTTCGGCGGCCGCAGGTTGGCGAAAGACGAAGAAGAAGAGAAACAGGAGAAGCAAGAAGCCGACGGCGGCCGCGGCAAGAGAGCGGGGCCAATGCGCCAGGATGCTTTCTCGGCGCCACCAGGGAGCGTTGGCTGCGCGGGTCGAGGGCGGAGAGGAGCGCGGGGGAGGAGCCGCTTTCTTTTGGCGCTGCCTTTTCTTGTTAGGCATCGGGCGGCAGGCCCAGCGCCGTCACGACTCGCTCGAGATCGTCGCTGCCGTAGAATTCAATCTCGATCCGGCCACGTTTTTCGCCGTGATGAATTGTCACGTGCGTGGCCAAATGTTGTTGCAGGCGATTTTCGAGATCGGTTAACGCGGCAGAGCTGACCGTCTCCGCTCGGCGGCGGCGGCGGGTGCCGCCTGATTTGCCGAGTAATCGGGAGACCATCCGCTCCGTGGTGCGCACGGTAGAGCTTTGGCGAAGAATTCTCTCGGCCATCAGTCGCTGCTCCTCGTGTGCTTTTAACCCAAGTAAAACTTTTGCATGACCGACGGAGAGAAGATCCTGCACGACCCAGGTCTGAACCTGCGGATCGAGATCAAGCAAACGCATCGCATTAGCAATGGAAGCGCGGCTCTTTCCCACCTTCTCCGCGATATCTTCCTGGCGCATGCCGAATTCGTTAGCCAAGCGTGCGTAGGCCTGCGCTTCCTCAATCGGATTCAGGTCGGCGCGCTGCAAATTCTCGATCAAGGAAAGCTCGAGCACTTCCAGGTCGGTGGCCTGCCTCACGATAACAGGAGCTTCCTCGAGGCCGACTTCCTTGGCCGCGCGCCAGCGACGCTCGCCGGCGATCAGTTCAAACTGACTATCCACTGGCCTAACGATGAGTGGCTGGATGATGCCGCGCTGCCGGATGGAATCGACCAGCTCGGCCAGCGCGTCGCGTTCGAACTCCCGGCGGGGCTGCAGCGGGCTGGGCACGATGCTGGCCAGTCCAACCAGTTGGATGCGTTCCCCGGTTTCCGGTTCGGCAGCACGCAGGGAAGGGGAGGCGCTGATTAAAGCGCCCAGACCTTTGCCGAGACCGGATTTTGCCATGGTGGGCTCAGGCTATCGGATTGCCTTCTGCAACGCAACCGGGGTTTCAAATCGATCAGCGGCGACGCGGTCGCTTCAGCGCAACGACTGGGCAATCGCCGCGGATGCCTGCTCGAGCAAGCGACTCTCTGCTTCGACGAGCGCCTGGTAGCCATCCCCGTTGATACCTTGCTGAAACATGCGGCTGTGACGCGAAATCGTTTCTCCGCTCGCTCCGCCTTGTATTCGCCAGGAAAGATCGAAAATCGCTTCCTGGCCGCTGATGCCATGGAACTGCCTCACATCGAGCGCGACCCGGTAGCGAGGACTAAATCCGGGCTCGACGGACGCGCGGACATTGCTGGTGCCGAGAAGCGCACCGAGATCGGCGGCCACGACACGGCTGATGTTTTCCTGGAGTGAGCCGACCCAAAGGGCGTTGGTCGGGATCTGGAACTGATTCGACCCGCTGGAGAAAACGATTTCCGCCCGGTCGACATAACTGGGGAGCGTCACAGGACCGACCGCGACGCTGAGGCCAGAACTTGAACCGCCAGTGGGGGACGCGGTCATGGCACTGAGCCGATAATAATTCGCCCCGGCGCCTCCGCAGCCTGTGAGCAGGGAGAGGCAGATGAAGATCAGGAGCTTATTCCACATAAGAAAACATCGTTAGGGCCTTTGTGAGCCCTTGGGCGGGGCGACCTTGCCCGGTTTCCCGAAAATGAGCGAGTTCGGTTTGCGCTCGATCGTGCCGGAGAGCTCCTTGACCGACTTCAGGGTCGAATCGAGCTGCTGCAACGTTTCGTTCAGTTTCTGGTAGAGCGGCCCATTCTCACCGTAGCCGCCGATCGTCTTCTTGATGTCATCCACCGCTGCCTTGATGGAGGCGATCGCTGCGGTCGCTTCCTTGATGGTCTCCTCGATCGGCAAAGCCTGGAGTTTATCGAGCAGGGCGGAGGCTTTTTCCTGCAATTCGGCCAGGCCAGAACCACCGGTAGGCAGGACGTGATAGCCTGCGAGTTCCGTGACGGTGGCGGGGGCGGCGTCTTTCATGAAATCGAGGTCGATATACATCTGACCCGTGAGAAGGCTGCCCGTCTTCAGACTCGCACGCAGGCCGTCGCGGACGGCGTCCGCGATGAACTTCTCGGACGGCTCCGTACTGGTGGTCGGCAGGTTGGTGATGAGCGTCGGATCGATTTGAATCAGGACCGGGACCCGACGTTCGGCATCGTTAGGCAAGTATTGGAACGAGATGCCGTTGACCGTGCCAATGCGGACTCCGCGGAATTCCACCGGCGCATCTTCATTCAAGCCCCGAACGCTGCCGGAGAAGAGGAGCATGTAGGGGAGGCTGTTGGCCATGACGAATTTCTTCGTGTCGGCAAAGCTATTGTAGAGGACGAAGTTTGCTCCATCATCCACGTGTGGCGCGGAGAGCGCGCCATCCGGTTGCCCGAAAGTAATCCCCCCCACGATCAGCGACTCGAGCGTGCCAGCATGGAGTTGGAGACCGTCAGCTCCGATCTGCACGTCAATGCCGCTGACGTTCCAGAATTTCGTGTTTTTGCGCACGAGCGGGGCGAACTCCTTGAAGATAAAAGCGCCAAACTCGATCTTGCCCTTGGCCACAAGAAACTTGCGCAACTCGATTCTGCCCGCACTCAGACCCTTGTAAACAATCGGCGTGCCAGGCGCGATGCTGCCCGCGTCGTCCGCCACGAAAGTCACGCGGAGACCCGGCACCCCTTTCGGCGTCACAGGAGGTTGCTCGATGCCGATAAATTCCGTCCGAGATTCTTTGGAGAGACCTGGCTCCAGCTCGATGTAGCTGCCGGAAACGAGGGTGCTCAAGCCCGAAATCCCGGCGGCGCCGTAGCGCGGTCGCACCACCCAGATTTGCGTATCCTTCACCAGCAGGCGATCCGCCTCGCTCGTCATCTGCATTTTCACCACGACCCCGCGCAAATCTTTCGTGAGTTGGATCGAGTCGACCACGCCGATGTTGACGCTTCGGCAAAGGATGGGCGTTTTACCAGCTACGACTCCTTCCGCTGTTTCGAAAGTGACCTCGATCTTGGGACCGCGTTCCGAAATGTATTTCACGGCCAGCCAAATGCCCAGAAGAGCCGCAACGAGAGGAATGATCCAGATCGGTGAGAATCTGCGTGTCTTTTTGACCACGGGCGTCAGGCGTGGTGAATTGGGAGCAGCGGCAGTCTCGTGCATTTATTGGTCAGAAAGGTTTTCAGAACGGCCGGCGGCGTCCCAGATCAGGCGGGGATCGAAGCTCATGGCGGCAAACATGGTCAGTATCACCACCGCCGCAAAAGCCACCGCACCGGCTCCCGGGTGAATTGAGATGGTCGAGCCAAGCTGGACTACCGCAACCAGGATTGCCACCACAAAGACGTCCACCATCGACCAGCGACCCACGAACTCCGTCACGCGGTAGAGGCGAGTCATGCCCCTCGCGCGTCGCCCGGTGCGGGCGGCCAGGCATAGCGCGATGATAGAGATGATTTTCAGCACTGGGATGAGCACACTGGCGACGAAAATGATGATCGCGACCGGATAATCGGCCTCCTGCCAGAACTGGATGACGCCGCCCATGATCGTACTCGGGCTGTCGCCAGCAAAGGAATCTACGATGAGGACGGGGAGGAGATTGGCTGGCAAATAGAGCACTATCGCGGCGAAGGTCAGGGCCCAGGATCGCTGCAGACTGTCCTGCAGCCGGAGATGCAGCGAGCTCCGACAGCGCGGGCAGCGTTCGTCCGTGACGGGGGAGGCGATGCCGCAGACGTGGCAAAGCGCCAGGCCACGCGAAGCTGCGGAATCCGGTGGGAAAGCTATCGTCATTTCGCCATCTCCAAGCGCGCCCATAACTCTCGCGGATGAATCGAGGCCATCGCGCCGGTCAGGCAGAGAATAAGCCCGACGAACGCCCAAAACGAGGTGCCCAGACTGAGCTCCGCCAACTTACCGAGTTTCAGCAGACTAACGAGTGTTCCGAGCATAAAGACCTCAATCATGTTCCACCGCCGTGCCGCCAGCACCCAGCGACAGACCGGGATCGCTCCAGGCAATCGACGCTCGCGCAGTAAAGGCACGAGGAGGTAAAGCATGCCGCCGATCAGGAGCAGCGGTGCGGCCAGGATGAAAATGGAAACGGCCAGGCCGAGGTATGGGTAGCCCTGTTCCTCCAGGCCCGAGGCGCTCTGCCAGAGCATCATCTCGCTCTCCCGAAAACCGGCCCGCAAAGTCATGAAAGGAAAGCTATTGGAGACAATAAAAAGCAGACCCGCGGCGAGGGCCAGGGCGGCCGTTCGATTGAGAGAATTACGCTCGTGACTCATGAGCGACGCAACACAGCGCGGGCAAACAGCTTTCTCGCCTTCCTCCAGCGGCGACACCTCCAGCAAGGCGTCGCAATCAGGGCAGACGATCTCGCGGATGGAATGGAGTGGATGCATCAGGAAGGAGAACGGTAAGCGCACCTACGGGGATAGCGCAAAAACCTGCACGAAGGACCATGTCGTGGCCCGGGATCCGGATGACAACTCCGCGCGCCTGCGTAGCGTGTGCGCCGTGTCATCCCACGCGCGTATTTTCACTCTCGGCCATTCCCCTGATCCCGACGATGCCTTCATGTTCTACGCCATGGCGGAACACAAGATCGAACTCCGCGGTTACGAATTTGAGCACCGTCTGGAGGACATCCAGACGCTCAATGAACGCGCCCTGCGCGGCGAGCTCGATATCTCCGCCATTTCGATTCACGCCTACGCTCATGTGAAGGATCGCTATGCGCTGCTTGCCTGCGGGGCGAGCATGGGTGACGGCTACGGCCCGATGCTGGTGGCGACCGATCCTGACGCGCCGACCGCCACCTCGCCTCACGAATTGCGAGATTGGCTGCGTGGCCGACTCATTGCCGTGCCGGGAAAAATGACGAGTGCCTTCCTCGCCCTTCAACTCTATCTGGGCGAGTTCGAATATGTCGTCGTGCCTTTCGACCAAATCTTTGACGTCGTGAAAAAAGGTGACGCCGCGGTAGGTCTCATCATTCACGAAGGTCAGCTCACCTACGCGGCGGCCGGCTTTCGCAAACTGCTCGACCTCGGTCAGTGGTGGAAAGAAAAGACCGACCTGCCGCTGCCGTTAGGCGGGAATGTCCTGCGCAAGGATCTGCCGGCGGAGGTGCGGCGCGATCTTTCCCAGATCATTCGCGAGAGCATCGACTACGGGCTGGACCATCGCGAGGCTGCCGTGCGCCATTCCCTCCCGTATGCCCGCGACATGGATGCCGCCCTCGCGGGCGAATTCATCGGCATGTATGTGAACGACTACACGCGCGATTATGGCGAGGCGGGGCGGGAAGCGATCCGGCAGTTTCTCCATGCCGGAGCGGAGAAGGGACTGGTTCCCGCAGCCGGCGAGCTTGAGTTTGTCGACTGATCGGACCCGTTAGGGGTTGTTCAGGTCGCTCTTTTTCTTTTCCGGCTGGATGGCGTTCTGCACGTAGCTGATCACTCGTCCAGATTCCTTCTGAAATCCCGGGACGAAATCGCTCGGTCCATATTGGAATAGGACGACGAAGCAGAAGGTGAAAAACACGAACAGCAAGAACCAGAAAAGATTCCGGAGTAAACTCACGCGCGGAGGTTAACTGATTGATTCAGGACGGTCAACGAATCTCGACGGCGCATCCACCTGCTCGCCAGAACGCGCCGGACATGCTTCGCTAGGCGCATGCGTGTCCCGCTCTTGGATCTGAGTGAGCAATATCGACTTCTGGCGGAGCCGATCCGGCACGAGATCGACGAGATTCTTCGCACACAGGGTTTCATCCTCGGTCCCAAGGTCGAGGAATTCGAGCAAGCTCTGGCCGCATATTGCGGCGTCCGGCATGCGATTGGCGTTTCCTCCGGCACGGACGCCTTGCTCGACATCCTCATGGCGCTGGGTCTCGGGCCTAACGATGCCGTGATTACGACGGCTTATACTTTTTTCGCGACCGCGGGCTGCATCGCGCGCGTGGGAGCGACGCCGGTCTTCGTCGATATCGATCCGGCGACCTTCAACATCTCACCGACCGCGCTGGCCAATTTCCTGGAAAACGAATGCCGCCGGAATGAGAAGGGTGAGCTGGTGGACCTGGGCGGCCGCATCGTAAAGGCGATCGTCCCGGTGCATCTTTTCGGTCTGTGCTGCGAGATGGATCTAATCAACGACCTTGCTGCTCGCTTCAAACTCATGGTGATCGAGGATGCCGCCCAGGCCATTGGCGCGGAGTATCCGTCAAAAGAGGGCGCGCGACAGGCCGGAACCATGAGCGCGGCGGGCTCGCTTAGCTTTTATCCCTCAAAAAATCTGGGCGCGGCGGGTGATGCCGGCGCCATCCTTTGTCACGACGACGATCTGGCCCGGCGCTTTCGCAGTTTCCGACAGCATGGCATGGAGCCTCGTTACATTCATCATGTGGTCGGCGGGAATTTCCGGCTCGATGCGATCCAGGCCGCTGTTCTGAAGGTTAAGCTGCCCTACCTGAACGACTGGTCTGCGGCACGGCAGCAGGTGGCTGATATTTATCACGCGGAATTCTCGGCCTCCGGCCTAACGGAAACGCTGACGCTGCCCGCAGAGCCCTACCGCCATCGCGGCCTAACGAACCATCATATTTACCATCAATATGTGGTGCGCACTCCGCGACGGGACGCCTTGCAAAAGCATCTCACCGAACGTGGCATCGGCTCTGCCATTTATTACCCGCTCGGTTTGCACGAGCAGGAGTGTTTTGCCTCACTCGGCTATCGGGCGGGAGATTTGCCGGAAACGGAACGCGCGGCCAAGGAGACACTCGCTTTGCCGATCTATCCGGAACTGACGCGGGAACGGCAGCGCGAAGTGGTCGCGGAAATCGCCGAGTTTCTTTCCAGAGTTTCGTGAGCGCCAGCGCCTAGGGAAGGTTGGCCGGCGGGTTGAGCGCAGCTTCCTCGAGGCTGGCGCGATCCCATTGGCCAAAAATCGAGGCGGCATCGTAGGTGCTCTGCGCAAACTCAAGCAGTGTTTCGTCGGGGGCAGCGGCGGTGCGCACCGCATCATATGGCAAAACGAATTCGTGCATGCTGGCGAGATAGGAAGCTTCGGCTGGTCGCACCTCCGCCTCGCTAAATCCAGCCGGCTCGGGATAGGCATAGGAATAATAAAGTGGCGTCGGACTGGCGGCGCTCCCCGGCCAGAAACCGATGCTGCTGACTTCCTGCGCGTAGGCTTCGCGGGTAATCGCATCAGGCAGGTGCGGAATTCCGCCGGGATGCGGTGGCGCGGTCCGGCCGGAAAACCGGGTGACGGCCAAGTCAAAGCTGCCCCAAAAGAAGTGAACCGGGCTGCATTTTCCGCAGAAGCGCGAACGAAACTTTTTCAGGACGCGGTCAGATTGCAGAAGCACGCGCCAAAAGCGATTCGCCTGGCTGGCGTCGTAGGTCCGATGTGTCTCATCGCGCTCGAAGGCGATCGGATCTGCGACTTCGTTAGGCTGTGTCCCGATGCGCACGGGCAACTTGAGTTCGCTTAGGGCGCTCATCACCTGGCGATGGAAATCCGCCACCGTCTGTGCCTGGAGAGGCAGGACACGGGAATCGCCATCGCTTTTCAGGATATGCAGTTCCTGGTCAATGAAATCGAACCGGATCTCGAATGTATGAAACCCGTGGGGGATTGACGACGTCGTTAGGCCGCGTGGGGTCAGATAAAGGGTGACGTGCCACGAATGATTGATCCACGGTGATTGGACAAGACGGATCTTGCCGACGATCTGCGTCCACAGCTGCAGGGTCTCTGCGGTCGCCTGCCATTCCGCATAGGGAAGAGCAGGCCAGAACTGTTCGCGATCGTGCGCGGTGAGCGGCGGCAGGGTAGATGGCTTCCTCATGAGAAGGGAATTCTACCGCACCGGCAAAACAGTTGCGACTATTCGCGAGCGAGCCTATATCAATCGCTCGCGGCGCGGGTAGGTACCGAAGTGGCCAAACGGGGCGGACTGTAAATCCGCTGGCTTACGCCTTCGCTGGTTCGAATCCAGCCCTGCCCACCA
>JBPCLK010000137.1:0-11672 GCA_051003355.1 Chthoniobacterales bacterium | reverse complement strand
TGAAAGCAGAAAGATCGCCGCTCACATTCAGGGCGAAACCGTGCATTGAGATCCAATGCCGCACGCCCACGCCGATCGAGGCGATCTTGCGGTTTTCCACCCACACGCCGGTCAGACCGTCGCGGGTGGTTGCGGCAATTTCGTAACGGGCCAGCAACTCGAGGAGATACTCTTCCATCCAGCGCAAATAACGGTGCAGATCTTGTCCATGGCGTCGCAGATCGATGAGGAAATAACCCACCAACTGCCCCGGCCCATGCCAGGTCGCCTGGCCGCCGCGATTAATCGCGAACAGCGGGTGGGGCAGATGCGTCGCCCCGCGCAGGCTGGATTGATCAGACGTGCGTCCAATGGTGTAAACCGGATCGTGTTCCAGTAACCAGAGTTCATCCGGCAGCTCCGGTTGAGCGCATTTTTGCCGGACGAATTCTTCCTGGCGCGCGAGCGCATCGTCGAAGGAAATTCGGCCCAGCCATTTCGTAGCAAGCTCGGGCGTCATATTTGTAGACCAGACGGCAGCCCGAGATGCACCGCCTCCTGCGCGCGCAAATGGGTCAACCCGATCGCCAGTGCGTCGGCGGCATCCGGCCCGGGTGTTTCCGTGAGGCCAAGCAGTGCGCGCACCATAAAGGCGACCTGGCTCTTGTCGGCTGAGCCGTTGCCGACCGTAGCCTGCTTGATCCGTTTCGGCGCGTATTCGAAGACCGGCAACCCTCGCTCCGCGGCAGCGAGGATGGCCGAGCCGCGCGCCGCGCCCAGCGTGATCGCGGTCTTGTGGCTCTGAACGTAGATGACCGCTTCGAGCGCGCAGCAGTCCGGCTCGTGCGCATGGATCAATTCCGCCAAGCGATCGCGGATCGCCACCAGGCAGGATGACATGGGTAGCTTCGCCGCGTTCTGTATGACGCCGAAGTAGAGCGTCTGGAATTTTCCGCCCCCGGCCGTGTCGATAATAGCGACGCCAGAGGAACGCAGCGAGGCATCGATCGCGAGCACGCGCATCGTTAGGCTGAGGTTCCGGCGCGACCTGGTTGCATGGTGCAGCTTAGAATCCACGACGCAGCCAGCAAGACAGAAGTCAACAACGAGGCGGCCATGCGCTCTCTGCCGTGGCGGAAAACTCGAAGCCGCAGTGTCAGATCGATCACAAGGTGGTGCGGGCGAGTGTTTGCACTCAAGGTGAGACGATCCGGTTGAATCGTTAGGCAGATTACCTGGAATTGTTATTTTCATCCCCAGTCCAACACGGCGACGGTAAATTCAGTCGCGCGATATCTCCGGGCGGTCGAAGGAGAAAGATGACAACACACATCGCGGAGGCCAGCACGCCTGCCGAAGTGGCCCGCTGCTTTCCGGTCATGCGACAACTCCGGACTCATTTTGATGACGAAGAGACTTTCGTCGAACAGGTGGAACGGCAGCGAGCGTCGGGAAGTTTCCGGATGGCGTTTTTGGAAGACGCCGGGATTGTCCGGGCAGTCGCGGGCTACCGAATCTCGGAATCACTTTTCGCCGGACGATTTTGTTACGTCGACGATCTGGTGACCGATGCCGCTGGCCGCTCGCTAGGCTATGGCGGCCAGCTCTTCGACTGGCTAGTGGCGGAGGCCCGGGCCGCCGGCTGCCGAAAGCTGGACTTGGACTCGGGCGTGCAACGCTTCGCCGCTCACCGCTTCTACCTAACGAAGCGGATGATCATCGCTTCACACCATTTCTCGCTGGAATTGTAGCTGCTTCGATCTGCGGCTCGGGGATGCCTCTCGTTAGGGCAGCGAAAATAATCGGCGCTCTGATAATTTCCGACGACGGTCTTGGCGCTCTGCATCAGCACATCGTTGACCAGCTGCTGGCGCCGAAACGGAAAAGGTCGGGCGTGAGCCAAGCGTCGCCTTTAACATCACCAGGTAAGCCAACGCCTGCTTCGCATTGCGGATGCCTGCGGCCGGTTTTTTGCCGATGCGCAACCTGTCTCATAGAAATAATCGCGAAATCGCTTCCAGCATGACCAAGTGGCGGTTGGATTATGAGGCGCGTGCGCCGCAAAGAGACTGTCTTGACCGCAGCGTTCATGAAAAATTCGAAAAGCTTATTCTCCGACGACTGTCAGGCTGATCTGGCGGTGATGCGGCGCGCGCCGATGTTCGAAAAGGAAAATGCCCTGCCAGGTGCCGAGCTGTAGACGCTTTTCCGCAATCGGGATCCCTTCGCTGGAGCGGGTCAGGACCGAGCGAATGTGCGAGGTGCTGTCATCCGCACCCTCGGCCGTGTGCTCAAACCATGATGTCTCTTCTGGAACGAGCCGCTCGAAAAACCTCTCCAGGTCTCGCCGCGCGCTCGGGTCGGCGTTTTCCATGATGATGAGACTGCAACTCGTGTGCCTAACGAACACCGTCGCGACGCCGTGACAAACTCCGCTCCGCGTGACCGCCTGAGCGATCCGATCTGTGATTTCGTAGGTGCCCTTGCCGTGCGTTGAGACGGTGAAGTTCGAGGTGAAAACGGCCATGCCGACGTTCATCCTAACGGCAGCGAATCACCATCGCAAAAGGGCGTGAGTCGAAACATGCCGCCCATTCCCGGCTGTTAGGCAGAGCGCTCGAAACCACCGATTGTCCCACCCGTCAGCCGCCCTTACTTTTGCCATGACCATGGAAGCCGCACCGACCGAACAAAGCGCGCGCGCCGTCGTCATGATCCGGCCCAGCCGGTTTTATCCGAATCCGGAAACGGCGCTCGATAACGCGTTCCAGCAAGATCCGCCAGAGGGATCTGTCGCTGAGATCTCGACCGCGGCTCAGGTTGAATTCGACCACGCCGTCGAAGCTCTCAGAAGGGCCGGCGTCACGGTCGAGGTCTTCGAAGATACGCTCCAGCCTGCCAAACCGGACGCCGTCTTTCCGAACAACTGGTTCACGACTCATCCCGACGGCCGGATTGCTCTCTACCCGATGTTCACTCCATCACGTCGCGCGGAGCGGCGGCCCGATCTCATCGCGCAATTGCGCGAACGTTACCAGGTCACGGAGGTGGTCGATTACTCTCCTTTCGAAACGCGCGGGCTGTTTCTCGAGGGAACCGGCAGTCTCGTTCTGGATCACGTTCATCGGCTTGCCTACGTCTCCCTTTCCAAACGCGCCGATCTCGAGCCGTTACACAAATTCTGCACCGATTTTCATTTCGAACCCATCACGTTTGAAAGTGTCGGGGCAGACGGGCGTCCAATTTATCACACCAATGTGATGATGTGCATCGCCGCCAAATTCGCATTGGTCGGCCTCGAGATGATCCCGGACCGCGTACAGCAGGATCGAGTGCGGCAGAGTCTCGAAGGGAGCGGGAAAATCCTGGTCGAACTGAAGCGCGAGCAAATCGAGAACTTCGCCGGGAACGCGCTCGAGCTGCGTAACGAACACAGCTCTCTCCTCGTGCTCTCCTCACGCGCTGCGGCTCACCTGCGCGACGAACAGCGCAGTGTGATCGAGCGCTTCGCCCGCCTCCTCCCGCTCGATCTTCCCACCATCGAGCTGGCCGGCGGCAGCGCTCGCTGCATGCTGGCGACTCTTCATCTCTCGCCTCGTTAGTCACTCCGGCAAATGGTTTTCAGGCATAGTCGGGCCACTTTGGCGCGGGGCCTGCTTATTGCCATGGCGGAACTATGCCGCGACGAGAAAATTCGACTGGAGGAAAATCGAAGCAGAAAAAGAAAACTGCTGTCGAAGTGCAGCGTCGTTGTTCCGGCGTCGGCCCGCGCAAGCCAAAGTCGAAGGCCACGGTGACTGCTGAGAAAGCGTCACCCACCGAAGATGCAGATCTTCCGCAAGTCGGCCGCATGGAGAGAACCCGACGCCTGCTCCTCGCCGCCCTGCACGTCTGGGAACTCAAGCGGCGCACCCCTCGCTAGGGTTTCGCTGCGCTGAGGCAGGCCAGGACTTCGATCTCCGCCGTCTGCGGAAACATGTCAAAAGGAGTGACACTCTCCAGTTGATAAGCGGTGCCGAGATCAGCCAGGTCGCGAGACAAGGTTGGCGGGTTGCAGGAAACGTAGAGCAGTCGGGCCGCCGGATGCGCGCGCAAAATCTCGCGCACCTGCGCCTCGAGACCAGTGGCCGGCGGATCCATAATCACAGTCGTTAGGCTCGAATCGGCTTTCGTGAGCTGCTCACCGAGGTGTGTGGCAATGTCGCCCGCAAGGTAAGTTTCAGTTTCCCCGGCCGTCGCCTGCGCGGCATCGATCGCATGAATGTCCCAGTCGATCCCCACCACCCGTGGAAACTGATGCAGCAACCGTTTGCCAAAAAATCCAGCACCGCAGTAGGCGTCGATCAAGAGCGTGTGGCCCGCTGGAACGAGGCTCGCGATCACATCCCCGAGATGAGCAGCGACCGCGTCGTTGATCTGCGAAAAAACGTGCGGACCTCGCTGAGCGCGCAAAGTATAATGCCCGTCGCGCGGCTTCCGCTCGCGTAGGGCAGCGAGCTCGTCATTCACCTCCAGCGCGGCGATGGCGCAACGCTCGACCTCGATGAGTCGATGTGCATCGTGGCGGAAAAAACCGACGACACCTCGTTCGGCGTGAACAGTGATACGATTCCGATATTCGTAAGCACGCGGCGACGGCACGATCGGGCGCAGCGGAGGATCGCTGAACTTGCCAATGCGCCGCAGCGCCTGGGCCACCTGCCGCGATTTCCAGTGCAGCTGGTGTTCGTAGTTCATGTGCTGGTAGCTGCATCCGCCACAGCGCCCAAAATATGGACAAGGCGGAGCCACTCGCTCGGGCGACGCTTCGTTCACCCGCACCAGCTCAGCTTCCGCAAACGATTTCTTTTCCCTAACGAGACGAGCGGTGACTCGTTCGCCCGCGATGGTGAAGGGAACGAACACGGCCTTGCCTTCGCAACGTCCAACGCCCTTGCCGCCGAAGCCGATATCTTCGATCGACAAATCCACTTCCCGTTCCATGAGCGCATGCTCGCAGAAGGGAGCGGCGGCGTCGAAGAGGGAATTATTCCTGCCCGCCGGCGGCCCTTAAAAAAAAGCCTGCAGCGTTTTCAGGTCGGGATCTTTTTTCGCAATTTCCCGAAAGTTGGCGTCCATCTGGAAGCTCGTCTCCAGATGCCGTTGGGCCAGATGGGGACGGCCAAGGAGGGCCTCGTAGCAACCTAGATTGTAAAAGAAAATCGGCTCACGACGAAGCGCAGGCGGCCCCTTGAGCAGAATCTTGCGCGCATCCCCCGTGCGGCCGAGTTGATTCAAACAGAAGCCAGCATGTAAAAAGCCCGCGCCACAATCAGGCGCCACGCGACAGAGCTTGCGACTAAGGACCAGAGCAGTGCGCCACGATTTGCGCATCATCAGGTGATGGAGGCGCAACTGCATGACCTCCGGGCGATCCTGCAAATTTTTTGGGATCGAATTCAGCGCAGCCATGGATTCGCGATCCATCCCGAGCTCGGCATATCCGCAAGCTGTTCTCAACTGCCATTCAAGCGTCATCCCCGTTCCTAAAAAGCAATTGCCGGGCCTACCTGTGACTTCTTGAAATGTGGGAGGGGCCTTTGCCCCCCGAGGCGAGACTAACGCTGCCCGGAAACGCCGCAGATCGTCGCGCAAAGGCGACTCGGACATTGGCCCTCTAGAGAAGCGCTTCCAGCTCGCCCAAGCGCCGGTCAAACAGACGTAGAGTGCTTTCGACCGGAGCGGACGTGCGCATATCCACGCCGGCAGCCAGCAGAGTCTCGAGCGGAAATTGCGAGCCGCCCGACTTGAGGAAGCCGAGGTAATCCTCGACCGCCCCAGAAACGCCGCTGAGCACTCGTTCGGCCAGCGCGACCGCCGCCGAAACGCCAGTCGCATATTTGTAAACGTAGAAAGCGCTGTAGAAATGCGGGATGCGCAGGCATTCCAGATCCAGCTCCGGATCGAGCACGACACCGGCCCCGAAGTAGGCCTCGAGCAACTGGCGATACTCGCTCTTGCAGACGTCGAGGGTGAGCGCTTCGCCTCGTTCCTCCAGCGCGTGAATGGTCTTCTCAAACTCGGCGAACATCGTCTGGCGAAAGAGCGTCCCGCGGATGTCGTCGATTTGGCGATTGATGATGTAGGCTCGCATTTTACGGTCGTTAGTCTGCTCGAGCAGGTAATGGGTGAGCAGTTCCTCATTAAAAGTCGAAGCGACCTCCGCCAGAAAGATCGGGTAATCCGCATCCTGGTAGAGCTGTCCGCGATGTGCCAGCCAGGTATGCATCGAGTGCCCGGCCTCATGCGCGAGCGTGTAGACATCGGAGAAAACGTCGCGCTTGTAGTTCATCAGAATATAGGGCGGAGCGCCGTAGCTGCCGCTGGAGAAGGCACCGCTCCGTTTGCCCTTCGATGCATAGCGATCGCACCAGCGCCCGCGCAGACCTTTGCCTAACGACTCCACATATTCCTGGCCCAGCGGCGCGAGCGAAGCCAGCACCTTCTCGATCGCTTCATCGAAGGAAACATTTGTCTCGATTTCCGCCACCAGCGGCACATAAGTGTCGTAGGCGTGCAGCTCTTCGAGCCCAAGGACGCGCCGACGCAGATCGTAGTAATGATGGAGCGGCTCGAGATTCGCCCGCACGGCGCCGATCAATCCATCGTAAACCGAAACCGGAATGTCATCCTTGAAGAGCGAGGCTTCCAAGGCAGAAGGATGATTGCGCGCCCGCGCCCGGAAGACATCGGCCTTGACCGAATACGAGAGCGCCGAAGCGAGCGTAAACTGGTGATCCTGAAACTCGGCGTAGAACTGGTGAAAAGCGCGCCTCCGCAGATCATGGTCGCGCTTGACCAGAAACGAGCTGTAGGAGCTTTGCGTGAGCGGCCGTTGCTCTCCCTTCTCATCCATGAGGACGCCGAATCTCATGTCGACATCAGTCAACTGCGAAAACGCGTCATCGTAGCCGTCGAGGGCCGAGCTGCCGAGCGCGAGCAGGCGCTCTTCTCTTTCAGATAGAATGTGCGGCTTCATCCGCCGGACCTTGCGCAGGCTCGTCCGCCAATCCTGGAGCGCGGAGTCGTCAAGAAATCGCGAGAATTTCTCGTCCTCGATCGCCTGAATTTCCGGCACCAGAAACGCTGTCGTCTCGCCGATAGTGGTGAGGAGATTCTGCAATTGTCCCATGCGCGCGAGATACTCTGGATTCGCGCTGTCCTCGGACAGTTGGAGCGAGGCGTAGTGATAGACACGCTCGATTTTGAGATCGAGCGCCTTCTCAAATTCGAGCAACTCGGCCAGGGTCGCGGCCGACTCACCGAGGCGACCCTTCCACGTCGTTAGGCGAGGGAAGGTCGCCTGGATCCAGGCGAAGTCTTCGCTCCATTTATCCGCGCCGCCGAAGAGAAGCGAGAGATCCCATTTATCGCTTTCAGGAATGTCGTCCCGCGTCCGAGTTTTCGTTTCGTCCATGGTGGTTTCCTCGTCGCAAAATGTCGTTCTGTCATCCTAGTACCGTCTTTCGATTCGTCAGGTGTTCTTTCCTCGCGTCGATCTAGAATGGCTGATGCGTGGTCATGCCGTTTTTTCTTTGGCACTTTCTTTTGCCTCGTCCCTGCTCCTGGCAGCATCGTCGCCGGGCGAGGGCCCGCGCGGGATGGCATTTGTGATGCGGCGCGCTGCCTAACGGAAACCTTGGTCGCCTTCCTTATGCAGTCTAAAGCCCTTCGCTACGAGTTTCTCGCGTACCTGGTCGATCGGGATATTGAGGCAAATGTCGAGCCATCTTTGCCTCTCCGTTGCAAGCCATTGGACGGCGTTCTGCAAAATCTGCCTAACGAATTGATAAAATAGATCGGTTAGGTTTCATGGCCCGGCCGGACATAGAAGATCTTCCCATTGCCGCGTTTCCAAGTGCATCCCGTTCGGGTAGATCTGCGCCACGATCGCATTCTTGCTCCCGAGCACATTTTCACCCGAGACAGTGTCGCAGATCCGAAATCAGGCCGACCGAAAAGAGGAGAGAATTTTCATGGTTTTGGAAAGGCCTTGTGCCTGACGATCAGTTGCAGCGCTTTGGCCAGGAGATCGCGGCCTGGCGCGATCCGATGCCATGGCGAAGCGCCTGACGGATGAGGCAACGGAATTAGATCGAAGCTTTCCCCGGCGCGCTCCACCTGAAAGCTTTGGCCGATAATCTGGTTCAGCTTTTCCACCGCCATGAATTGCGCAATGGCCAGCTTCCCGACGGGAATCACCAGCTGCGGCTGCAAGATCTCCAGCTCGCGATTTAGCCACGAAGAGCAGTTCGCGATCTCCTGCGGATTCGGCACGCGGTCGCTCCCACCGGGCGCTTTGCCGGGGAAACAACGGCAGACCGCGGCGAAATAGATTTCCGCTCGCACGACTTCCTCACTCAGCCCGGCCGCTTCCTCAAACCAGCGAAAAAGCGTCTTGCCCGCAGTCCAGGCAAAAGGTTTACCGACCACGGGTTCCCGCACGCCGGGCGCCTGACCAACCAGCAGGACTTCGCTCACCACCGCCCCCCCGGAAACCGGCGGCGGGTGCATGAGCGGGCAACGCCGGCAATTCCGCAGACGTGCGACATGTCGGATCAGTCGCGGCTTCTGTTGCGTAGTGACCGCCATTTGCCTAACGACGAAAAAACGAAAGAAGCAGGCTAACGACGACGCTGATGATAATGCAGGTAACGATCGGGAAATAGAAGCCGGTGTGGCCGCGCTCGATCCGGATGTCACCCGGCAAGCGACCGAGCCAGCTCGCGCCAAATCCACTCCAGAGCAGCAAGCCAAGCAGAATGATGACCGCTCCGAAAATTACCAGCATTTTCCCGATCTCCGGCATACGCCCTAGTGTGATGTGTGCGGGTGGCCGAGGCAACCAAAGCGGTCGCTCCTCGAAGCGAAGTTTAGTCGTTAAATTCGGTCAGGACGAGAGTGGCGTTGTGGCCACCGAAACCGAAGGAATTGTTCACCGCGACCCTCACCTTTTTCTCCCGTGCCACTTTCGGTGTGTAATCGAGGTCGCACTCCGGATCGGGATTTTCGAGATTAATGGTGGGCGGAATTTTGTTATCGCGCAGGGCCATGGCGCAGACGGCCATCTCGACCGCGCCCGCTCCGCCTAACAAATGTCCAGTCATCGATTTGGTCGAGCTGATGGACAAACCATTGCGCGCATATTCGCCGAACACGCTTTTGATCGCGCGGGTTTCGCAAATATCGCCGAGACCAGTGGAAGTTGCGTGCGCGTTCACGTAATCGACCTCGCTGGGCGTCACCTTCGCGTGATCGAGCGCCATCTTCATCGCTCGCGCCGCGCCTTCTCCATCCGGCGGAGGCGCTGTCATGTGATAGGCGTCGCCAGAAAGTCCATAGCCTGCCAGTTCGCACCAGATCTTCGCTCCGCGCGCCTTGGCGTGCTCTAATTCCTCGACCACCGCCACACCGGCGCCTTCGCCGATGACGAAGCCGTCCCGGTCGCGATCGAAGGGTCGCGAGGCACGCTGCGGTTCATCGTTCCGCGTGCTAAGGGCTTTCATCGCTCCAAAACCACCCAGGCCGATGGGGATGATGGCTGCTTCGGAGCCGCCGGCGAGGAAGATATCGGCATCGCCGAACTTAATGATGCGCCACGCTTCGCCGATCGCGTTATTGGAAGTCGCGCAGGCTGTGACAATGCACATGTTCGGTCCGCGCAGGCCGAACTCCATCGAGACCAACCCGCTCGCCATGTTGCTGATGAGCATCGGGATAGTGAACGCGGAAACGCGCGACGGACCTTTGTTGACCAGCGCAGTATGCTGATCTTCCAGAGTCTTGAGCCCGCCGATACCGCTGCTGACAAGCACGCCGAAGCGATCCCGATTGATCTTTTCCAGGTCGATACCGGAATCGCGCATGGCGCTTTTCGTGGCCGCCATGGCCAGATGAGTGAAGCGGTCCGTCCGCTTGTGTTCCTTCGGATTATTAAAAACCGGCTTCGGATCGAAGTCGCGGATCTCACCGGCGATGCGGGTATCGTAGCCGGTCGTATCGAAGCGGGAGATCTCCCCGACCCCGCTCTTCCCCTCGAGCAAATTGTTCCAAACGGTTTCAAGCTCCATGCCTAACGGCGTGGCCACTCCCATTCCGGTGATGACGACTCGGCGGTCCATTTAAGAATTACTAACTGACGGGTAAGGGGTGGTCGCGGACATGATTACAGCGACTACTTGTCACTCATCCCGCGACAATTGTCACGACGGATCAGCGGGTTCCCATCCCGACGCTTTGGACAGTCTGGAACAGCTTGCCCTCCGTACGAATAGAGGGCGCGATGATGATTTCGGTCTGCTGAAACTCCGAGACGGAGCTTGCTCCGACGTTGCCCATGCAGGTCGTAATAGCGCCCACCAGGTTCTGACTGCCATCGTCCACTTCCGCCGGTCCGAACAGGATCTGCTTGAGCGACCCCGTGGCGCCGACTTTGATCCGGGTGCCGCGCGGGAGGTTGGCGTGCGGAGTGGCCATTCCCCAATGGTAACCGCTGCCCGGCGCCTCGTGCGCCCTGGCAAAAGCGCTGCCCACCATGACGGCGTCGGCGCCACACGCGAAGGCTTTGCAGACGTCGCCACCTTTGCTCATACCGCCATCGGTAATGATCGAAACGTAGCGGGCGGTTTTCTTGAAATAAGCGTCACGAGCCGCGGCGCAATCGACGGTGGCGGTGACCTGCGGCACCCCGAGCCCCAGCACGCCACGTGAGGTGCAGGCCGCGCCAGGTCCGACTCCGATGAGCACGGCCGCCGGTCCGCATTCCATGATCTCGTAGGTCGCATCGAACCCCACCGTATTCCCCACGATGACCGGGATGCGCATCTCCTGGCAGAATGTTGCGAGCTCAAGCGATTTGTACTCCGAAGAGACATGCCGCACGGTCGAGACCGTGCTTTGCACCACGAAAATATCCGCGCCCGATTCCTGCGCGATGGCGCCGAACCTCTCGGCCCGTTGCGGAATGGAACTGACCGCCACCGGCGCGCCGGAGTCTTTAATCTCGCGAATGCGCGCGGCGATCAAATCTTCCTGGACGGGCTCCTGGTAGATTTTCTGGAGCAACGCAGTCACTTCGCTTTTATCGGCGTCGACAATCTTCTGCAGGACTTCCTGCGGATTCCTGTATCGCGTTTGCACACCTTCGAGATTGAGCACGGCGAGACCGCCGAGTTTCCCCATCTCGATCGCGAAGCGCACATCCACCACGCCATCCATAGCGCTGGCCAGAATCGGAATCTTGAATTCCAACGGCTCGCTGTCCCGGCGCGACAGACGCCAGGTGGTGTCGACTTCGTTAGGATTAATTGTCACGCGCCCCGGCACGAGAGCAATCTCGTCGAAGCCATACGTCACGCGTGCTTTGCGATTTCTGCCGATCCACATTCCCATGATTTAAATACGATCCAGTTTAAAACGTTCGTTCAAGCTGCCGCAGCGCGGACAGCGTGGTAAAAGCGTCGTCGTTCGATCCTCGAACTCGAAAGCGCAAATCACACACCGGAGGCGGTGGCGCAGCGCCCGCTGCTCACGGCGTCGACGATTCCACTCGCCAAATATCCAGAGGAGAAAAACCGCCGCAAGAAAAAGCAGCAGATAAATCGTGACCAGCGCGGCCAGGCTGACCCGGATCACGGCGCGCGCTCCGAAGCGCT
>JBPCLK010000136.1:0-8497 GCA_051003355.1 Chthoniobacterales bacterium | reverse complement strand
AGAGCTGGATCGAGAAGCGCTTCATCTTGTTATAAAGCGTCGGGCGCTGGATGCCGAGGAGCTCGGCGGCTTTCTTCTTGTTCCCGTGACATTGCGCGAGCGCGTCTAGAATCGCGGCGCGTTCCATTTCGTCGAGACTCCGCGCTGGCCCGTCGTTGTGGGCCGCGGCCGCTCGCTCGGTCTTCTGCAGGACGACCGGCAACCGCACTTCGGCTGGCAATTCCTTGACCGTGATCTGGCCCTGTTGCGCGAGCACGACCGCGTATTCCATGGCGTTTTGCAGTTCGCGCACATTCCCCGGCCAGCCGTAATCGAGCAGTTTTTGAAAGGCTTCCGAGGTAATGGTCGGCTCCGGTTTCCCGAGTTGCCGGGCGAAGGTCTTGACGAAATTCGCGACCATCGGCGGGATGTCGTCCTTGCGTTCGCGCAGCGGCGGGAGCTCGATCTGGAAAGTATTCAGCCGGTAGAAGAGATCGGAGCGCAGCCGGTTTTCCGCCATGGCCTGGTGAACCGGACGGTTGGTCGCGGCCACCACGCGGAAATCCGCTTTCATTGTCTTGGTGCTGCCTAACGGGCGAAATTCCCGCTCCTGCAAGACGCGCAGGAAGCGTGTTTGCAGATCGGCTGGCATCTCCGAGATCTCATCGAGAAAAAGCGTACTGCCCGCAGCTTCCGCGATCATCCCGCGAAAATCGTTGGTCGCGCCCGTGAAAGCGCCTTTCACATAACCGAACAACTCGGACTCGATCATGGTCTGCGGGAAAGCCGCACAGTTCAGTTTCACCATGGGCCGGTCGGCCCGGCGACTGCGACTGTGAATCACATTGGCGATCACTTCCTTGCCCACGCCGCTTTCGCCGGTGATCAGCACGTTGGCCTCGGACGGCGCCATGGCGGTGATCAGATCGTTGATCTGCTGCATCGCCTTGCTTTTGAAGACCGGGCCGAGCCCTTTTTCGGCGTCCGCGAGTTGTTTCTTTAACTGCTGGGTGGTCTGGCGCAGCTCGATTGTCTCCCGCAGGAGCGATTGATTCTCGAGCGCTTTCTCGACCAGGCTGAGCAGCTCCTCGGGCGCGTAGGGCTTGCTGATGAAATGATAGGCGCCGCGCTTGATCGACTCGATCGCGTTATTCAGCGAATCATGCGCAGTCAGAATGATCACTTGAGTGTCCGGTTGCTCGGTTTTGATTTGTTCGAGCATCTGCAATCCGTCGGCATCGGGCAGTTGCAGATCGAGCAGGACGAGGGCAGGAGACTTACTTTGCAGCAGCCGCATACCGGTCGTCGCATTCGCCGCCACCTCAGCCTGATAGCCGTGCCGGCCCAGGAGCGCCTCCAGCGTCATGAGGATCGGGCGCTCGTCGTCAATAATGAGAATGCGTCGGTTTTCGGAAGTCATCAGGAGGTTCGCGTGAGGCAACCAGGCCTCGCCATCTTAGGCGGCGAGACGGGGAAGAGCGACAGTCGTGGTGAGCGTCGCGGCCGAGGGGTCGTAATGGGCGTGCAGGGTTCCATGGTGCGCCTCGAAAATACTGCGCGCTCGGAAGAGGCCAAGACCATAATGACCGCCCCGCACTTTGCGGACGGGATGGCCGCCCCAATTTTCGGTGGGTTCTTCGAATTTTGTCTTGGGTTCCCGCAGGAGGAATTCGACCGCCTCGCCGGCTGGGCGCGACTCGAAAACGAGCGGGCCTTCCGCTCGCCCATGCGAGATGGCGTTGCCGAAAAGCTCGAGGAAAGCCTCTTGCACCAGGTAGGGATCGATCTCGAGCGCTTCGTCCGCGAGAGAATTGTTCCATTCCACTCCCGCCGCGGTTTCCGGTTTTTCGCCGGTCAGTTTGGCGCGCAGGTCTTCCACGAATTCCGCCGCCAGGTAACGCATGGCCGTAGGGCGAATCGAGGCCAGGGCCGCGGAAAGCCGCTGCAGGTGAGTGCTCATCTCGCCGGTCATCTCGCGCAGCCGTTTAATTTCAGCGCGACCTTCCTCGTCGGTCACGATCTCGGCCAGGAAGGCGGATTGAAGTTCGACTGCGTTCAGGTGATTCCGCAGGTCGTGGTTCAGTTGCCCGATGAACTTGGTCAGCTCGGGCCAGGGAATTTGAGGCTCAGTTTGCAATGGGCAAAGAAATCCGCGCAGTCGTTCGGTGCGCGAGCGCATGGAATCTAGGCAAACGCGCGAACGACGCTACTTGATCCGGGAAAATTTTTCGTCGCCGGGTTCCGCACCGCTGGCTTCGATTTTCGGGTCGTTGGCGGCCAGATGCTGGAGAACGTGATAAACGTCTTCCGGATCGGCGTCGATCGCATGGGCGATAGCCTCCGCCGTAATGTCGGCGGTCGAAAGGTGCTCCAAAACTTTGGGCTGTAGTTGCAGGATGCGCGTGGCCGCCTTTTTCCCGGCCTCGACCCCCGGCTGATGATACGCATTCACGTTGACCAGCGAGCCGTAGAAGCCGACCGCGCGTTCGTAGAGCGCAATGAGCGCGCCGACCTGAAAAGCGTTCACCTCGGGAATGCTGATGGTGATCGAGTCGCGTTCGCCTTCATAGAGCGCGGCGCGTGTCCCGCGCAGAAAGCCCTGCAGATAATCGCCGCTCGTCACGCCTTTCTCGACTTCGAAACGGTCGGTTTCTCGATCTTTTCGCACCTCGATAAAGGTGGCGAAGAAATTCGGTAGGCCGTCGCGCAACTGCTGCACGTAGGCGTGTTGATCGGTCGAGCCTTTGTTGCCGTAGACCACGATGCCCTGGTGCACGGTTTTGCCGTCCAGGTCCTTGGCTTTGCCTAACGACTCCATGACCAGCTGCTGGAGATATTTGCTGAAGAGCGCCAGGCGATCTTTGTAAGGCAGGATGACCATGTCCTTTTTGCCTTGTCCGTCCCCGGCGTAATACCACATCAGGGCGAGCAGCATGGCCGCATTCTGATCACGCTCTGGCTGCCGCGTGTGCGCATCCATGGCCGCCGCACCGGCAAGCAGGTTTTCCGTATCGATGCCTTGCAGAGCGGCTGGCAGCAATCCGACCGCGCTCATCACGGAGGTGCGCCCGCCGATCCAGTCAAACATCGGGAAACGCGCCAGCCAGCCGTGGCTCTCGGCATATTTATCCAGCTGGCTGCCCACGCCCGTGACCGCGACTGCCTGCTTGCCGAAATCGAGACCAGCCTTTTCGAAATGCGCCTCGGCTTCCAACATGCCGTTGTGTGTCTCCTTCGTGCCACCGGATTTCGAGATCACCACCACGAGCGTGTGGGCGAGCCCGTCGCCCATCCGGGAGATGACACGATCGAAGCCATCCGGATCGGTGTTATCGAAAAAAAAGATCTCCATCAAATCGTGCGACGTGCCCAACGCGTCAGTGATGAATTGCGGGCCGAGAGCCGAGCCGCCGATCCCGATCAGGAGAACACGCTCGAATGGTTTCCTGTCCGGCGCCGGGATGCGGCTGACGTGAATATCGGAGGCAAATTTCTGGATGCGTTCCTTGGTCTCAGTGACATCGGCGCGCAGCTCGTCGTTAGGCGCGAGCGCAGCGTTGCGCAGCCAGTAATGGCCCACCATGCGATCCTCGTCGGGATTGGCGATGGCGCCGCCCTCCAGTTCGCGCATGGCGTTGAATGCTTGCTCAACCTGCGGCTCCATTTTTTCGAGGAAGCCATCCGGGAAGCGCATCCGGCTGATATCGAGCGAAAAGCCGAGATCGTCGTAGCGCAGGTAAAATTGCTGAAAGCGTTGCCAGAGAGATTGCGAAGCCATAAGGCAAGTTACTCGACCTTCGAATCCAAGGGCAAGCGCGCCAGCAGGGGTGCCCGGACATTATCCGGTGTGCTCGCGGCGTTCGCGCGTTCCTCGCCTGTTTCTTAAAATCCGTAGGCCGTTAACAGCCCGCCCGAGGTCGCCACCAGGAGAAGCTGATCGGCGAAGACTGGCTGGGAGAAGATGGGCGAAGCTGCATCGAGGCTCGTCACCACTCGGCCATTGGATGAATCCAGCAGATAGACCTTATTGCCGGTGGGGTTTTGCAAATTGTAAGTTGCAGCTGCCAGGACGCCGCCGCCATTCAGGCTGGGACTTCCAACGACGGGCCCGGCGGTCAGCCCGGTTTCCCAGACCACCGCGCCGTTCGCGGGGTCGAGCGAGCGGATTGAACCGGCAAAAATCGCCGATCCGATCACCGTTTGATTCGATCCGACGAAAAGCTGCTTGCTGGTTGCGTTCCAGATCGGGGCCGCGAGACAGGTCCCGACGGTTCCGAGGTCGCCTTCGACACCGACCATGCGGCTCCAGACCGGGCCGCTGCCAAGGTCGGCGGCTTTAAACGCGTAGAACGTTCCGTTCTTTTGGTTGGCACCGACCATGCGGGTGCGCCGGCCGTTCAACGGCGCCTCGAAAAGGGTGGGCGAGGATCCCCAGTCGAGATCGGTTCCTGCGGTATTCGGGACTGTGTATTTGGATTTGAACCTGAGGTTGGCATTCAGCTGCACGAGGGCAAACGAGTCGCCGGCGTCTCCATTGCCGATGGTCGCCCAGAAGGAGCGACCATCAGAAGCCGCACTGGTCCAAATACTGGCGCCTGGGGTTCCCTTCGGTGTCGTCCAATAAGTTCGCACCAGGGTTCCGCTATGCATGTCGAAGGATTTCAGGCCGCCGCGGATGAGGGGCAGGTCGCACGCTGAGGAGATACCGATACTGACGCGGTTATTGATCACGAGAGGTGATCCCCAAAGGTAGCCGGAGTTTTCTGTGGTGCCGATGTCGACCACGATGGTTCTCCAAATGGTGTCTCCCGTGTCGGCGTCCAGAGCGTACAGATATCCGTCCCCGCCGCCGACATAGATAACGAGTGCGCCGTCAACCGGGTCGGTCGCCACCGCCGCTGTCGAGGTGACTCCATGGCCGTAGCGGCAGCTTAGTGGAGTGGTATAACCGAGCAGCTTTTGCCAGAGGAGCGACCCGTTGCCAGAGTCGAGGGCATAGAACATGCCCGTGTTAGAGCCGAGGTAAACTCGGCCGTTAACGACAGTAGGACTGGCATTGAAGCCGGCGTTAGGCTGGCCCGGCAGAGTTGGGACAGGATCGATGAAGGTCCACTTGGGGATCAGGTTGGGCGCAGAGGTCGGGGTGATCGCGGTCGACCCGTCGTTATAGGAGGAGTGCGCCGCTGTTCCGAGGTAGGCAGACCAATCGGCCGTTTGCGCCCGGGACGAGGCGATGAGGAGAGCGCTCAGGCAGATCAAGATAAGGCGCTTGCAGGGGTAGGATGATGTGTTCATGGGTTTGTTTCCGAGGCGAATCGTCATGGATTGACTTAGCCGCTGCGCGCGCGGTCGGATAGAGGGTGGTGGGGGCGAAGCTCCATGATCGGTGGCGCCAGGCGCGTTTCTAGGTCCCCGGGGTGGAAAAGTCGATATCAAACTCGCGCCCCGCAAGCGCGCCCACGTGGGAGGGGCCTTAGTATCCCGATTGCCTTTTGCAGCGATGGGTGAATTGATCGGGGCGCACAGGCGCCTCCCACGTTATCCGGCGTGCTCGCGGCGTTCGCGTTCCTCGCGCTCTTTCTCTTCGGAGCTTTCCTTCGTGTCATTCTCCCACCCGATCTTGCGACCTTTATTTTGCTCCTCGAGCCAGGCCATGAGCGGCTGGAAGTAATCAACCATCGCCCGCGTGGAGAGATCTTCGCCGGTCGCGTCCTTCAGCACCTTGCGCCAATCTTCCGTGCCGCCTTTCTCCAGAATCGCGTTGAGCCATTTCCCGACTTCCTTGTTCCCGGCGTAGTTACACGACTGCGGCGGCTGGTGCAGGATTTTGCGCGCGATGTAATCGTGCAGCTGGAATTTCAGCACGGTGGCGACCGCATAGTTATAATAATAAGCCGGCGTGTCATTGATGTGCGTCTTGGTCGCGTAGTCGGCCCATTTTTCGCCACGCTCTTCCGGCGGTTCCACGCCCTGGAACTCACTCACATATTTCCACCAGCGCGTGTTCCACTCGTTAGGGTCGAGCTGATGCGCGTAGATGTCCGCTTCCCAATGGGTCATGGTGCCGGAGGCGAAAAAGATGAACGGCACCGACCGCGCCAGCGCGTCGTCGAGCAGGAAGGCCGTCTTGTCCGCCTTGAAGTCAGCCGGCAAAATGCCTTTCGCCTGGAGATAAGGCACCTGGCTGGAAGCGAGCGCAGCCAGTTCGCCCACGCCTTCGTGGAAACCGGGATTCGCCCCGAGCCGGAGCAGCGGTGGCACTTCCGGCCGCGTGTAAGCCTGGAAGTAATGGCCGTGCCCAAATTCGTGGTGCGCGGTGAAAAACCATTCCGAGTTGGGCTCGATGCTTTGCAGGGAGCGAATGTCGTTCTCCAGGTCGATGTGCCAGCAGGAAGCGTGGGTATTTTTCTTCCGTTTGTCGCCTTTCGGCACAGGGTAAAGATCCGACTTCACCCAGAAGCTTCCGGGAAGGGTCTGGAACCCGAGCCCGGTATAGAATTCCTCCGCGGTTTTCGCGATCCATTCGGCCGTCTTGCCTTTGAAGTAGGGATCGAGATCGACCGCGTCCACCAGTCCGGTCCAGTTTTGCGCCCAACGATTATTCAACCAATGCGCCGGAATCTTGTCGGGCACCGGTTGATGAAATTTCTCCGCCAGCTTGTATTTCGTCCAGGTGTGCAGTTGCAGGTAGAGCGGCCGCAGCGCCTCCATAAACTGCTCGTTCATCTTCAGCATCTCGTCGGTTTTCATTCCGTAGGCATCGACCTGGAGAGAGAAGTAATCGGGATAATTCAGCTCGCCGGCCACGCCGTTGCGCAGGTCGCGCAGCACCATCAGGTTCTCGCGCAGGGTCGGGCCGATCTCCTTCGACGCTTCCCAGACGGCTTGACGCTGTTTCAGGTCCTTGCTCGAGTTGAGCAGGTTGTCGATCTCGTTCGCGGTAATCGGTTTTCCCTCGAGCTTGAACTGGAAGCTGTTGAGGAGCGACGCCTGTTTCGTCTCGGCGGCGATGCGGCGCCCGACCAGGAAGGGATTGGTCATTGGGCCCTCGGCTGCGTTCAGCAGCACCCGTTTCAGTTGGAACTGGGTGATCGTATCGAGCTGGTCTTTGTGCTCGAGGAGTTCGCGCGCTTCGCGAATGATCGCCGGGTTGCCGTTGAAAGCCGCGTAGGCTCGGCCAGCGACCTCGGAAGCTGCGTCGTGTTCCGGCGTGACGTCGGTCACCGCTTTCCATTGCGCCTCGCTGTTCACCGCGTAAAGCGCCTGGTAGCTGGAATTGACCAGCGCCAGGAACTGGTCGGCGCGCTGCTGCGGGGTGATCGCTCCCGAGCTCGCGCTCGGGCTCGCGGCCGCCGAGGCCGCCGCCGGCGCAGTCTGAGCCGCCGCGCGGGACAAAGCGAGCAGTGAAGTCGTTAGGCAAAGAGCGAGGGCGACGGCAGAAATGCGAAAGCGAAACATGGCCGGAGATTTAGTCCGACCCCGCCCCGAGGGCAAGTCTTTGGAGGGACGCCCGCCGTGTCGTCCACGTTTCTGATGGAGCCGTCTCGCAGCCATGTGGACGGGACAGCGCCCGTCCCTCCAATCACCAGCGCAACAGGTTCAGCTCGCCTTGATGCGGCCAATCCTCCGACCGATCGACTAAACCGGCGCGCACGGGGTTATGGACCACGTAATCCCACTTGGCGTCGTAGTTCTCACCGCGACGCAATTGCATGTCCCAAAAGTGCCGCTGCCAGATCGGTCGTTCGTCGAGCCGCGGCCAGTGCTGGGCGGAACGCGATTTCCAGAAGCTGACCCACTGTAAAAGCGGCTTTGGGTGAGGTTCAGAGGGCGCACAGAAAAGGTGTAAATGATCCGGCATGATCATGTAGCGGCCAATCAACCAAGATTGAGCTTCCCGCCAGGCCTCAACCAAGAGCTCGTGCGCATCTGCAGTCGCCAGAATCGGTTTCCGATCCTTCGTGCAGGCCGTTAAGAAAACGATCAAAGCGCGCCCACCGCGCTCGTGCACCGGTTGATGCACGGGATGCTTGCGTCCTGGGAGGGACGCCCGCCGTGTCGTCCGTGTGCCTAATGACCGGGGGACAGGACAGCGCCCGTCCCTCCAGGAGGAACCTGCACGCGGATTTGCCCCTACATATTTTCGATCACGTTATCGCCAAAGGCCGAACACTTGATCTCGGTCGCGCCTTCCATCAGCCGCGCGAAATCGTATGTCACCCGCTTGCTCGCGATCGCGCCGTTCAGACCTTTCACGATCAGGTCGGCCGCTTCCGTCCAACCCATGTAACGGAACATCATTTCGCCCGACAAAATAACCGAACCCGGATTCACCTTGTCCTGGTTCGCATACTTCGGCGCGGTCCCGTGGGTCGCCTCAAAAACCGCGTGGCCCGTGATGTAATTGATATTGCCACCCGGCGCGATGCCGATGCCGCCCACCTGCGCGGCGAGCGCGTCGCTCAGGTAATCACCGTTCAGGTTCAGCGTCGCGATCACATCGAAATCTTCCGGTCGC
>JBPCLK010000135.1:0-4735 GCA_051003355.1 Chthoniobacterales bacterium | reverse complement strand
TCGCTCAGACAGAATCCCCAGTCCTCCTTGTAATACGAGGTGCGATACGGCACCCACTCCGGACGGTCGGGTAAGGTGTGAAGGTGTTCCCTTAATTCGTCCAGGCGCATCTTTCCGCGGATCGGTGCACTGTAGTTCATCACGTGGAGGTTCAGCTTTTGAAAATCGACGACTCGTTCGCCTGCGGAGTTCTTGATCCACGCGTCGCGGATGTTCCACTCCTTCGGCACGATCCAGTCGAAGACCCTGGTGCCGGTGGGAACCTCGTGCAGTTCGATCGGAATCTGCTCCTGAATCAGTTGGAGAGTCTCCCTCAATCCAGCGCCACTGATGCTCCGACTAATCGGATAGAGCCGCGCGATAAAGCTGTGCATCTTCTCGCCCAGCGTTTTCATGGAGTGAATTGCGGCCAGGCCAGGTCTTGCTGGGAAATCTCGGTTACGGACAGCGGCCACGAAATAGATAGCGCGGGAGAGTCATAACGGTAGCCGGCCGCGCTGGCCGGGGTGTAATACTCGCCCATCTGATATGCCACGATCGTTTCGTCACGCAGGCTCTGAAAGCCGTTCGCACATAACTTTGGCACGAACGCGGAGCGCTTGTTATCAGCGCTTAGCTCGACCCCGAAGTGCTGCCCGTAAGTATCCGATTCGGAACGGAGATCGACCATCACGTAGTAAATACTTCCTTGCACACAGCGGACCAGTTTAGACTCGCTGGCCGGCTCCTCCTGCCAATGAAGTCCACGCAGCGTGCCGGCGGCGCGATTATAAGAAAAGTTCGCCTGAACGATCTCCAATTCTATACCCTGACTTTCGAATTCTCGCCGGCAAAAGGTGCGGGCGAAGAATCCACGCGCGTCGCGATGCTCCTCAAGTTCAATAACAAAAGCACCTTTAAGCGGAGTTTCGGTAAAGATCACTTTGCTGGATTCGTGTCAGCGGCTGAAGGCTCGCTCCGCCAGAAGAAATCCTGATCGATCTGGCGGGTTCGGATGAGATATTCTAACTGTTTGAGACGGGTAAAGTCGCGTCCGTTGAAAATCTCCGGAGTCATATCAATTTGCTCAAAGACATCGTGCAGCTGCTGCGCGCCGCGACGGGCATCCCAGTTACACTGGAATCCAGGCAGGCTGGACTTAATCTTATCAAAGGAGACTCGGTAACTGCGGTTGTCCGAGCTTTGCTGACCAAACGACAACTTGCATCCCGGAAAAACCTCGGCGACCACTTCGGCGACTTCCTTAACGGTATAGTTATGCGAAGTCTCACCGACATTGAAGGTCTGGTTGTGAACCGCCTCCCGCGGCGCTTTCAGCGCACAGGCGATGGCCTGCCCGATATCAAGTGCGTGGACCAGAGGACGCCAGGGCGTTCCGTCGCTGACCATCTTAATTTCATTGGTCGTCCAAGCGAGCCCGGCGAGGTTATTGAGCACGATATCGAAGCGCATGCGCGGCGAGGCTCCGTAGGCTGTGGCATTGCGCATAAAAGTCGGTGAGAAACTGTCGTCCGCCATGGGGCGCAGGTCTCGCTCGACCAGCGTCTTGCAAATGGCATAGGCGGTTTGGGGATTAAGGGCCGACTCTTCAGTCATGTAGCCATCGACAGCGACGCCATAGACACTGCAGGAAGACATGTAAACAAAGCGTTCCACGCCTGCATTCATGGCTAATTCTGCGAGGCGAACGGAGCCTTTGTGATTAATCTCGTAAGTAATATGCGGCGCGAGTTCGCCGGTAGGATCGTTTGAGAGTTCGGCCATGTGGACGACGGCCTGCACGCCCGCGAGGTCGCCCGCGGTGATGTGCCGGATATCCTTGAGCAGAGTCTGTGGAGTCAGAGTCGCGCCATAGTAGAGCCAGCCGGATTTATAGAATCCTGTATCCACGGCCAGCACTTCATGGCCCTCCCGCATCAAGACAGGCGCCAGCAGAGAGCCGAGATAGCCTTCAGTTCCAGTCACTAAAATTTTCATGAACAGTTGCCTGCCCAAAAGCAACAATCACGCCTGCTCCATCGGGCGTAGAACCAGATCCGTCACCTCAGCCGTCCGCGGAAGGGCAAGAACCCCGCAAACCACGGAAGCGACATCGGCGGGCTGGATGAGACGTTTGGGCTCGTAAACGCGTTTTTCCTGCGCTCGCACGGCGGCCTGCATGGAGGTCGCGGTCGAGCCCAAATAAATGCTGCAAACACGAACTCCGGACTCATTGCATTCGTCGCGCAAGCTGTCGGCCACGGCTTTTAGGGCGTGCTTCGTCGCGGCGTACTGACTAAGGCTGGCGCGAGCGCGGCGGCCGGCGCTGGAGTTAATAAAAACGATCTGTCCTCGAGCCGAAACAAGCGCCGGCAGAAGCAACTGCGTGAGCCGGAACGGCCCGACTACGTTGGTCTGGAGTTGCTTCTCGAAATCCCGCGCCGGAGCTGTCGCCACCGGCTTGAGCATGATGATGGCGGCACAGTGGATGACAGCGTCGAGTCGCTTGTTCTCTTTCAGAATCTTTCTGACCGCCGCCTGCACTTCGCTATCCACCGTGAGGTCGGCGGGATAGCAGCGCCCTTTCCCGTCTGGTAACTTCTCGATGATTTCGTCGAGCCGCCCTCGATTCCGGCCCGAAAGGCAGACCGTGGCTCCTTCTTTGACCAGGCGCCGAGTAATCGCTTTTCCCACGCCGCCACTTGCGCCGGTCACCAAAATGGTCTGTCCGGGTAGGGCCGCCATCGGTTCAGGCACGACGTTTCCCGGTGCCACCGGCGAGGGTGGCGCGCCTCACCGCGCGGTAGATAGGTGCCCCGAGCGAAGCGGGCAGATTCGCGCAAAAGCCCTGCAGCAGGCTGCCGAGGCGATACCGCAAATCGCGGCCCGCGCTCCCGCGAGGACTAAAACGTCTATCCAGCTCGGGCGTGGTCCCGCCAGCACCGGTCACCGCCCCGTTCCTATTTCGGCGCGGATAATACTTGTTGTGCAGAAGCTTTCTCGCCATCTCCATGTTCCCCTGCTGCAGGCAACGGCTGACGCCATTCACCACCATCGGAGTCAAGAACTGGCGCTTATATGGCTCCACCTCAGCTTTGACCGCGACGGGCGTCAGACACTCGACCAGCTGTTCACTCCATAACCCGCTAACACTCTCGGCTCCGAGATGCACACGGTATTCCATCAGATAGTCCGGCACGAAAACGAAATCGGCGCCTTCTGTGGCCAAGCGAATGAAATATTCGGTATCAGGCGCATTAAGATCTTCTCGAAAACGCAGCCTTTGCATATCTGCCGTGCGCAGCAGCGAGGCGGACATCGGAATCGACTGCCGCCAGGCGGCAGCTTGCGGACTCTGCAAGAGCCCGGGCGGGAGTGTGTCGCGACTGTAGCGTTGGTTGTAGGCGACGCTTTCTGGCTCGAGTCGACGGCCATCGGAGTCGATCAGGTAATGGTTGGAAAAAGCGACCCGCGCGCTGGGAGTCATGGCACCGACCAGTCGTTCGACGAAAGAGGGCAACAGACGATCGTCGTCTCCGATGGCGATGAGAAACTCACCCCGCGCTGCCGCAGCGAGTGCATTGAAATTACCCGACATCCCGAGGTTATGCTCGTTGCGCCGGAATCGAACCCGCAGATCGCGCTGGGCTGCTTCCTCGCCGACGGCGAGCGTTTCCGGGAGGTTTCCGTTGTCAAAAACCAGCACTTCCACATCTCGATAGGTCTGGGCCAAGGCACTCTCGATGGCCTCACCCAGGTAACGAGGCCGATCGAACGTGGGGATGATGATACTGACGAGACCGGTCATGATCAGGAGAACGAATCAGCAAGTTGGGGGCCGAGACAGCATTGGATTAGCGAATGGATCGTAACCACATCAGCCAGTGGGGGAAAAGAAAATTCTGCAGCCGACCGGCGCAGTCCGCTCGACGGGCAATCAATGACGCCGGATTGCCTGGCGTCGTTAGCTGATCAAATATGAATCATGCAGATAAGAGCAGCTCAGTCGGATGCGATCGCGACCTTTCGCAAACTGCACGAGGATGGATCCTTCGTTTTGCCCAATCCTTGGGATATCGGCACAGCCATTTACCTCCAGCAGGCCGGTTTTAGGGCGCTGGCCACGACTTCTGCCGGGTTCGCCTTTACCCGTGGAAGACCGGACGGCGGGTTGTCGCTGGACGAGATGTTGGCGCACATCCGCGAGATGGTCGCGGCCACTCCTCTGCCCGTGAATGCTGATTTTCTGGGCGGATTTGCAGGTGAACCTGCGCGCTTGAGCGAAAACGTCGGCCTCTGTGTGGCCACCGGAGTGGCTGGCCTTTCCCTTGAGGACTCAACGGGTCGAGCGGAAGTGCCGCTCTACGCGCAGGATCTCGCCGCAGAACGCATGCGGGCTGCCCGGCGCGCGATCGATCAATCAGGAATTCCAGTCGTGCTTACTGGACGCTGCGAAGCATTCCTCATTGATCACCCGGATCCCCTCCCCACGGTGCTAACTCGCCTTGTTGCTTACGCGGAAGCTGGCGCGGATTGTCTTTATGCGCCGGGCTTGACCACCTCAGCTGAAATCCAAGCAGTGGTCAAAGCCGTCGCGCCCAAACCCGTGAACGTGTTGGTTACCGGATTTAACGCCCGGCTTTCTCTCGCGCAGTTAACTGATATGGGAGTAAGGCGTATCTCCGTGGGCTCCGGGCTCGGGGGTGGGGGAGGGGGGGACTTCTCCCGCGCGACCAAGAAAAGACCGGGAAGGAGA
>JBPCLK010000134.1:0-24190 GCA_051003355.1 Chthoniobacterales bacterium | reverse complement strand
TCACGGCGTCGACGATTCCACTCGCCAAATATCCAGAGGAGAAAAACCGCCGCAAGAAAAAGCAGCAGATAAATCGTGACCAGCGCGGCCAGGCTGACCCGGATCACGGCGCGCGCTCCGAAGCGCTGGGAGGCATCTCGACATCTTTGCCAAATTGGACCGCAGCCGTCGCCCAAATGAGGCGCCCGGCAGAGGCCGCTTCCGTTTCCTCGCGGAAACGACAGAGGGAAAGATAATGCCTCGCCTGCTCGTCCAGCACCGCGTCCCCCGAAGACTGCTCCAGGAAGGCGTAACGTATCGCACCTAACGAATCGACCGCGATGCGAAAAAGCGCGCTTTCCGGTGCGTCCCGCGAGGAGGCGCGAAATTTCAACTCAGGCTTCGTCACCGCGCGATCTTCCAAACCATCCGAGAAGAGCAAAACCGTGGGCGCGGCCACGGGAGGAGCACTAGTCGAGGAAGGCGGCATGGACACCGGTGCCGGCGGCATCGCAGAGAGCGGAGCATGCGGGGAGGGCTGCGGGGGCATCTCCTTCAGCCTCGGCGGGACGGCATTATAAGAGGGCACGTGGGCCAGCTTCGGTAACTGGAAGGCGCGCGCGTCGGACGAGCGCTGGGTTTGGGTAGCCAGGGCGGGGTCCTCCGCATCCAGCCAGTTCAGAAACGCGCGAGCCTCGGCCGAGGTCGGAGCGATGATACTGATCTGCGCGGGTGGCGGAAGCAGCGAGATGGCGGGCGGATAGACCACCTGAAAGAGATAGAAACAGAGCGCGTGGAGCGCCAACGAGCCAAGCAGGAAACCGGTAATGGCAAGCTTGCGCCGGCGTGGCGGCTCCCAGCGAAAGAGCAAGTCGCCAGGGATCGATGCGCGAGTCTCGATGTTCACCGTTGCGGATTGGTCGCCAGCGCGACGGATGAAATACCGCGCTCGAGAGCCGCGTTCGTAACGGCCATGACCAGATCGTAGGAGACAGACCGGTCCGCCTTGATCACGATGGAACGGCCTTCGCGTTTCGAGATATCCAGGGCGGGACCAAGTTCGGCCAGAGTCACCTTTTGGTCGCGCAGATAGATGGTGGGGTTAGGCCCGCCAGTTACGCTAATGATCTGCTGGTTAGGCTGCGGACCTAAAGTAAAGCGCGAGAAAGGAACCGAGACCGCGATGCCAGGTTGCAGGACGAAGCTCGAGCTGAGCAGAAAGAAAAAAATGAGAAGGAAAACGACATCCAGCAGCGGGAAGATGTAGAGCCAGCCAAAGCTGATCGTGCTGGTGCGCGCAAGCTTCATTTCTCGTTAGGCGCGAGAACGAAGGGTTCGCAGGCTAGCGTTCGCCACGGCGCAGGGCGCTCTTTTCCTGCGCTTGTTGGAAACTGATGATCTCGGCCGACGGCGCGTGATCGGTTAACATATGCACGACTTCGATGCCGGCTCTCTCCATGTCATGCAGGAGCGTGTTCACCCGCGAGGAGAGATAGCTGTAGCCGACGAAAGTGGGGGTGGCCACGACCAGGCCTGCCGCCGTCGTCAAAAGACTTTTGTAGATTCCGTTGGAGAGTTCCGTGACCGTGGCGTAGCCGCCATGGGAAGAAACCATCCCGAAGGCCTCAATCATGCCGGCCACTGTGCCTAACAAACCAATGAGCGGCGCCAGATAGGCCAGGGTGGCCAGCACGCCAAGAAACCGCTCCAGTTTCGGCACTTCTAACTGACCTGCCTCCTGCACGATTTCCCGCAATTCCGACCGAGGCGCATCATGTTTAATGATGGCGGCATGGATGACCCGCGCTACGGGACCGGGCGTCCCGGCACACTCGTGCAAGGCCTCCGCATAATTGCGACGCTGGAGCAGGTTGGAAAGTCCCTGCAGGAATTCGCTCACGTGGATCGTGGCCCGATGAAAATAAAAAAGCCGCTCCGCAAATACGGCGATCGAGATGATGCTGCAGACCAGGATGGGCCACATGAGCAGACCACCCTTCTGGATGTAATCGATCATGCGAAGACCTGATAACTCTCTTTAGCGCCGCTGGCAAGTGGACAAGCCGGGGACCTAACGAGTAAAAAAATATGTAGCTTCATTTTGGCGGTGTGGCGTGCGGAGGCGCAGTCTTGTGGGAGACCTCCCGGAGGAGGCGTCCCTGGCCGTCATAGACCGCGTAACCGGCCTGCTGACCCAGCGCGTCGTAATAGTAGACAATCTTGTTCTCGACCGAGTCGTCCTTTGTCAATTGGCTCTCTTCCGCGAGGCGACCGGAGTCGTCGTAACGATACCGCGTTTTGAAGCGCAAGGCACCGTTGCCCGCATAAACCTGCCCGGTCTGGTAGTGGCCGTCCGCATCGAGTTGATAAACGATTTTACCCTCCGGTTTCCCGTCGGATCCCTTCGTGGTGGCGGTCGCCTGGTGATTTGCGGCATCGGTTTGATAGACCGTTTTGCTCCCGTCGGGGTTCATCATGACGGTCACGCGAACTGCCTCCTGATCGGATTGAGCGGCCGCGCTTAGGAGACCCGTGAGGCAGGCGAAAGCAGCGCTAAAATGGAAGCCCGGTCGGAACATGCGCGCGATAAAGACTGTACGAGGACACAGAAAAGCGTGCAAACAGCCATTTTATTTATTGACCCGAGAATTCTGCGGTGGTTTAAAGTGGGGGGAAGTGGATTAATCTGGATTAATCTCCCTGCGTATGGAACCGGCGTCTTCAAACTCATCTTATTACGCAGGTGAATTCCGTCATCAGCTCGATGATAAACATCGCATCACGATTCCCTCGCGCTGGCGTCGATCCGGCGCGGTGGAGGAGTTCCTCATGGTCCCGGAAGCGAGTGGCCAATTCCTGCTCGTTATGCCGCCGAAAGAATTCGAGCGCATCAGCGCGGCCGCCGAGAATACGCCTGGCGTCTCGCCGCGCGATCTCCGCATCTACCTTCGGCAGCTCCATTCCCAAGCCCAGCACGGCGCGTCCGACAAGCAGGGCCGGCTCCTCCTGCCCGACGATCTTTGCAAGAAACTCGAACTGAAAGGTGAGGTCGCGCTCGTGGGCGGCCGCGGACGGTTTGAAATCTGGAATCTGCGACGGCGCCAGGCCGCCCACACGGAGGAGCATCCCACTTACCAGCACGTTGCTAATCTGGTCGGACTTTAGCGCGGCAATAGTCAATGAACGCACTGTTATTCGAACGGCCCATCCGGTTCGCCACCGGTCCGCTGCCACTCGAGGAGGAGGCGCAGGATATGGAAGATTTCAGTTACCACCGCCCGGTGCTCGTGACCGAAACAATCGACCTGCTCGCTCCGCAACCGGGCGCCCTCATTCTCGATGGAACCTGTGGCGGTGGCGGCCATACCGAGGCCATTCTGCGCACGGGCGCCGATGTCCTCGCGCTCGATCAGGATCCCGACGCGCTCGAGTACGCGGGTGCGCGCCTAACCAATTTCGGCAGCCGCGTCACCTTGCGTCGCGCTAATTTCCGCCAGGCCGCCCAAGTGCTCGACGAGCTCGGCATTGCCCAGATCGGAGGAGCGCTCATCGATCTCGGCGTCTCCTCACGACAACTCGAGAATGGGGAGCGCGGTTTTAGCCTGATGCGCAATGGTCCGCTCGATATGCGGATGGATCCGCGGCAGGAGCTCACGGCGGCGGAGGTAGTCAACAGCTACACGGAAGAGCAGCTCACCACGATCTTCCGCGACTTCGGCGAAGAGCCGGCCGCCCGGCGCATCGCCAGCCAGATCGTGAAGCTGCGCAAAGAAGATCCTTTTCGCGAAACGCTCGCGCTCGCCAAGGCGATCGAAAAAGTGGTCGGACGCCACGGACGACGGCATCCCGCCACCCAGATTTTTCAGGCGCTGCGCATGGAGGTTAACGACGAGCTGAAAGCGCTAACCGACGGCTTGCTCGCCTTGACCAGTCGTCTGGAGCCGGGCAGCCGCTTCGCCGTCATTACTTTTCATTCCCTCGAGGATCGCATCGTGAAGAACTTCTTCCGCGATCGGAGCCGCGAATGGCTCGATCGCCCGGAATGGCCTGAGCCGCGTCCGAATCCTGATTACTCGCTTCGCCTCGTCACCGGGAAACCGGTCGAGCCGGACGCCATCGAACAACGCGCCAATCCACGCTCGCGCAGCGCCAAGCTGCGGGTTGCAGAAAGAATCGCATGAATCGGCACCGAAAGAAGAATTTCAATCCGATCGATGCTCCCGCTCTGGCACGCTGGATCGTCATCGTCGCCTTCCTGGCCGCGACTGGCCTGAGCTACGTTTATCTGTCCGTCCAACTGCATCATCAGGGCGTGCAGCGGCAAAAGCTCGAGCAAGAGCTACAGGCCACCCGGACGCAAAATGAAGACGCTCGAGTGCAGTACGCTGCGCTCACTTCTCGCACTGCGCTTCAACGACGCCTCAAGGAAGGTTTCCTGGAGATGGTGCCCATCACCGAGCAAAGCATCGTGCGGCTCAATACCTCCGCGCGTCCCGCCGGCGACGACGAAGTCCAACCTGTGGCTAACCAGCGAGGCGAGCAATGAGGTGGAATGGCCGTACCCGCTGCGCGCTCGTTTGCGTTTTCTTCGCGTTTCTCTTCAGCATTTTTTCCTATCGGCTGATCTATCTCCAGATGGTGATGCACCGTCATTACAGCCAGCTTGCGGCGGAGAAGAACGTTGGGCGTAATCCGATTCTGGCGGAACGAGGCGCGATCTACGATTCGCGTCACGAAGTCCTCGCCCAAAATGTCCCAGTCGCGACCGTGGTGGCCGACGCCACCCTGATCAACAACGTCGACGCGCTCGTGCCCATCCTGGCCAAACATCTCGAGCTTCCCGCCCAGGAAATCGCCGAGAAGATTTCCCGGCGTCGGCCTTACATCGTCCTTAAGCGCGAGGTGCCCGACCAGGATGCGCGCGCTTTGGAGCAGGAATTGCAGCAGCAAAAACTGCGCGGCATTCACTGCGAGCGCGGCACCGTCCGCGTCTATCCAAATGGACCGATGCTTTGTCACGTCATCGGGTTTTCTGATTTTCACCAGCGCGGCATCCAGGGCGTGGAGGCTTCCATGGATCAATATCTGCGCGGCGAAGACGGCTATCGCTACATCGAGCGTGACGCGCAAGGTCGCGAGATCGTCCTCTACCGCGGCCTGGAACGGGCACCGCGCAACGGTTGCAAAGTTTACCTAACGATCGACATGGGCCTGCAAACCATCGTCGAGAACGAACTCGACGCGGCCGTGCGCGAATACCGGCCCCAGAAGGCCACCATTATCCTGATGCGCCCGCAGACCGGCGAGATCCTCGCCATGGCGAATCGGCCTAACTTTGACCTCAACCTTCGGTCCGAGGCCAAGCCCGAGCAGATGAAAAACCGCGCCATCATCGACATGATGGAACCCGGCTCCACCTTCAAAATCGTCACCGCCGCCGCTGCCATCAACGAGAAAAAAGTGCGGCTCGACTCGACCATCTTTTGCGAGAACGGCGTTTGGAATATCGGCGGCCGGCCGCTGCACGATCACGGCCACAAAGGCTACGGCGAGCTGAGCGTGCAGGACATCCTCGTGCACTCCAGCAACATCGGCGCCGCCAAAATGGCCGTCATGCTGGGTGAACAGAAGTTCTACGAATACATCCGGCGTTTCGGGTTTGGCGATCGGACTGGAGTCGAGTTGCCAGGCGAAATTCGCGGCATGGTGCATCCTCCGCGGAGCTGGAGCAAAATTTCCATCACCCGCATCCCGATGGGACAGGAAGTCGGCGTCACTCCGTTACAGATGCTCATGGCCATGGCGACCATCGCCAATGGCGGGAAGCTGGTGCAGCCCCGCATCGTGCAGAAGATCGTGGACGACCAAGGCAAAGCCCTCGGCGTGCTCAAGCCGACCGTCGTTAGGCAAGTCATCTCCCCCGAGACGGCCTCGCTCATCGCCTCGGCCCTTCGCGGAGTCGTCAGTAAACGCGGCACCGCCGCCGAGGCCGCCGTGCCTGGCTTCACAATTTCTGGAAAGACCGGCACCGCGCAGAAAGCCGCGCCTAACGGCGGCTACGAGAAGGACAAATATGTCGTCTCCTTCAGCGGCTTTCTTCCCTCGGAAGATCCCGCCTTTGTCGCGCTCGTGGTACTCGACGACGCCCACACCAAAGACCCCAACCTGAACTACGGCGGCACAGTTGCGGGCCCCATCTTTTCACACGTCGCCGAGAAGGCGGCGCGTTATCTCGATCTTGAGCCGCATGAGGAAATCAGAACACCAGACACAGCCGGACGAGTCGCCTTAACTAATGCCCATCGCTAGAGCCCCACGTCTCGCGTGTTCACGCCTCATGCAGCTCAAAATTCTCGCAGAAGCCATTCCGGTCCAAGAAGTGCAGGGGCCGCTCGATCGCGAGATCGACGGCATCTTCTACGACTCGCGCCGGGTCCAGAAAAACGGGCTCTACGTCGCGGTCCGCGGCGCCCATTTTGACGGCCACAAATTCACCGAACAGGCGATCGAGAGAGGCGCATCGGCGATCGTGGTGGAACACCCGGAGTTGCATTCCCGTGCCACCTCCATCGTGGTCGCGGATAGCCGCGTCGCGCTGGCAGATCTGGCCTTTACCTTTTATAAAAGACCGGCGCTGCGGCTGAAGATGGCCGGCGTCACCGGGACGAACGGCAAGACCACCACCACCTTCCTTCTCAAGCACATCTGCGAGACGGCCGGCCTGCGCAGCGGACTCATCGGCACGGTGCGCTACGAAATCGGCGAGCGCGTGCTCCCCGCCACCCGCACCACGCCCGAGTCGCTCGATCTCCAGGAGTTACTCGCCCAAATGTCCGGCGCCGGCTGCAAGGCGGCCATGATGGAAGTCTCCTCGCATGCCCTGGCCCAGGAGCGCACGCGCGGCTTGGAATGGGACGTCGCCGTCTTCACCAACCTTACCCAGGACCATCTCGATTTTCACCAGACGATGGCGAACTATTTCGAGTCGAAAGCCCTTCTCTTCACCGGGCTAAAGAATCAGCCTAACAAAAAGCGGCCAACCGCAGTCATCAACCTCGATGACCCTTACTGCGAGAAGTTGGTCGCGCGCCTCGGCGGCGATGTCCCCGTGACCACATATGGCATGAGTGCGCGGGCCGATTTTCGCGCCTCCAATTACCGGGCCGAATTCAGCGGCACCTCCTTCCAGCTCGATGCTCTCGGCAAAATTTACCTCGTGCGCGTCCCGCTCATCGGCCGTTTCAATGTCGCGAACGCCATGGCTGCGCTGGCCGCTGCTAATTCGTTAGGGGTGAGCCTGCGCGAAGCCGTGCTCAGCCTCGCCAAGACGCCGCAAGTGCCCGGCCGTCTCGAAGCGGTTCCGGCCAAACGCCAGTTCCAGGTCTTCGTCGATTACGCTCACACCGACGACGCGCTTCTCAACGTCCTGAAAACGCTGCGCGAACTTTCGCCCCATCGCCTCATCGTCGTCTTCGGAGCGGGCGGCGATCGCGATAAGGAAAAGCGCCCGCTCATGGGTCGCGTCGCCGATCAAAACGCGGACTACAGCATCATCACCTCCGACAATCCGCGGAAGGAAGATCCGCTCGCCATCATCGCCGACATCAAAACGGGGTTCCGCAGCTCGAATTTCGAAACCGTGCCCGATCGCACCGAGGCAATCGCCCGCGCCATCGCGCTGGCCCAGCCACGCGACATCATCCTCATCGCCGGGAAAGGCCACGAGACCTACCAGGAGTTCGCCGACCACACGATCCCGTTCGACGACCGACAAATGGCCTTGCGCGCTCTGGAGAATCGTCCGCTCGAATTTTAAAGATGATTCATTTTTCCAACCGGCGTCACAGCGAAATCCGGGGAGTGCACGCGCCTCGCGTGCTGGCGATGGCACCCCGCCATGGCGGACTCTCTCCTTCTCGACCGTCCCACGAATGTCTGCGGCGAGGCGCCGCAAACGGCACGCGAAGCGCGTTCGCTCGCCGGAGGGCGCCGCGCTGACCATGGAACCGCAGTCGCTGGCACAACTCGCCGACTTTGCCGGCGCTCCCCGGCCCGGGAGCGGAAGCAATCTTTCCATCACGAATCTGAGCACCGACTCACGTTCGATTGCGCCAGGCGCGCTGTTCGTCGCTCTCCGTGGCGAGAATTTCGACGGGCACAAATTCGTCCAGCAGGCCATGCAGCGCGGCGCGGCCGGCGCGCTGGTGGAATCGAAATGGACGGGCAAAACCTCGCCTGAATTCCCTCTCTTGCGCGTGCCGAATACCCTCGTCGCCTACCAGCAAATCGCAGCCAACTATCGTCGGTCGTTAGGCATCAAGGTCGTAGCCATTACGGGCAGCAACGGCAAAACCAGCACGAAAGACTTCGCCGCCTCGGTCCTCGCGCGGCGCTTCCGCGTCGCGAAAACGAAAGGCAATCTCAACAATCACGTCGGCCTTCCACGGACCATGCTGGAAGCCACTGGCCGTGACGAAGTCGGCGTGTGGGAGATTGGCATGAATCATCCCGGTGAGATCGCCCCGCTCGCACAACTGGCCCAGCCCGACGTCGCCATCATCACCAACATCGGCATCGCTCATCTCGAATTCATGCACACGCGCGACGCGATCGCGCAGGAAAAAGGCGAGCTGGCTACTGCTCTCCAGGCGAGCGGGACACTCATTCTCAACAGCAACGACGAATTTGCCGAGATCATCGCTCGCCGCACGACCGCACGCGTCGTCCACACCGGTATCGGACGCGGCGAACTGCAGGCAGAGGAGATCGTGCAGACCGCTGAAGGAGCAGAGTTCACCATCCTGGAAGGCGCGCATCATTGTCACGCCGTCCTCCCGGTACCCGGCACGCATATGGTGCAAAATGCCCTCCTCGCCATCGCGGCCGGACGCGTCTTCGGTCTTTCGCTGGAGGAATGTGCCGCCGGCCTGGCCTCCGCGCCGGTCAGCCAGGCGCGCCTCCAGATCAAGCAGATCCACGGCGTGCATTTTATCGACGACAGCTACAACGCGAATCCCGACTCGACCAAGGCGGCGCTGCACACTCTCGCGGAACTGGAGACGGACGGACGACGCATTGCCGTGCTCGGCCAGATGGCAGAACTCGGCGCGGAATCGAGCAAGGGACATCGCGAAGTCGGGGAAACGGCGGCGTCGTTAGGCATCGACCAGCTAATTTCGTTAGGCGAAGGCTCCGCCGAAATTGCCCAAGCCGCGGCCGCAGCCGGCCTCTCGGACAGTCGCACCGTGTCCACCGCAGCCGATGCGGCCAGCCTGCTGCACGAAACGGCGCGCCCGGGCGATATCGTTCTGATCAAGGGTAGCCGCGCCGCACGGACGGAGCGCGTGCTGGAGGAATTTGGCCAGCGAGAACTGGAGGTCCAGAGCACGCCATGATGTTCTACCTGCATCGCCTGACGGAAGATTTCAGAGGCTTCAACGTCTTCTATTACGTCACCTTCCGTGCCGTCCTGGCAGCGATCACCGCCTTCGCTTTCTCACTCCTCTTTGGCAATTTCGTCATCCGCAAACTGATCTCCCTCAAGGTCGGCCAGCCGATCCGCACCGCCGCAGAAGTGCGGCACCTGGCCGAGTTGCACGGCGGCAAGCAGGGCACACCGACGATGGGCGGCGGCCTTATCATCGGCGCGGTGGTCATTGCTTCGGTCCTCTGGGCGCGGCCAGATAATCCGTTCGTTTGGCTGGCCCTCTTCTGCATGGTTTACCTCGGCGTCCTCGGCTTCGTGGATGACTACCTGAAAGTCACGAAGAAGAAGTCCGACGGAATCAGCGGGCGCTTGAAGCTTGTTTTCCAGATCGGCCTGGCCGGCATCGTCACGGCCTTTTTTCTCCTCAATCCCCTCATCGAAGTGCAGGCCCGTTCGCTTTACCTGCCTTTCTACAAACTGCCCTTCATCGTCAACATGGGCATCTTCACCTTCCTCTTTTTCGCGCTCGTGCTGGTCGGCGCTTCGAACGCCGTGAACCTGACCGACGGACTCGACGGATTGGCCATCGGCTGCACCATCACCGTGGCCTTCGCCTACGCGCTGCTCTCTTACGCGAGCGGCAATTTCCGTATCGCCCAATATCTGCAGGTCCCGTTTTATCCTTTCTCGGGTGAGTTAGCCATCGTCTGCTCCGCCCTGGTCGGCGCCGGCCTCGGTTTCCTCTGGTTCAATTGCCATCCGGCCAAAGTCTTCATGGGCGACACGGGCTCGCTCGCCCTCGGCGGGATCATCGGCGTGGTCGCGATTTGCTGTAAACAGGAGCTGCTCCTCGCCGTCGTCGGCGGCGTCTTCGTCATCGAGGCGGTCTCCGTCATTCTCCAGGTCATTAGTTTCAAACTGACCGGCAAACGGATCTTCGCCATGTCGCCGATTCATCATCACTTCGAGCTGAGCGGGTGGAAAGAAAACACCGTCATCGTGCGGTTTTGGATCCTCTCCATCGTCTTCGCCCTACTGGGACTCGCCACTTTGAAACTGCGATGAAGCCGCCCGCCTACAAAAACAAAAACGTCGCCGTCCTCGGCGCGGGGCGCAGTGGCAAAGCGGCCGCGCTCCTCCTCGCGGAGGAGGGCGCGAAAGTGACCATGCTCGACAGCGCTCCCGAGGAGAGAATCCCCGGTCTCGATCCCTTGCGAGCCAAGGGCATCTATCTGCTCTGTGGTCCCGCGGCGGAAGAAGATCCCGCCCTTTACGACCTCGGCGTGCTCAGTCCGGGCATCGATCCCGAGTTGCCGTTAGGCCGAAATTTTTCCCGCAAAAACATTCCCTTTATCGGCGAACTCGAGCTCGGCTGGCAATTCTGCCCGGCACCCGTCATCGGCATCACCGGCACCAACGGCAAAACCACCACCACGGAGCTGGTCTCGCAAATGCTGAACGCCTGCGGCCAGCGCACGGTGGCCTGCGGCAACATCGGCAAACCGCTCGTGGAAGCCGCGCGGGAAAAAGAAGACTACGCAGTATTCACCGTAGAGGTCAGTTCGTTTCAGCTTGAAACGATTCGCGATTTTCATCCGCAGATCAGCGTCTGGCTCAATTTCGCGCCCGATCACCTCGATCGTTATCCCTCCATCCGCGAATATCGGGAAGCCAAGCTGCGCATCTTCGAGAACCAGACCGCGGACGACACGGTTATAATCAATGTTTCCGAGAATATGCCCGGGTTGAAACCGAAGGTGGTGACCTTTAGCGCCTGGACAAACGACGGTGATTTCTCGTTAGGCGAGGGCTGGATCAATTTTCGTCAGCAGCCCGTTCTTGACCTGAGCGAGGCGCAATTGCGCGGACCGCACAACGCCGAAAACATGATGGCCGCCCTGGCGGTGGGACGCGCGCGCGGACTCAGCTTCGAGGCGATGGTGCCGCCTCTCTGCGCTTATCGCGCACAACTGCACCGGCTCGAACTCATCCGCACCGTCGGAGAAGTCGATTACGTGAACGACTCCAAGGCGACCAACTTGGACGCGCTCGAAAAAGCGCTCCTTAGCGCGACGAAGCCGATCGTCCTCATCGCCGGCGGCAAGGACAAGGGTTTCGCCTTCGATTCCATCGCTTCCCTGGTCGCGCGCAAAGTTCGCCACGCCATCCTCATCGGCGAGATCGCGCACCGGGTGGAGGAAGACTGGCGCGAGGCCACGGAATGCGAGCTCGCCTCGTCGTTAGGCTCGGCCGTCGAGAAAGCCCAAGCCGCCGCCCATCAGGGCGAAATGGTCCTTTTCTCTCCGGGCACATCCTCTTTCGACATGTTTAAAAGTTACGCCGACCGCGGCGATCAATTCCGCGCCCTGGTGCGCGGGCTACCCGATCCATCACTATGAAAATGCCCTCGATCATCAAACGAAAGAAACTGCGCGCCGCCACAGCCCGCCGCTCTCGCGCCATGGGCCTGCCGGATGGCCTGGAGTACGAGCAAATGGCAGAGCCGAACATGAAATTGTCGCGCGCCCTTCTCATCGTTCTCGTGCTCCACATCGTCGCCGTGGCCGGCATCATAGCCTTTAACACCATCAAGACGCGCGAGACGATGGCCGCCCCTGCGTCGGAGACTGTCACCAGCGCGCCGGAAGCCGCCACCGTGGCTGCCTCGGCCTCCATGGCGTCGGAGGGAGACAAATCGGAGCCCGTCCCCACAGCGCCTAGCGAGATCACCAAGGTCGCCACGACAGAAAGCAAACAGGCAGGAAAAGCAGCCGAGCCGGCTAAAAAAGTAGTGACCACGCCGACCGTGCCGGACTCCGGGAAAATTTATACGGTCGTGAAGGGCGACAACCCGGTCACCATCGCGCGCCACCTGCACGTCCCTTACGACTCGCTCCTCTTGCTCAATAGTATCGAGGATCCACGAAAATTGCAGATTGGTCAGAAGCTCCACATCCCGGCGGAGAGCACCAAGGCAAAAAAATCGGACTAACGACAATAGAACTTTTTCATGCATCGGAAGAGCGCCTACATTCTGTTTCTCGCGGTCCTGGGCCTCCTGGCCATTGGCGTGGTCATTCTCTTCAGCACGGGCGCTTTCGCGCGCGACAGTCATAACGACGTCTACTATTTCCTGCGCCGGCACGCGCTCTGGCTTGGCATTGGCCTGGTCGCCTGCACCTCGGCGGCACTGATCGATTACCATTTCTGGCAACGGACCTGGTGGATCTGGTTTGCCGCTTCCATGGTCGGCTTGGCCCTTTGCTTTCTCCCGCCGCTCCGCCACAAGATCAATGGATCCTGGCGCTGGCTGGAGTTCCAAGGCATTACCTGTCAGCCGTCGGAGTTTGCCAAACTCGCCGCGGTCTTCTTCCTCGCCTTCTGGTTTTCGCGTTATGAAACCCAGAGCAACAAGGTCTGGCGCGGGTTCGTTCTGCCCATGGTCATGGTCTGCCTGCTCCTCTCTCTCATCATCACGGAGGTTGATCTCGGCACGACCGTCCTCATCGGCAGCACGACCTTCGTGATCATGTTTATCGCCGGGACCAACCTTATCCTCCTCGGCACACTCTCGTTAGGCGGCGTGGGGATGATTCTTTATCTCGCTACCCATATCGCGGAGCGCAACGGTCGTTTGCTGGCTTTTCTGCATCCGGAAAAATACAAGCTGACCGCCGGTCTCCAGCAGATGCAGGCGCTCATCGCCTGGGGCAGTGGCGGCATCGAAGGCCTCGGCCTCGGCAATGGACGGCAGAAAATGTCCTATCTCCCCTACGCGCACACCGATTTTATCTTTCCCATCGTGGGCGAAGAACTCGGCCTGCGCTTCTCCCTGCTCGTGGTTTTCCTCTTCGTCGTGATCATCGTCTGCGGCATGACCATTGCATTGCACGCGCGCGATCGTTTTGGCATGCTCCTGGCCAGCGGGGTCGTGGCGCTGATTGCTTTCCAAGCCGCGATCAACATCGGCGTAGTCACTTCACTTTTACCTAACAAGGGCCTACCGCTGCCTTTCGTGAGCTACGGCGGCTCCAATCTTGTGGTGGCGCTTTTCGCTGTTGGGCTTCTCTTAAATATCTATCGACAGGGTGTGCTCGAGCCTGCAGCGAAGAAGGAAATGGCGATGCGGGTCCGGATGACCCCAAGAATCTGATGAACACCGTGATCGCATGTGGAGGAACGGGCGGGCATCTTTTCCCGGGTCTGGCCGTCGCGGAGGTGCTGCATGAACGCGGGCACGAGGTGCTCGTCTTCATCTCCGAGAAAGAAATCGACAGCCTGGCCGTCTCCGGGCACAGCAACTTTCGTTTCGAGAAGCTCCCGACCGTCGCGCTCCCCTCCCCGTTTTCGCCGGCCATCCTGGCTTTCGTTAGGCGATTCAATGAGAGCCTTTCGCTCTGCCGCGATATTTTCCGCAAGTTCAGTCCCGATGTCGTCCTCGGCATGGGCGGCTTCACCTCGACCGCGCCGGTCATCGCCGGACGGATGCGCGGGATCCCGACCTTCATTCACGAGTCGAATGCCTTCCCCGGCAAAGCGAATCGCCACACGGCGCGCTTCGTGCGTGCGGTGCTGCTTGGATTTCAAGAGTGCGCGCCGTTCTTTCCCCGCCGGAACACGGAATTCACCGGCACACCCATTCGCTCGACTCTGCGCCGAATCGATCGCCAGGTGGCGCTCGAGAAACTCGGGCTGCGCGCGGGCGTGCCGACCCTGCTCGTGATGGGCGGCAGCCAGGGCGCGAGCGGCATTAACCAGGCCTTGATCAAGGCCCTGCCGTCGCTGCAAGGGCTCTCGCTGCAGATTATCCACCTGACCGGCGCGCGGGATGCCCGGCTCATGGAAGACAATTACCGGCGCGAAAATATTCCCGCCTACGTGGCGGCGTTTCACCATCAGATGGAAGAGGTTTACAGCGCGGCCGACTTTGCCATTACGCGCTCCGGTGCCGCCAGCCTGGCGGAACTGGCTGCCTATGCACTGCCGGCTCTACTCGTGCCCTACCCTTACGCGGCGGATGATCACCAAACGCGCAATGCCGAAATTTTCGTCCGCGCCCACGCCGCGCTCATGATCAGGGAGTCCGAATTGAGCGGCGATCTTCTCGTACAAAAGATCCGCGATTTGCAAAGCGACCCTTCCGACCTTCGCCAGATGTCGGTCAACATCGAGGCGCTCGCCCCAAAAAATGCGGCCCGTTTGGTCGTTGAAACGATGGAGAAATACAGTCAGCCACATGACGCCGTCGCCGCCTGATCTCCCAAAATTCCTGACCAGGGAACGGCACGCGATCCATCTGATCGGCGTGGCGGGCAGCGGCATGAGCGGCATCGCAGCGCTCCTTCTCGAACTCGGCCATGACGTACGTGGCTCCGACAAGGCGCGCACGCTGGAAACCGAACGGCTGGCTCAGCTAGGTCTGCGTTTTTCCACGCCGCATCGAGCTGAAGACGTGCAGGACGCCGAGCTCATTATTTTTTCTTCGGCGATCAAGGAAGACAATCCAATCCTGGTCGACGCAAGATCCCGCAACGTGCCGGCCATTCGGCGAGCCGAAGCACTGGCCGCCATCATGTTGGGCAAACGCGGGATCATCATCGCCGGCATGCACGGCAAGACCACCACCGCCGCCATGGCGGCGCATGTCCTGCGCGGCGGCGGCCTGCACCCGTCGCATTACGTGGGCGCGGAAATCCCCATTCTCGGCAGCAACGCGCACTGGGATGCGCGCGGGGAATATTTCGTGGCGGAAGGCGATGAAAGCGACGGCACCCTGCAACTCTTCCAGCCGGAACACGCGCTCATTTTAAATGTCGAAGAAGAGCACCTCGACTACTACAAAGACCTGGCCGCGATCGAGGAAGTCTTCGCCAGGCTGCTCGCACAGACGACCGGCACTGTTTTTTATTGTGCGGATGACCTGCACGCGCCCCGTATCTGCGGCTCGCATGCGCGCCCTCTCTCTTACGGTTTCAGCGAGAACGCGCACTACCGCGCCACGGGTCTCGAGCTCAAGGATTTTGCCGCCACCTTCAGCGTGCACCGAGGCGACCAGAAACTGGGCGAAGCCACTCTCAGTGTGCCGGGCAAACATAATGTGAGCAACGCGCTCGGCGTCATCGCTCTGGCCACCGAACTCGGAGTGCCCTTCGAGAAAATCGCCAAATCGTTAGGCACTTTTCGGCATGCCCGACGCCGCTTCGAGATCAAATATCAGAGCGACCGCTTTTTGCTGGTCGACGATTACGCACATCACCCGACTGAGATTCGCGCCACGCTGGCTACCGCGCGTTCGGCCGGGCGCAAACGCGTCCTGACCATGTTTCAGCCGCATCGTTATTCCCGGACCAAGGCTTTGTCGCGCGAGTTTGGCAGTGCCTTCGACGACGCTGATCACGTTTTCATCACAGATGTCTATCCCGCCAGCGAAGCTCCGTTGCCGGGCATCTCCGGCCAGACCATTGCCGACGCCATCGCACAGCATGGTCATCGCTCCGTTTCCTACCAGCCGCGACTCGGTCGCCTCCACGACGACGTCGGCCGCATGCTGGCTGACGGCGATCTCGTCCTCAGTCTCGGCGCGGGCAACGTGCACGAGCAACTGGCCAAACTCGCGGCGGAATTGGTCATCGCGGAAAAGCTCAAAGAGGTCGTGGGATCAGAGGGCGACGTGCGACTTTCCGAGCCGCTCGCCAGGCACACCACCCTGCGGGTCGGCGGTCCGGCGCAATTCTGGGTCGAGCCGCGGAGCGAGGCCGCTTTCGTGAAAGTGATCCGGTTATGCCGGAGAGAAAATCTCCCGCTCTTCGTCATCGGTCGCGGCTCCAACCTCCTCGTGCGCGAAGGTGGAATTCGCGGCGTGGTGGTGCATCCGAGCGGTGGCGAGTTCGATCAAGTCGCGGTCGATGGCCTCGAGGTCACGGCTGGGGTCGGCGCCAAACTGAAGCAGATCGCTTTTGCCGGAAAATCCGCTGGCATCGGCGGCTTCGAATGGATGGAGGGCATCCCCGGTTCGGTCGGTGGCGGTCTGCGCATGAACGCTGGTGCGATGGGTGTCCAGACCTTCGACCAGGTCGTGCGCCTGCGTTACCTCGATCGCGAAGGCGCTGCCCACGAGAAAACACCCGCCGAGCTGGAGGTGCATTATCGCCACGTGCCTTCGCTCGAAGAAAATTTTGCGGTCTCGGCGGTCTTTCGCGGAGAAAAATCTTCCGCCGAAGAGATCGTCAAGAAGCTCGGTGCATCGCAGGAGAAGCGTCGCACGACTCAGCCGAGCGCCAAGAGTGCGGGTTGCATTTTCAAGAATCCCGCCGCTTGCCCGGCCGGTAAACTGGTCGACGAACTCGGCCTCAAGGGTTCGCAGGTCGGCGACGCGCGGGTCTCGGAAGTGCACGGCAATTTTATCGTCAACGACGGCGCGGCGACCGCGGACGAAGTCCTGACTCTTATCGGGCAAATCCAGGCAACCGCTCGCAAAGAACGCGGAATCGAACTCGAAACCGAAGTCCAAATCGTAGGGGAGGAAGCATGATCGCGAAAATTAAGATTGCAGGGCAACCGCTCCGGTGGCCCGGATTCATCCTGGGCAGGCGAAGCGACCGCCCTACAACCGCGGTTCATCGCCGCATGCTCAAGTGGAACTAAAAGGCAAAAAAATCGCGGTTCTCAAGGGCGGCCCCGGTTCCGAGCGCAAAGTCTCGCTGGCCACCGGCGCCGGCGTGGCTAACGCCTTGCGTTCGTTAGGCGCGGAGGTCACCGAAGTGGACGTGGCAAATGCCGACTTCACCATGCCGGTCGGGACCGAGCTGGCTTTCATCGCCTTGCACGGCACCTTTGGCGAAGACGGGCAGGTGCAGACTATCCTGGAAGATCGCGGCGTCCCCTACACCGGTGAGGGCATCGAAGGCAGTCGTCTCGCTTTCGATAAAATCCCATCGAAGAAAAAATTCACCCAGCACGGCGTGAACACTCCGCCTTGGGAAATCGTCGAGGCCGGTCAGGAACCAACACTCTCGCTGCCTTACGTAATCAAAGCTCCGCGCCAGGGCTCAACCGTCGGTATTTACATCGTGAAAGAGGAAAACGAGATCGCGTCCTCGCTCAGGGAGGCGGCAAAATACGATCACCAGCTGCTCATCGAACAGTTCATTCCCGGCCGCGAACTCACTATCGGCGTGCTCGGCGATCTCGCCCTGCCCATTCTGGAGATCATCCCGAAGAGCGGTTTCTACGACTTCAACGACAAGTATCCGTTTCTCAACCCAAGCGGCGGCGGCGGCGCGCAACATGTCTGCCCGGCGCCCATGGCAGGGGAACTTGCCAGTAAGATACAGGATCTCGCTCTGCTGGCCACGAACTCGTTAGGCCTAAGAGTCTATTCGCGCGTCGACGTCATGCTGTCGGAGCATAACGAACCATTCGTGCTCGAGATCAACACCATTCCCGGCATGACCGAGACAAGTCTGCTGCCCGACGCGGCCGGCGTGGCCGGGATTCCCTATCCCGAGCTGTGCGCTCGCATTATCGAACTCTCGCTCGCCGCCCGTCCTGTTTCCCGATGAAAGCGACTACGCCCAAAAATCAGCCTCGCGTCGCAAATCGCCGCGTCTCCAGCACGCGCCAGCGCCGGCAACAACACTTGCTCGATGTGAAGGTGCGGGCCCGGCACGCTTCGCATCACCGCAATCGCCGCATCCTCGTCGTCCTGTCGAAAATCGCGCTCGTAGCCGCCGTCTGCGGCGGTATTTATTACGGCGTTCGCACCGGCCTGAGTCGCTTTTTTTTCGATAATCCCGACTACCGCCTGACCGCCATCGGAATCCAGACGGATGGCACCTTGCAGCGCGATCAGGTTTTGGAATCCGCCGATTTACGGGAAGGAATCAACATTTTCAAAGTCAACCTCGCCGAGGTGCATGACCGCCTGCAACAACTCCCGCAGGTGGACGAGGTGCAGGTGGAACGCAAGATGCCTAACGAAGTCGACATTCATATCGTCGAGCGCAAGCCGATCGCCTGGATTACGAGCGAAAAATCGGTGACCGATCCGTTCGCTTCGGATGCCGCGTTTCTCGTCGATGCCCGCGGGATTTTGATGAAGGAAAAGAAATTGCTGGCCGATTATCTGGCTCTGCCGCTCATCTCCGGCTGCTCGAACGAAGCGCTCGTGCCGGGCAAGGCGGTCGAGTCGTTCGAGGCCAAGGCCGCGCTCGAACTGCTTCGCCTAACGACGACCAGTTTTATGCAGACGCGCTTTCAGATTCTGGAGGTCAATCTCTCCAAGGGTTATTGCCTGCTGGTCACGGATAAGAACCACATGCAGGCCCTGTTCGGCTTCGATCGTCTCGCCGAACAAATGCAGCGCCTCGAGCAATTCCTCGTTTACAGCGACGACAATCACCGGCCGATCGCAAGCGTGAATCTGCTCGTCGCTCGCAATATTCCGGTCACCTTCGCCCAACCAGTCACTACCGTGATCTCCGAGCTGGAACCCGCCGAGGAAATGATTCCGCCCAGCCCGCCCGCGCGGGAAGCGAAGGCAGAACCCAAGGCGACCAAATCCGAGCCCACGGAAGTAAAGTCCAAGCCGAAAGCACTCGAAGTGCGCAAGGCCACGGCCGTGCGCCCGACTACGGTGAAAAAGGCCCTTCCCTACAGCCCGGGCGTGAAAAAATTCCACTCCAGTCCACCACCTCTGCCGACGCGGCGGGCGGTCCCACTTCAACGTTTTAACCAGGAAGGCAACAACGGTAATGGCTAGTAGCAACTTAATGGTCGGTCTCGAAATCGGCACTTCGAAAATCTGCGTCGTTGTCGGCGAGGGAAAACCCGACGGCACGATCAAAATCCTCGGAGTAGGTCAGGCGCCCTCACGCGGAGTCCGCAAGGGCGAGATCGTGGATTTCGAGACAGCGATGAAATGCATTCACGAGGCCGTCGTCGATGCCGAGGAGAAGAGCGATATCATGATTCGCAGCGTCTATATCAGCATCAGCGGCTCGCACATTCGCAGCTTTAACAATCGCGGCTGCGTCACCCTGCCCGAGGATCGCGACGAGATCGATGAAGAGGATGTCGAGGACGTAAAGATCAACGCGCGTGAAGTCAGTATCCCGGCAGAAAACGCCTTCATGCATTCCATCATCCAGAATTACCACGTCGACGGACAGGATGGCGTCCTCAGCCCGGTGGGAATGTTAGGCCGGCGGCTCGAGGCCGATTTCCACATCATCCACGGCGTCGGCAACCGAATTAAGAATTCGATCCGCTGCGTGCGGGAATTGCCGCTCGACGTCGAAGATGTCGTCTTCTCCGCTTTCGCCTCCGCTCAGGTCGTTCTCACCCCGCATCAGAAGAACCTCGGCGCGCTGGTTATCGATATCGGAGGGGGCACGACCGACTACATTCTCTATGTCGACGGCGCAGTGAAACAAAGCGGCGTGCTGGCCGTCGGTGGCGACCACATCACCAACGATATCTCGATGGGACTGCGCATCCCCATGACGCGCGCGGAGAAACTCAAAATCGAAGAAGGCAGTACCGTGCTCGGCAATTGCCTCCCGGGCGAAACCGTCCTGCTCAAGGACGACTCTGGTTTCGCGGGCAAGGAAGTGGAGCGCGAGACGCTCAACACCATCATCCACATGCGTCTGCGCGAAACTTTCGAGCTCCTGCGCAAGCGACTCGAGGACGAGCCCTATCTCGATTACGTCGGCGAAGGCATCTTCATCACGGGCGGGTGCAGCCAGCTCAACGGCATCGACAACCTGGCGGAGGAAGTTTTCGGCGTGCCCGCACGCGTCACTCACGCCCACAGCATGTCGGGTCTCACCAGCGCTTTTGAAAATCCGCAATTCTCCTCCGCCATCGGTCTGATCAAATATGCCCAAGCCGTCCAGGGCGATCGCCAGCCGCGCAGCCGTTTCGGTAAAATTTTGGGACGCTTTTTTCACGGCATCAGAAGTTTCGCCGTCGCCGTCCTCCCTTTCCTTCGTTTGACCTGACACCTAACCAAAGCCCAAACACATGATCCAACTCAGCCGAAACTACAGCTTGCCGGAAAAGAGAGAAGACGACCTCGCCATCAAAATCATTGGTGTGGGAGGCGCCGGCGCGAACGCCCTCGACCGCATCGTGCTCGACGGCATGGAGCACGCCGAGATGATCGCGGTCAATACCGACGTGCAATCGCTGGCCAGCTCGGTCGCAACTCGGAAAATACAAATCGGTCGGGAAGCGACGCGCGGACTGGGCGCGGGCGGAGATCCGGAGCTGGGCTATAACGCGGCCTGCGAATCCGCCGACGAATTGCGTGAAGCAATGCAAGGGGCGCGCCTGATCTTCGTCTGTTCCGGGCTGGGCGGCGGCACCGGTTCCGGCGCTGCGCCCTGGATCGCGCAGCTCGCCCACGAAACCGGAGCCTTGGTTGTGGCCTTCGCTACTTTGCCTTTCGCCTTCGAGGGCAAACGCCGTACCGCCCAGGCCATGGAAGCCCTGGGCGAGTTACAGCGCGTGGCCGACGCCGTGGTCTGCTTCGAGAACGATCGCATGGGCGACATCGTGTTGCCCAAGGCCGGCATCCACCAGGCCTTCGCCGTGGCCGACACCACCATTAGTCAAAGCGTGCGCGCCATTGTTAATGTCGTTAGGCGGCCGGGCCTCATCAGAATTGGGTTCGACGAACTCCTTTCCGCTCTGCGCAGCCAGAATAGCCGCTGCCTCTTCGGCTTTGGCGAATCGGATAGCGACAACCGCGCTCATGAAGCCCTCGCGCTCGCCCTCAAAAATCCGCTTATGAATCGCGGCAAAATGCTGACCGAAGCGCAAGCCGTACTCGTGCAGATCTCCGGCGGTCCCGGTATGACCCTGACTGAGGTCGAGATCGTCATGAACGAACTCAACCGCCACGTTGAAGATCACACGCAGATTCTCTTCGGCACCTCGGTTGATGGGAAAATGGGCAATCGCCTAAGCGTGACCTTGATCAGCTCGCTTTCGGCGGACGGCGGCATCCAGGTTGCACCGACGTGCACCACCCGCCGAGAGGAACCGGTCGCCCCTCACATCGTAGAACCGCCGGGCGAAAGGAAACAACCGGAGCCGGACCTCGAACCGGAACCAGATCCCGTTTCCATTCTCAAGGTGGAGGAAGAAGCAGAGGTGCCCAACATCGTGGAGTTCACCAACATTGAACCCGATCCGATCCCTGAACCGGCTCCTGTGATCGAACCGGAATCGCCGATGCCGGCCATGACCGAGACGGCCTCTCTCCCGACCCCGCTTCCCAAAGAAAAGAAGAAACCCGCTCCCCGGCGCGAACCGGAAGCCCAGCCCGAAGTCACGGCCGAGCAGCTCGCGAAAAAAGAGAAAAAAGCTCAGGCCCGTCAGGAGGTGATGCAATTCGAGCCGGTCACCCGAGGCCGTTTCGAAAAGAGCGAACCGACCATCGTGGAAGGCCAAGACCTCGACGTCCCAACGTTCCTCCGCAAAAACGTTCGAGTGAAGTGATTCTCAGAACCGCAGAGGACCCAGAGCTCGCAGAGAAGAATCGGGATTCTCATCTTCCCTGCGTCCTCTGCGCTCTCCGCGGTTAACCATTTCCGCACGCGAATCACCGACTTCATCTTCAAGTCGAGCAGAGAGGTTACCAAAGTAACGACTTGGCGGCCGCCTCGGCAAAACCCGACGTTCTGCCATATTTGCAAGCTACAAACGTCAAAGGGTGTGGCCTCCGGTTTCCTATCAGCCGGTTATCCCACCATCAAGAGCCGAGATTTCTTAAAACGAATAGGATTGACTTGCGACGTCAAAGTCGATAATTCGACAAAGATGAAGCTCAGCCAACGTTTGGTTCTGATTGCGACGGTGTTTCTGTTACTCCCTTCGCTGCAAACCCTCGCCGAGTCACCGGTCACATTTGAGATAGTGGCCAGCTTTGACTATCCGGGAGCTATCTACACTTACGTCACCGGAGTCAATAACCGTGGTGACGTCTCGGGAGCATACCAAGTTCTGTCTGGTGCGTCTGCGGGATTTATTCGCTATGCCGACGGTAGTTATAGCGCCCCGATTATGCACCCGAAGGCATTTGCTACCGTCCTTACCGGCATCAACAATACGGGAACTGTGAGCGGGTTTTACACTACCTCCGCTAACGGGAATGCTCATGGCTTCCTTTATTCGAATTCCGCTTTTGAGGATATCTCCACCGGCCCCGTTAATGGAGTGAACGACGCGGGCAACTTCTGCGGGCTCAGCGGCAGGCAGGGTTATGTGAGCATCGATGGCGTGATCACCACTTTTAATGTCGGGGGATCGACCTATACCTACGCTATCGGGATCAACGATCTGAACCAAACCGCGGGCTTCACCATTACGCTGGCAGATGTCTTCGGTTTCCGGCGGGATGTCGATGGAACCACGCTCTGGCCAATTCGGCCGGCAGAATTTACAGATATCTATCTGTATGGAATCGACGACCATGGACGTATGGTAGGTGAAGCTTTGGAGTCTGATGGAGTATTGATCCATGGGTTCTTGTTCTACTCTTCCCATCAATTCGCGGTCTTTGACTATCCAGGCTCGACGGGTTTTACGACCTTCAATGGCCTCAACGACCGAGGCTTAATTTGCGGCAATTACAACGATAACTCTGGCAACGGGCACGCATTCATCGTACGCGCCAAACTTCCAAGCAGCAGATAAGTCTAGCCGCGCCCGGATACGAAAATCGGGTCGAGCGCCTTCACTGCGCTCACTATCAATTCTTGCACTACCCCTTCCTGCGCCCAATATCTGGAACCCGGCCCGGTACGAGAGTAGCAGCACCAGCACAACAAAGAGGGCAACTCGGATAAAGGAGCTGAAAAGGAGCGGCAGCGTGTTGCCCAAGCGCTGGAACTGCAGAGAATCTCTACGTCGTCGGCCGCACCGTTGGGCGCGTGCCCACGCGAAAGAGCACGGGGCTAATTATCGCGCGGCAAGGGCACTCCTCGGCAAGGGGCAGCGCGGGAGAAAGCGCCAAGTCGGCAGTGAAGGAGGCGAAGCCAGAGACGCGACCCTGGCGACTACCTTAGATAGAAGGAAACTTCGCCAGAAACCATTTTGACAAGGGAACATCGGGGCCTCACGCTGCATCGCTATGAGACTATTACGCCGATACATCACCGTTGCAGTTTCCCTTACTCTCCTCTGCCTTGTAATTCCGACCTTGGCCGGAGATTTGGGTAACCCAAAGGATGTCCAGCAAGTGCGTCAGGTGGTGTCGAAAAAGTTTGGTAAAGTCTTGCACGTCTCCGTCTCCCACGATTGGGCTCTTTGCACCGCCTATTCCGACGAAAGCGATCTTTCCGTAGTGCTGCACCGGACCGGATCAAGCTGGAAGGTCAAGGAAAGCGATGGCGGAGCTTTTGACGCAGGGACTCTCAAGGGTATGGGCGTCCCAGGAGCAGACGTTCCCACCCTGCTAAAGGCTTACCAATAGTCTCTAATATTATCGGCTGCGCGGCGCCACCCGGTCATCGCGACTTAGAGGTCTCGCGGTCTCCGGTTCAGGCGGGAGCGATGCCGGGACTTTGGGCGGTCGCGGGGGTAAAGCTGAGCTTTTTCCTCAGTTCGCGCCAGAGGAGGTAGAGCCTGAGACAGGCCTGAAAGATCTGGGTACCGACGGAGAGAGACCAGAGCTCGCGAAGATGGAACCCGGCCCGATGCGAGAGCAGCAACGCCAGCCCGACAAAGAGCGCGACTCGAGTGAAGGAGCTGAAAAGCGGCGGCAGGGTATTGCCC